>JBGSOH010000162.1:0-3354 GCA_041739205.1 Saprospiraceae bacterium
GAAAACACATCTCCAAGATTCAGATTAAAAATAAATGGAGAAGCCAAAGGACCTTTTATGTATGCTGATTTGCCATATACGATTGAAAATCTAACGGAAAGAAAGGTATATGAAATAGTTATTTTTGATGGTGAAAATGAAGCATGTAGATTATCTGTTGTAATTCCTGCTATTGAGTGTCCATCAAGTACAAATGATGACCTTGCGAAAAGTGTTCAGATTATAAATAAAAATGAAAAAGTAGAGTTATATCTAAATGAACTTTGGGGTAAAACGGACGTCAGTATCTTTGATATTACTGGTAAGATTCTGATAAATAGTACTATAGAAAATAATTTCGGAACTATTGAAATCGATCATTTGAATACTGGAATTTATTTATTGAGGCTTGATAATAAAAAAATCAATTATACCAGAAAATTGATCAAATATTAAGCATTACATTTTTGGAATGATAAAATAAAATAGCCCTTGCGAGATGGCAATTGCAAGGGCTATTTTAATATCACATAACAAAAAAAAAGCTTAAACAATTGGTAAACAACTATTTAAGCTCATTAAGTGGAGATGCAGGGACTCGAACCCTGGTCCAGACAAAGCAACTGAAAGCTTTCTACATGCTTATCTTCTAATCGAATTTTCGTAATCTGACAGGTCTAGAAGCCCACGACGTCATGATCTTATCTTCTTAATTTCGGATCGTGATCGAAGCATCTCACTCACCTAGTCCGCGGGTCTGTTGAAGTGCGGCTACCGGCATATATCGGACGTCAACCGGGCGGCACTAAAAGCGTTGTAATCCTAGATTACGCAGCTAATGCGAAGTTATTATCGCCATTTGTTGTTTGATCATCATTTATTACGGAGTGAACAATCGTGCTCCGGCATGCTTACCAACCGATCATCTTTCCTGTCGATACCAGTCATCCCCCATGTTTAAAACTGAGAATAAAACATCAAATTAATTATGCAATGATGATGTCTTAGTACTGAACAGTATAAACTATTGATTGAAATAAAATTTCTGTATCTTTATACGTTGGATTAGAACGTAATCTTTACACACTTTGTTCCAGAATCAGTAAATATTTGTGTCCTTAGAAATAAATAAATTTATAATTAAACAAATTAATAATATATAATCATTATTAATTCAATGATTTAAAACTTAAATCATTGGAGAAAATGTTTATTATTATTTTGAATCTGACTTAACTTCCGTCTAATCCAAACTCAGTACCTGAGATTGCAAAAGTGCTATATCTAACCAAGGAAAGTGAATATACCAAAGCAGAATTGTAAACATATGACAAGTATTGGAATAGTAAAAACCCTAAATTAAAAATGCTCTATAATTTTTTGACCAAAAACCATCATTAAGAAATATCTTGATATTATTATTTGCTCATATCAATTTGAAAATTACAACAATTCGAAACGAATACATCATATATTCATCCTATTTGCGTTAATTTGCAACATCTTTAGGAAAATAGAAATATTTTAAACATGATATTAATAACAAATGATGATGGCATCGTGGCCCCTGGCATAAAAGCACTAGTAGAAGTCGCATCACAATTTGGTGAAGTATTGGTCGTGGCTCCTGATTCCCCTCAATCTGGTCAAGGTCATGCTATTACTTTAAACAACCCATTAAAACTAAGGAAAGTAGATATATTTGAAGGTATTGATGCTTATGAATGTTCGGGTACACCTGTAGATTGTGTCAAATTGGCAAAAAATGTATTGCTTAAAGGTAAAAAAATAGACCTATGTGTATCGGGTATTAATCACGGAGCCAATTCTTCCATCAATATCATATATTCTGGAACTATGTCGGCAGCTATGGAAGCAAGTATAGAAGGTATTGATTCTATAGGATTTTCTTTATTAGACTTTAGTTTTGAAGCAGACTTTGAAGCTGCTAAGGTTTATATAAAAAAAATAATTTCATCTGTGCTTAATCAACCCATGCAAGACTGTAAACTTTGGAATGTCAATATTCCTGCTTGTGGACTAGATGAAATCAAAGGCATCAAAGTTTGTAGACAAGGTAATGGTACTTGGGTAGAAGAATTTCAAGAGGGAATAGATCCTAGGGGAGAAAAATACTATTGGTTGACAGGGAAGTTTGTTTCTTATGAAAACGATGACTTAGACAACGATATAAATGCACTTAAAAACAATTATGTGTCTATCGTTCCATCAGGACATGATTTAACACATTATGCTCAAATTAAAAATCTTAAATATTTAGAAAATATATAATATGGTAGAACGTGATTCTGTAATCTTTGGAATTTTACTTGGTGTGATTGTCCCCGTATTGGGATTTGTAGTAGTAGAATATATCTTTGAATTACTTACTAGTATGGGTTGGATGGCAGAAGTTAGTGCATCTACAGCCGAGAGAAGATTTCGTACCTTAGTTTTAATTGGTATCTGTTGGAATTTAATTCCATTCAATATTGCTAAAAACAGAAGATGGGACCAAACAATGAGAGGCATTGTATTCCCGACATTAATATATGTTGCTGCATGGGTTTATAAATTTGGAGCTGGATTAATCGGATAAAATATTAAATGAAGTATTACATTATAGCTGGAGAAGCTTCTGGAGATCTTCATGGGTCTAATCTGATGTCTAGTTTGAAAAAAAAAGATGTCAATGCTCAATTTAGGTTTTGGGGTGGAGACAAAATGCTTTCAGAAGGTGGACATTTAGTGACCCATTATCGCAACATGGCATTTATGGGTTTCCTAGAAGTTGTAAAAAACCTAAGAACTATTCTAGGTTTTCTAAAGACTTGTAAAAAAGATATCCTCGCCTACCAACCTGATGTACTTGTCTTAATTGACTATCCCGGTTTTAATCTACGCATGGCTAAATGGGCAAAAAACCAAGGTATAAAAGTCGTTTACTACATCACACCACAAGTTTGGGCTTGGCACAAAAGCAGGGTGTACGATTTAGGAAAATATACAGACAAACTACTTGTCATACTCCCATTCGAAGCTGATTTCTTCAAAAAATATGGTTTCGAATCCGTTTATGTGGGTCATCCACTTCTTGATGCCATTGAAAAATTCAAGCCAAATGATGATTTTCTTGCTAATATAAATAAGTCTAAACCGATCATTTCGCTACTTCCTGGCAGTAGAAAACAAGAGATTTCAGTGATGTTGCCCATCATGCTCGAAGCTATCCAAAACAGTGAAATGACCGTCATTATTGCTGGCGCATGTGTATGGATGATGCATCTTACGTCCTTACGAGCAGCATAGATACCGCTATGAATTAAGTTGCCGACTTCATCTACAGAGTCAAATACAAAATCTTCTCCTCTGATT
>JBGSOH010000173.1:0-16337 GCA_041739205.1 Saprospiraceae bacterium
TACTGCCAATGAAGTAATATCAATAACAATTAGATTTTTACCCTTTCTTAAATCAACAGTTTTTTCTATTTTAATAATACTCGCAAAATCTCTAACAGTAAGCAAACATCCCATATAATCTCTTGGGGATGAAATTTCAACAGTGATTTGGTCTTTTGCTTTTTTGGGAAACGCTCGAATTGAATAAGGACATTCTGTATCAGTAATTTCTTCGAAAGCTTCACAGGGGACTAGGCCAACGCCTAAATCGGCACTAAATGGAATAGCTCCTGGAAAAAACACACACATAACTTGGGCAGTTTCAAGGCAAGGGACTCCATGATCACCAGAAATAAATGGGTTTTCAATTATCATCAAATTATTAGTTGCTGGTACTTCTATTTTGTCAATAAACTCACTTCCTGTGGAAGAAAAAACACTGCAAGGTGACCATACTCTCATCGTTCCTCCTTTAGTGCAAGGGGCCAAAGAATCATTAGGAACATATTGATAAGCTTTTAACATGTCACCACCACAAGTTGATTTTTTAGTGCCAAATTCAAAATCAAATGGAGCTAAGGTTGTACTAATTAATCTTCTTTGTTTGCATTCTCCTTCAGCTGGAGCAGCAAAAGTAATTCTTCGAAAACAGCCTGATATGTGATCATGTATTACTACTGTAAATGGTATACTAGCCTCAGGTATTGGCTTTCTGATTTTGAAAAATTTATGAACTGGAGTTGCGCTTCTCACGTCGACAATCGTTCCATTTATTTTTTCTTTCGTCCCATCCCACCAAGTTATCTCAAGATCAGTATTTGATAAATCTGGAACGCTAAATACATCTGGGCTTCCACCAACTACCAAATGTGTACAATTAAATTCAAATGAGTCTCCGCATTTATCAAAGCATCCATCAGCAAACGCAGCATGAGGTATCCCAACTCCTACTGGTAAGGAACAATCCGCATTACAACTAAGGTGAATTGATTTTACCTTAGAGTATCCACACTTGTCAGTTACAGTTACTGTGTAATCCATCTTACTTTCTATTAGAGCGAAGTTATTTTGACTTCCAATATTCCATTGAAATTTGTAATCTCCATTACCCTTCGTAACATATACTTCTACAATTCCAGGTTCAATAAATCCAAATTTAGGAATACATTCCTTAACAATTCTAAATTCAAAATCTACTATATTTATATTAGTTGTATTCATATTGAAAGATTGTGAAGATGTACATCCATTTGCATCTGAAACAGTTACTGAGTAATCAGTTTGATAAGTGACTTCGATGTTTTGTAGGTTACTTCCAGTGCTCCATTGATAAGAATATGGTGCTTGTCCGCCTATTGGATCGGTATATATAAATCCTTTTCCACTTGGAATATGAATACACTTTGTAGTACCTCTGATATTAATTAAATGTGGTTCACAATTTTCCTCTGGTATTATTTCATATGATAGAATAATATCAGTACATCCGTCAGTTACAGTTACTGTGTAAATACCAGGCGCTAGGTTGAAAATATCTTTATCTGATGAACTAAAATTTGGCCCTGACCATGAGTATAAATATTGACCTTTTCCAGAAATAGGCGTTAAAGTAATTGAGCCATTATTAAGCCCATTTGTTGTATTTGTTTTTATTCCTTGTACAGAAAATGGAACATTTTGCCCCATATAACAAGTATAATTATCGTCACAACAGCACATATTTAAAGTTAATGATTGAGCACAATCACCAAGAGTTGCAGTCAACGTATACCACCCTGCCTTTAATCCTGTTAAATTCTGGCTTGTTGACTGGAAGCCATTTGGCCCTGTCCATTTAAATGCTATATTACCTTCGAATAATTTTTCTATGGTTATAGTACCATCATTTGCAATACAAGTACTTAAATGACTATAATCTGATAATTTAACAATAGGGTCAGCCAATTCAATATCAATTGTTGCATCTCCAGTACATCCATTTTTATCAGTCACTTCCAAAACATGCCATCCCACTGGTTGATTAAAAACATCTTTTGTTATTTGACTGTTATCCCAGTTCCATCTATAAGTATAAGGCGGTGTTCCACCTGTTACTATTGGGATAATTGACCCAGTGTTAGGAATACAGATTGGTTCAGGAGATGCTGTGATTGTAATCCTATCCGATATATTTTCTATACTAAATTCCATAGTAAGAAAACACCTTGGGGATACATTGATAGTAACTTCATAATCCCCTTTTGTTAAACCTTCAAAAGAACCTATTAGCAAATTATTCTTCAAGACACCTAAATCTCCATCCCATTCTTCTCCTGTATCTAGATTTTCTACCTCAGCACTTAAAGGTGGAATGTGCCAGTCTGGGCCAAATAAATCTACAAAAAGAGAGATTGTAGCAGTACCGGTCGCTTCGTCAGGACAGGTAGGTGTAGTGCTTACTATTCCATCTTGGCTATTAGCCATAACAGTGTACACCATACTCAATACGAGTATGAAATATTTTATTGAAAACTTCATGTTTATTTTATTTTTTATCGGTTTGGTAAAAACAATTTATTTTTCTTCGGTTTCCAAATAATTGTTTATTAATTTAATATTTGTATCTGAATTGACTATTGTCTTCATTTTTTTAAGTGCCTTGACTTTGAAACCACCTCCGTAGGAATATTTGATAAAATCTTCTATGATTACTTTTTGTCTTGACGGCTTAATATCTTTGCTTACTTCATCTACTACCCGTTGATACAACATTAACCTACCCATTGGTGTCCCTTGTATGAGATAGTAGCAACCATCTTTTTGATTTTCTACATAATCATTTGTGAAATAATCATTTAATAAAAAATCAAATGCATCTTTATATTGCCACTTACTCAATATTCGATACATTCCAACTTTTCTAATTGTATTAATTGAATCAATATTTACTATAAAAAAACTATCCTTAGCTTTTTTATATAAATTTAATACTTTGGTCGAATCATAATGTAGAAGTAAATCTGTCAAGTGATTGTTATAAAAATATTTTACAGTACTTGAACCTTTATTGAACAGTTCATTTTGTAGGATTACAGCACTTTCTAATTCATCAAAAACATAATTTTCCCACTCGTAAGTGTGTTCCTCGATGATATTTATTGGTTGATATTCTATATCACAATAAAACCTATTTTTTCCTATTTCACTTATAAACATTGTTTTATTATCAATTCTTTTGGCAGACTTAACATCCCACATGTCTAGAAATAAATCTCGAAAAGTTTCATATCTCCTTTTTCCTGCCCAATTTTCAATATTCATTTGTATTAACAATCTATTCATCTCCAGCATACCTAAAGTGACACGTTGATCTTTTTAATAATTGTAGTAAATACCGCCCATACTAGTTGCATTTGGATTATCTACGGGATACCACTCAGATTTGTACTTGTCATTCCATTTGTGGATAATTGCTATAAGTCGGTCGTGAATTGCCGTATCATTGGTTTTCCTCAATTCGAGTCCCCATCTGAATACTTTGATATTATTTACATTCGGTATAGGGGCTTTGATGTGATAATCATTTTTCATTCTATCACTAAATGAAAATTCTATGGTATCACCTGGTTTATGAAAAAGCTCATTTTCGAGTGAATCCAAAATTTGGTAGTATCTTTTTTGGCCTGTTATATTTACTGTCCCTAACAGTATTAATGCAACAATAATCGCTAAATATTTATTAATCATTTTTATATAAATCTAGTTAAAACTATTTTTACCAGTTTTTACCCTGATATTTTGTTAATGGTGTTGGGTCGTAAGACCAATCAACAGGATTTAATATTTGAGTATTACTAGATACCTCCTTTAGTCTGCACATCACTTCTTGATACATAGCACTCGCACCTGCTATGTGCAGACTGTCCGAATTATAACTAGTATTATATATGTCTGGTCTTGGAACTCTAAATCCATATATTTCGTTTGCCATTTCCCATGCATCAGGAAAAAAGTCACCATCTGTATCTAGTAGATTGTCATATCCATCTTTCCAAAACTCATCAAATATTTTCCAATGTTCCATTTCGTGATATATTACTGCCACAAACCCCTCAATAGCTTTGAAAGAAGTCTTTGTGTAACTATTATGAGATGTATCTATATTAATAGGTTTGATAGAGAAGTAATCATACCCACACTCTTCACCAAAAGTAATACTGAAATCAATATTCTTATATCCTTTCATACGTTTTCTTGTTCCAAAAACAGGTATTCTTGAATCAGCATTAGGATGAAAATCAGCATTACCAATATTATTTGCCGCATGATTAGCTCCCCAAGTATTAGTTACAGTAGTGCCTGGTATTGGAGGATTCCATTTATAAACTCCAGTATCTTTATATTGAAAGTCAAACATTACTCCATTTCTATTCAGAGTCCATGTGCCGTTTACACCCGATATGTCTGCAGAATCAGGAATAAAAAATTTCATGCCATCAGATAAGTGCATATTATTTTTTAAAGCCTCATCTCTCCAGTAATAGAACCAATTTGGTTCTGTCATAGAATGTATTTTATTAGTGTCATTCTTAATAAAGAATACCTTAACATCGGCATCACCAGTTTCACTCAATGCATTTCATACTTTCACCTTTCCACGTGTCTGTCCAAAATCACTATTATTTAGTGGTAAATTTGTTTTTGGTATGATACCTTTGCCTTTATATTCCTTAGTTCCAGGATTTTTTGGTGTAAATGTGGCTAGCCACTTATTGCTTAGAGTTGATCCTGCATCTGTTCCTATTCCCCAAGTCCATTGTCCTGTACTTTGTTTTTGTCCTTCATATTTAAATTCTCGTCCAACTACAATTTTCCAATCCTTTTTTCCTTTAGAATCCTCAAATTCTGTAATGGATATTGCCCCTGATGGTACACATTCTAGTCCAGTTAGCATTGACCTGTTTCCAGTTTCTTGCCCTATTAGGATTTTTGGATTTAGAAATACTATCATACACATCATTATGGTGTATAAACGAATAGAATTACTAAAAAGTAGCGGAAATTTCCACTTTTGTCTCTTTTGATACATAATTTGATTTTAATATGTTAAAAAATGTTTTACTCCTGATGTCAGAAGGTTAAGTAATAAATTGAAATTGACAATAATAATGTCACTTGAAATATTTAAAATCGGTTTTACTTGGGGAGTATTCCGGTAGTGTGTCTTCAGTTTTACTAATTTAGCAATTTTGATGGTCGATATTACTTTATTTTAGTCTACTTTCACAGACAAAAATACTATGGTAGTTAGGTGCGTTTTCCTTTTAAGCTTTAAGGCTTATTTTGTTTTGATCGGTATCTCTGGTAACATAGCTTTGCTTTTTTGTGTAAAAGAATATAATTATCATATTTTTAATACCAATAAACGTGCCAAAACATAACATCTTTACCTTCTACAAGCTTAGCTATAACGATTAGTTTATCGATTTGGTAATTTCACAATAGGATTTCATAAATAATACTACCTCTATAATACTTTTAACATACTCTTAAATAAAACAACCATACACTCTGATAAAACTACCGACCGCTTTGATATTATTCACGACTTTTTTTGAATTTTTTGCTTGCGCTTTGATATAATTAGCGTCCACTCTGAGATAACTTGCGACCGATCTGATATAACTCGCATCATCTTTAACATATCTCCCGATAGCATTATAAATACTTTAAGATTACATTAGTATTTCTTGCATGTGCTCTGATATAACTTACGAGCAGACTAATAAAATTGCCATGCTCTCTGATAAACCTGCCATGCAATTTGATAAATCTTGTATGCGCTTTGATAAAACTGCCATGCACTTTGATAAATCTTGCATATGCTTTGATAAATGTGTCATGCTCTTTTATATACTTAGAATACAGACTTATATATTTGGTGATCACAATGGTATTACTACCTCACTGTGCAATAAAACTGGCGGTCACTCTAGTAGTTTTAGCGATTGCTTAGGTATAATTTTAATTCGCTTTTGTAAAATCGACGATCGCTTTGATATAATTAGGCATGTACATGAATGAAACTCGTTTTTTTATACTAAACAGTATTTTCACCATTGCGTCAGTTTAAATAGAATTCCTACCTATATAAGTTATTACGTCTGATATGATCAATAAATAAAATTGAAAAAAGAATAGGGAAAATCAATTTAGTGAAATCTAGTTTTTGATCAGAAAAATAGGTAGAGATTAGTATCAAGGCTAATGAACACACACTGACTACAAGACCTATGATTGGAAAGGTATTGTCAGGCTTATATTGATGATTTATTTTACTTCTTATCCTAGAGATAATCGTCAATACTACCAATAATATTACTGTAAACCAAAAAAGAATCTTCATGTGTTGTCTGATTTGTCTATCGTGATTTTACATGATTTTGAAATCATCAAAGGTAGATATTCCCGCCGAATACGACATTAAATTGCGAAAAGAATATTTTTTGATCTGCCCTGTCCGCAGCTTCATACGTAGTGAGAATATCTGGCAAAGAAATATAACCAATTTTGTATTCAGATTGGATAAAAAAGTACTTCCAGAAAGAGATGTTGATCCCTGCAACACCACTAAACCCATATCCTGAAAGATGGAATTCGTCATGTCTAGGTTTGCCCAAAAGTGTTGCGTCAGTCCGAGGTATTAAAATACCTGCACCTAGTCCACCTAAAACATTGAAAGTAACTTTATCTGCCGTCCACAATTCATGAAATCTTCGGAGATCAATATTGATAAAATTTAACCCATCCGTATGTTCAAATTTTAAAAAATCTTCTCCAAGCGTAATGCTCTCACCATTGTATTGTCCATCATAACCTGAGTTGGTATCGCTAATGTTACCATCAATATTGACCATTTGATTCTGTTTAACCACATATTTCATATGATCTATACCTAGAGAAATGTTGTACTTTTCAGTAATGAAATATCCAAGTCGAAAGTTATATTGTGGTATGGTCGCATTGGACGGATTTAAATATGTTTTTGCCCTGAATGGACTTTGACGATCCGTGGCTTTGACATTTTTAAGATTGAAATCATATCCATTACCCACAAAGTGAAGCTTTGTATCGGCATACCATTCACGATTCCATCCCCAATAAATATAAATGCTACCTTTTTTACTTGTTTTGGCCTTTGTAGCTTTTATTAAAGTAGTACCTTCCTGAGCGTGTACAAGACTAGGAAAACCAACTATAAAAGCCAATACAAATGTTATAGGCATCAAACAATTTTTCATTGTTAGTAGCTGAGCCTTACAGAAACTGACATCATCCATCATCGCATCTTTTTTTGACTACAAGGCTGCAAAGATACACTTTAAAACAATTTTAGGTTATAAACTTTCATATAGCGCTTTCGATGTACTTGATTGGTATTTATAGACATGTATATTTTTATTAATTATTTCTTGATTTAAAAACTATTATTACTTTTACGAAATGATTTTGCAGCCATATTAGGATATCAAAGGATGATATGGATAGATTTGGCTTGAAGTTATGATTATTTTAAAAAATAGATTTTTTACTTAAGAGTATGTTTTAATTTTTTTATCGTCAGAACCATAACAACTTGATTAGCAACTAAGAAAATTTTTAAACATACTTTAATAGGTTTAGCCATATAAGTCCAAATAAATAAATGTTATGAATACAGTGCTTTTAGCAGTTTTGGGGGGAATAGTTTTGTTGCTCTTTATGATACTGAGACTGAAAATTCCAGCATTCATTGCATTGTTGATCACTAGTATTGTCACGGCATTATTAGCAGGCATGGATCCTTCCACGATTATGGATACGGTCAAAAATGGCATGGCGTCAACCTTGGGATTTGTAGCGACAATCATTGGGCTTGGGGCTATATTCGGTGGTATTTTGGAGCATTCAGGAGGCGCAACTATTTTAGCGAATTGGATGCTATCTATTACTGGTGAAAAGCGAGCGCCAATGGCCTTAATGATAACAGGTTTTTTTGTGTCGATTCCTATTTTTTTTGATGTTGGTTTTATAATATTATTTCCAATTATTGTCGCACTTCAACAAAAAACTGGTAAATCACTTATACATTTTGCCATACCATTACTTGCAGGTTTGGCAGTGACACATTCTTTTATCCCACCTACACCAGGACCGCTTGCGGTAGCAGAGATCATCGGTGCATCACTAGGCATGATTATGGTTGTGGGGGCAGTAGTAGGACTTCCCACCGCTTACATTAGTGGAATTTTGTATGGCAGGTACATTGGTAAAAAGCTCTTTGTCAGCGCTCCTTGCAATATTGTAACCGTGAATGTAAGTAAGGTGAGACTCGATATATACAAAGTATTGCCTATCATGTTATTGCCAGTTTTACTGATTGTTTTTAATACTTTATTCACAGCAAATATTATTTCTACTGGTTTGACAGATATGGATAAGATTATAATTCTGATCTGCCATCCTTTTTCTGCATTAATCATTGCTAATCTTTTAGCTTGGTATATCTTGGGTAGGGGGGCTGGTTTTACTACGTCTGAATTATCGGACATATCTATGAAATCATTACACCCTGCTGGAGTTATTATTTTGGTAACAGGCGCTGGTGGCGTGTTCAAACAAGTTTTAATTGATACTGGAGCAGGAGAGATGATCGCTAGTACCATGCAAGAAGCAGGATTGAGTATTATTGTTTTTGCTTTTATTACAGCAACTTTGATTAGGGTACTTCAAGGTTCTGCTACGGTAGCTATGATCACTGCTGCTGGACTAGTAGCGCCATTATTGGTTTCTTATGACCTCAGTGAAGTCCAATTAGCGGCATTAGTCATTAGTATTGCTTCTGGGGCAACGATGGCATCACATCTGAATGATAGCGGTTTCTGGATGGTCAAGGAGTTTATGGGCTTATCAGAAAAAGATGCCATAAGGACCTGGACGGTGACTTCTACTATCCTTGGGATTTGTGGTTTTGTGTTTTCTTCCATAATATTTATGCTCTTTTAATGGCTTAAAGAGAATGATGTGTGACTCAAGCTTTTCCTATCGTAGGTAAAGACCATTTATACTTGACAGCAAATAATCTAAAAGCAATCATGAAGGAAGAAGTAATGATATAAAGTAAGTTATCTTGGAGTTGTAAATATTTTAACGCAAAAAATAATATACCACCTAAGATACAAATAGTAGCATAGATTTCTTTACGAAAAATGACAGGTATTTCATTGCATAAAATATCTCTAATGACACCACCAAAACATGCAGTCATTGTTCCTAATGCAATACAAATAATCGGATGGAGACCCGCAATTATACCCTTCTCTAGACCTATCAGCGTAAAGACACCTAGACCTATGGTGTCAAACAAAAAAAGTGATGTTCTGAAACGATCCAGTCTTTTTCTAAATATGAGTGCCAGAAAATATCCAGTAATAATCACATAAACGTAAGTCAAATCTACCATCCAACCTACAGGCGTTCGGCCGATTAAAATATCTCTTAAAGTACCACCACCTGCAGATGTGACAAAAGCAATAATAAAAATACCAAAAGCATCTAATTTTTTGCTAAATGCTGTCAATACACCGGAAATGGCAAAAGCCATGGTGCCAATGATGTCTATAAACTGAAACATAAATTAACATTTGTTAGAGTAGTGCACCTACAATAGTTGCTGACAATAGTGAAGCGATAGAACCACCTATGACCGCTTTGAGACCGAATTCAGACAAGGTTTTTCTTTGACCCGGTGCAAGAGATCCTATACCGCCTATCTGAATTCCGATACTGGCAAAATTTGCGAAACCACACAACATATAGGTTGCCATGATGACAGATTTGTGGTGTACGAGGTGGACAGGGTTAGCAGGGTTTTTTAGTTCTGCCAATTGTGTATAAGCTATAAACTCACTAGCGGCCAGCTTGATGCCAAGTAACTGACCCATCGCCATCGTGTCTTCCTTTGCTATCCCTATCAGCCACATCAATGGTGCAAAAATGAGTCCAAGGATGGTTTCTATGGATAATCTAGAATATTGAGAATAATAAGCAATGGTACCATTTATCGAGCCAGTATCAGAACTACTTCCGAAGGTAAGTTTATTAAAACTTAAATCTCCGACCCAACCCAATCCATAATTAATCATAGCAATGAAAGCAATAAAAACTAGCAACATTGCAGCTACATTTGCGGCAAGTTTAAGGCCTTCTGTCGTTCCATTGGCAATAGCATCTAGGACATTTGAACCTATATTTTCATAAGCGACATCTACATTTGTATTTATTGGTTCAGTCTGAGGATATAATATTTTTGAAATGACAATCGCTCCCGGTGCTGCCATGACAGAAGCAGCTAGTAAATGTTTAGCAAACTCTAATCTCAACACAGGATCGTCTCCACCCAGAAATGAAATATAAGCAGCCATTACAGCACCTGCCACGGTAGCCATTCCACCGATCATCACCAGTAACATCTCAGACTTATTCATTTTCTCAAGATAAGCTTTGATCATAAGTGGTGCTTCTGTTTGTCCCAAAAAGATATTACCCGCTACCGAAAGACTTTCTGCGCCAGAAATCCCAAGTAATTTTGTGAAAACTTGTGCAAATGCTTTGACGACAAACTGTATGACCCCTAGATAAAATAATAATGAAGTCAACGCTGAGAAAAATATAATGGTGGGTAGAACTTGAAATAAGAATATAAATCCAAAACTTTCCACATTCATCATACCACCTAATAAAAACTGACTACCTGCTTTTGTGAAGTCCAACAATAGTACAAAAATACCTCCTACAAACTCAAACATGGTTTTTATAAAAGGTACATAAAGTACGCTCAGTGCTAGGATTAACTGAGCGCCGAGACCAATTCCCACCATTTTCCAATTGATCGCTTTCTTATTACTACTGAAGAAATATCCTATAGCAATTAGTACCGCCATTCCCAATAATCCCCGACCCACACTAATTAATAAATCCATTTTTTATTATTATTTTAACCAATTTGTCAATCTAAGTTTGTTAATTTGTCCGAAAAATAGAATATTTCTTTCAATATGCATTTTTTATGAGCTTAAAAAATTCAAATTCTTTTATAATTGGGATATCAGGAGGTAGTGGATCTGGCAAAACTTCATTCATCAGGAACCTAAAAGAACACTTCACAGACAAGGAAATTTGTTTTCTGTCCCAAGATGATTATTACAAACCAAGGGACCAGCAAAAAGAAGACGAAAACGGTATCAAAAACTTCGATCTTCCTGAGTCTATCGAAATGGATGAGTTTTATTTTGACCTTGTAAAACTCACGAATGGTATGTCCATTGATAGAGAAGAGTATACTTTCAACAATGAAAATAAAAATCCAGGCATCATACATCTTGATCCTGCACCTATTATTATAGTAGAAGGATTATTTGTCTTTCATGACCCTAAGTTATTCAATCTCATGGATCTGAAAATTTTGATTCATGCCACAGACACTCAGAAAATTATTAGAAGAATAAAACGTGACCGGGTAGAGCGCAATTATCCACTAGAAGATGTGTTGTATAGATATGAACATCATGTACTGCCTTCTTTTGAGTCTTTCATTTCTCCATATATAAATAAGGTCGATTTGGTCGTAAATAATAATAGTTCTTATGATATGGGGCGTGATATGCTTATCGCCTATCTAAAAACTTTGATTAAGGAATAAATTAAAATAAATTATTAGAATTTTCTAATAATTTAAAATATAACTATATATTTGTGACTTAGTTTTACAATAATAACCTTCCGCCTAAAAGAATGATCGTAGCCTAGAATAGCTTCCTTTGTGGTTCTATTTCTTATCTTTAAAATTGGCTAAAATGCGCTACTTTATTCTTTTAATGTCCATCTTTTTTTCAGGTTTTAGCTGTTTTGAAACGATTGCTCAATCAAAATAATTCAAAGCAAAATCTGAGATAATAACCCAAGAGCTTAAGCTTACTCCCATATTTAAGGATTTTACGACCTTCACTTTTAATAGTGATCAATTGACCAATCACGTGGCTAATCGAAGTTGGTCAGATAATATCACACTTCAGATAACCCCTGAGTTAACTTGGTCGTTTCATTTAGAACCAGTAGAGATTCTTACAGATCAATCAAAGATTTATGAATTAACACCAGATGGTAGGTCATTATCGAGCTTAAAACCTACAGTCAAAACTTTTAAAGGTATTTTTACAGATGGTAGGGATGGCAGTATTAGATTGACGTTGAACAAGGGATTTTTTTATGGCGTGATAAATTCTGAAGGAAAAGAATACTTTATAGAACCATTGCAGTATTATATAAATGGTAGTCGCAAGGATCAGTTTATCATATATAAAGATGAGGATGTAACAGAAAAACACAATACACATACTTGTTTTAGACCTAGTGAACAGATTAGCCACCACGAACACGACAATACAGATGGGTCTAGGCTGGCAGGTGCCTGCTACAAAGCCAAACTCGCCATTTTGGCTGACTATTTAATGTTTTCAGATCCTGATCATAGTGGATTAGATGCTGTAATAGATCATTTGGTAGGCGTTATGAATAATGTCCAAGCGCACTATGAATATAACGGTACTACAAACTTTAACGATGGTATTAACTTTGAAATAAGTGAAGTAGTTGTATCTATTTGTCCTTCCTGTGACCCAATAAGTAATCAAACAAATCCCAATACATTACTGACAGAATTTTCTACTTGGGTAGCACAAGATGGGTTTTCTCATCCTTTTAATGCAGCACATTTGTGGACAGATAGAGATTTTGCAGGGCCGACTATAGGTATGGCTTATCAATCTCAAAATCTTTATTGTACTTCAAACGCAAGGGCAATTTTAGAAGATTGGACAAATACAGCTTCTTTATTAAAAATAATGGTTGCGCATGAAATTGGACATAATTTTAATGGCACGCATGATGGAACCTCTGGGTTTATATTGTCTCCAACTGTAACCACTACCACTGCTTGGTCGTCTACATCAAAATCTACCATCAGTACTCAAATAGCAACTCAAGGACCTAACTGCTTGCCTACTTGTTCGGCTGTTGCATGTCCTAGGGTAGAAAACATCGTAGTTTCTAATATCAACAATAGTAATTTTACGGTTTCTTGGTCTCCATCAGCCGCTAGCGTTTATAATATCAAAGTTAGGGAATATGGAGGTACGACTTTCATTACAGATATCACAACTATAAATACGTCTGTAGTTTTGAGTCCACCAGGATATGGCATATGCAAACAATATGATGTATTTGTGTACAATGATTGTAGTGGTTCTGGACTAAGTGCCGCCCAAAGGATCATCACAAAGGGACCTACATCACAAGGTTGTGCAGATTTTGTAGGTGCCAAAACCATAGGATGGAATGGCAGTACCATTAGTTTTATAGATAAATCGATTAATGCAACATCATGGCTTTGGGATTTTGGGAATGGTCAGACATCTACTATTCAAAATCCAAGTATCACCTTTAATGGTACTGGAAATTATGATGTCTCTCTCAGAGTCAATAATGTCCATACGACCTTAAAAACAGATGTCATAACAATTCTTCCTGATGTGATGCCACTATTTTTATTAGAAGATGGAGGAGATTTCGAATCAAATACAAATTTGTTTGCTTCAGAAGTAATAGAAGGCACAACAAATGCATGGGAGTTTGGAAATTCAAGTTACGTTCTAGCTACTCAAGGTTACGCCTGGAAATCTCAATTGAATACTGATATTCCACTTGGGACAGCTAAAAGCGCACTTAATTCACCACGATTTGACTTCACTGGATATTGGAATTATACCATACATTTTGATATTGGAATGGAAACAATCTATTGCAATGCTCCCTTTGGTGTTCAGTTGCAATATTCTGTAAATAATGGTACTACATGGTCACTTCTAGGTACTGCCCCTACTTTTTATAATGTAGGTCCAAATGAGTTTTGTACTTTTTCAACACAAATCTTTTCAGATAGGACAGGTTGGGCATTAAATTCTAATTATAACCACAAGTCACTAGATCTTAGTTTTCTTTCAGGACAAGCATCGGTCGTGTTTCGTTTTGTTTTCAGTGTAGTTAGTGGATATCCTGATGGGTACAATGCAGATGGAGTATTGATAGATAATATTAGAATAGAAACAGATAACGAACGAGTACTTCCATTAAACGTAGGTAGTTTGGTGGGTAAAAAAGTTAATGAAACATCACTTTTAAGTTGGTCTTCTTACCATCCTACAGATTTACAGTCATATAACATTCAGCGAAGCATGGATGGTATTCATTTTGTCAATATTGATAATGTCTTACAAGAAAGGAATGATAAAACAGAATTTACTTACATTGACAAATTTCCAATACAAGGAAATAATTATTACAGCATTCAAGCACTTTCGACCAATGGTAAAACCACTAATAGTAATATTGTTATAGTCGTACACAACACATCGAGTAAAGTGTCCATTTTCCCAAACCCATTAAATTCCGACGAAAATCTAATTATAGTATTGGATGGTGATTTACAACAATATGGAAACATTGAAATGATAGATGCTATGGGCAAAGTTGTTTTGAAAAGGGAAATTAATGATTCTAGAAATGAGATGGATTTGAAGGATCTTCATTCGGGTTTGTATTATGTTAGAATCATATTTACTAACGGAACTTCTGAATACCACAAAATCGTAAAAGTTTAGTGTAGGAAAAAGTCTCAAATTTTTCCTTAATCTTTTGATATTATTGCTTATGATTTCATAAGTAGAAGACGTTGTTTCTATCGAGATAAATATTACAAACATCAAAGCTGATCAATTTATAAACCTAGAGTCTAGGTTTATTCCACTATGTGGTAACGTTAGTGATTGTCAATTTTAAGATGGAAAGAAGATTAACCAAATGTTCAAAATAATGAAATAAGTAGTTTTTATTATTATCTTTTATTCATTTTAAGTATTTTCTCTTGAATGTTGGAATAAATTTTAAATTACATCGATTGTAAGATTTATTCTAATCAAAATTTAACAAACATGTATGTTATAAATAATTAATAATTATATATGTATTGTATTGATAATATATTAAATATACATTGGTATTTATAAATGTGAAAAATGTATGCTGATTAACAGGATAAAATGTATTAAAATATTTTTTAATATGTACTAATCTATTTATCTTTGCCCAATGAAGTGGTCATAAGTCACTTCTGCTTTTCCCCAAAGGCAGTAATTAATCATTATTTTTCTCAAAGTAAAAAAAATGTTAATTATGTCATTTTTACAAAAAAAGTTAGACATTTTTCGAGCCATTCGGTTTGGTTCAAAGCGTTTTACCATGTTTGTGGCGGCGTTATTGTTTTTGCTGACGGTCCCAATGATCGGAATCTCGCAAGATCGATATGTTGCATCTACAGGAGTTGACGTAGGAAATTGCTCTTTACCAGGAAGTCCTTGTTTGACAATTCAGTATGCAATTGATCAAGCCATTGCTGGGGACAATGTTAATGTAAGTAGTGGTACTTACAATGAAAACGTAAATATCAATGTTCCAGTTAATTTGCTAGGTACTAATGCAATCGTCCAGGGAAGTGATGGTATGCCTGGTACTTTTCATTTACCAAATGGAATGAATGATGTGACGATCAATGGTTTTACCATTATTGGTTATGATTCAGCTAGTCCAGGTTTGGAAAGAGCTGCGATTTACCTCACTGGAAATCATAACAACATTACCATTACTAATAATACCATCACTGCTAATGGTGAAGCTGGACTGCTCGATGAAGTAAGTGGCGCAAACACTAATTTCATCATTCAAAACAACACCTTTAATGGCCAGACTTTTGTAGGCTCTACACCTGGTGATTGCGGATTTTCTAATCAGTTTACCGCTCCAAATGTACCAAGACAACTTGTTGTATTCCAGGGGGCGACAGATAATAACATACAGTTTTTGGATAATATAATCAGTGGGATTGCAGGTGGGACAACAATGTTTGCCGGTTGCGAAACAAACGGTCAAGGAAATACCTTGGTCACCATTGATGCTACAAACGTAACTATTACGGGCAATACATTTAATGGTACAACGGCAAGATTTGGCACTATGTTAAGAACAAGAGGTACTGCAGTAAGCATTTCTGATAATGTTTTTGATGGTTCAAATTTAATCGGGCCAGCAGGAATATTGTTTCCTTTTTTCGGGATATTGCTTTCGCCAATGATTGCTGCAGTCGCCATGAGTTTTAGTTCGGTTTCAGTAATTTCAAATGCCTTGCGATTGCGAAATTTGAAATTGTAAAAGACTTGTATTAGTCTCAA
>JBGSOH010000185.1:0-3423 GCA_041739205.1 Saprospiraceae bacterium
GCACATCTGCCTGACCATTTAAAAGTGAAAATGAAAATAAAAAAAACGTTAATGCATTAAAAAAAATCTTCATGTGTTATGTTATTAGGTTAAACATATATACTTTTGTGGATTATTAAAGTATATATTTTGATTAATTAATAAAAAATATGTCTATTTTGATGTTTAAAATCCAAATTAACATATATATACGTAAATAAAAGGAGTTTAAAGCAATAATTGTTCATATTAATTCATTTTTATTTAACATTTACCTTTGATGCCTGTTTTATTTTAAAGTATTTTCGGTTTACTTTAATTTAAAATGATTTTAGATCTAAATTTTTAGGGTTTTTAAATTAGGAAACAACGGTTTTTTGTGATTGGAAAAATTATGGAGAACCATTCAAAATCTATTCAAAATGAAAAGTTTCATCTCTTCACTATTTTTTGTCGCGTTAAGTCTACTTATAGTTAACAAAAATAATGCCCAATATACTGAAATGGGTATTGGATTGGGATTTTCTACTTATTGGGGCGATCTTAACAGTACAGGTTTTGGCTCAAACGTTATAAATAATAGTGGAGTAGCCATTCAGTTAAGTGGAAGAAAAATATTCCAACAAAATTTTGGATTAAGAGCATCTTTTACTTTTGGAAGCATGAGAGGTGACGATGCCAATTCGTCTTTAGAATGGCAGAAACAAAGAAATTTAAGTTTTAAATCTAGTATTGCTGAGTTAGCTATAATGGGTGAATATTATATCTTTGGGTTCAGTACTGATGCAGGTAGTTCTGTGTTTTTACCTTACCTGACAGCAGGTATTGCTGGTTTTAGATTTGATCCAAAAGCGGTTTTTCAAGGCAATGAAGTTCGTCTCCAACCATTAGGCACAGAAGGTCAAGGCTTGCCAAATTTTGATAATAAATATGGTTTGTATGCTTTTAGCATTCCTTTTGGCGGTGGTGCCAAATTTATTTTAAGTAAGACTGTAAACATTAGTGCGGATATCATTTTAAGAAGAACTTTTACCGATTATATTGATGATGTGAGTACAAATTATGTAGATTTTAGTGAGTTAGGGTCTGGAGTTTCTCCACTTACACCTAGGCTCGCTAATAGAACTAATGAATATTTAGGTCAGACAGAACTAGTTACAGTTCCTACTGGCACACAACGTGGCGGTGCTAAGGTAGATGATTATTATTTTATGAGTGTCATATCTTTAAATATCATGATAAGTGATGGAAAGGGTGGATTCGGGAGAGGTAATAAAGTAAAATGTCCTGAATTTTAAAATTATATCAGGGAAATCCTAGTATTTTGGAAGAAAGTAGTTCTATATTAAAACAATACTGGGGATATGATGAGTTTCGCCCACCTCAAGAACTGATTATTCAGTCAGTTTTAAACCAAAATGATACTATAGCCTTATTACCTACTGGTGGTGGTAAGTCTGTTTGTTTTCAAGTTCCTGCATTAATTTTTTCAGGTAAAACACTTGTCATCTCACCTCTGATTGCACTCATGCAAGATCAAGTAGATACATTAGTTTCTAAAGGCATAAAAGCAAAATCATTAAATGCCAGTCTTAACTACAAGGAAATAGACCTTATTTTGGACAACTTTGTCTATGGAGATTTAAAGATTCTGTATATTTCTCCAGAAAGGGCTAGTTCTGAATTATTCTGCATAAGATTAGCAAAAACCAAACTTAGTTTAATTGCTGTAGACGAGGCACACTGCATTTCTCAATGGGGATATGATTTTAGACCTTCTTATTTTAACATTCCGAAATTAAGAGAAATCCACCCTAAAGTGCCTATCATAGCTTTGACAGCAACGGCGACGCCAAAAGTTTTGGACGATATCAGCGAGAAACTTGCCCTTAAGTCTGCTACCATATTCAAAAAAAGCTTTTCTAGAGATAATCTTGGTCTTACTGTCATCAATTCTGAAAATAAAAGAAGTGATTTGTTACAATTGCTTTCTCATGTGAAAGGTTGTTCTATCATTTATGTTCGTAATAGAAAACAAACCATAGAAGTAGCTCAATGGTTAACAGAACATGGGATTTCATGTGCATCTTATCATGGTGGAATGGAACGTTCGGTACGGGAGCGTAATCAACAATCATGGATGACAAACAGGGTTCGCATTATGGTTTCTACCAATGCTTTTGGAATGGGTATTGACAAGTCAGACGTTAGGTTAGTTGTTCATATTGATGTAGCACCTAGTATTGAAGAATATTATCAAGAAGCTGGTAGGGCAGGTAGAGATGGAAGAAATGCTTATGGCGTGACCATCATCGATGAGACTGATATTAAGGATGTACAAGTTAATTTTGAAGACCAGTTTCCTCCTTTGGATTTTATTGCAAATGTTTATGATAAGTTATGTAGATATTTTAAGCTAGCCTATGGTTCAGGTATAGATGAGCGATTTGATTTTAATATTATCGACTTTTGCGAATATGTTGAGATGCCTGTCAAAAAGATTTATCATACCTTAAATTTGATCGAAAAAGAAGGTTGGATATGTTTCACGGAAGCATTTAAAGAACCATCTAGAGTAATGATTGTAACAGATCATACAAATTTATATTTTGATGATCAATCGGCAAATATTAAAAATGAAATTGTAACACATTTGTTACGAAAATATGAAGGCCTATTTGTAGATCCTGTGAAAATAGATGAAACTAAGATAGCCAAAGAACTCAATTTGGAAGAAGTAAAACTCATACACTATTTAAATATTCTAAAAGCAGAAGGTGTTTTATCATATCTACCAAGAGCTTCCAAACCACAGGTCGTTTTTTTAAAACCTAGACCAGAACCAAATGCTTTTTACATAGATCACAAATCTTATTTACTAAGAAAAAAAATGGCATTGGATAGACTAGATGCAATGATTGTTTTTCTGAGAAATGAAGAGAAATGTAGACAAATTGTTGTAGTGGAATATTTCGGCGAAAAAGACCAAAAACCATGTGGAAGATGTGATATATGCCTCGGTGCATCCAAAGAAACACTTACATCGGAACAAATATCACAAGTACTTGAGCATTTGATAAAAGTGGTGTCGGACAATGTCATAACAGTAAAACAATATGTGAGTCTATATCCGTTTAATAAGCGAAAGAGAATTTTGAAAGCATTAAAACAATATGAGTCAGAGGGGTTTATAAATATTGATAATCATGGAAATATTACAAAAACGAAATGATATTTATAGTAAGTGGCTGATTTACCGATGCAAAAACAAAAAAAAATATATCTGACGGTCACAAATGATCTAAATCAAGATCAAAGAATGCATCGTGTATGCTTATCACTAAGGAATCAAGGTTATGAAGTAGTTTTAATCGGAAGAGAAAAAAAAGAGTCAAAACCTTTATTAGACTTTCCCTTTAAGCAAATTAGACTCAAATGCTTTTT
>JBGSOH010000200.1:0-2407 GCA_041739205.1 Saprospiraceae bacterium
GTCTAAGGCTTCTAACTACCTTACCAGCTTGCCACATTTCAGAATCACGAAGTTCTTTGAGCTCTTCTTCCAATTTTTCGCGATAATCCGGTTGTGAATTGGTATCAATAGATCTTTGTGCTTCTTCTCCAGCTGCTACACTTTTGTATAAGTCTTCAAAAACAGGAGAGACAGCATCTCTAAATTTATTTTTCCAGTCTAGTGCACCTCTTTGTGCTGTCGTACTGCAATTAGCATACATCCAGTCCATACCATTTTCAGCTACTAAAGGCATCAACGACTCAGTCAGTTCTTCCACAGTTTCGTTAAAAGCTTCTGATGGACTATGACCGTTTTTACGCAAAACATTGTATTGAGCCTCAAATATACCTTGTATTGCACCCATCAATGTTCCGCGCTCGCCAGTCAAGTCAGAATAAACTTCTTTCTTAAAATCTGTCTCGAAAAGATATCCTGAACCAATGCCTATTCCTAGTGCAACTACGCGGTCTTTTGCTTTTCCTGTAGCATCCTGAAAGATAGCATAACTCGAGTTAAGACCTTTTCCCGCAAGGAATAGACGTCTTAAGCTAGTGCCAGATCCTTTAGGTGCAGCAAGGATAACATCAATATCAGATGGTGGAATGATGCCCGTTCTTTCTTTATAAGTCACCCCAAATCCATGTGAAAAGTACAATGCTTTGCCCGCAGTAAGATGTGGTTTTAGTTGTGGCCATACTGCAATTTGAGCAGCATCCGACAATAAATATTGAATAATAGTACCCTTTGCAGCAGCTTCTTCTATCGGAAATAAAGTTTCTCCAGGAATGAAACCATCATTCACGGCTTTATCCCACGAGTGAGAGTTTGGCCTTTGACCAATAATGACATTAAACCCATTATCTATAAGATTTAAGGCTTGACCAGGACCTTGCACGCCGTATCCGATGATAGCAATGGTTTCGTCTTTTAATATTTCTCTTGCTTTCGCCAATGGAAATTCATCACGTGTAACTACGTTTTCTAAAGTACCTCCAAAATTTAATTGCGCCATATTATTTTATTAAGATTTATGAAATAAGTATTGTTTTAAGCTTCGATTGATTTAAGATAATTTTTGAGTCTTTCCATAGGTTTGACTATTGCGACACGACCAGATCTTACAAATTCGTAAATGCCGATTTCTTTTAATTCGTTAAGCAACGCTTCTGTCTCAAATTGATGACCTGTTTTTTCGATGACGATATATTCCTTTTCTATCGTGAGAATGCGTGCATTATGTCTTCTGATGAGTCTTTCTACATTATCGCCATCATAAAATGCTTCAGTGGGCACTTTGTAGAGCGCTATCTCTTGATAAATGATCTGACTATTGTCATAATAAAAAGCTTTTAGCACATCGACTTGCTTTTCTATTTGTTCTGTCAATTTTCTGACCTGCTCTTCTTCTAGGACGAGCATGATGGTAAATCTATATATGCCTTCCATAGAAGAAGGAGAAACGGTGATACTTTTGATATCAAAATGTCTGCGAGCTATGATGGCTACTATTCTACTTAGCAGTCCGGTTTTGTCTTCACTAAATACGGTCAATGTATATTCTTGCATCTCTATTTCCTTTATATTATTCAAGTGTAATTTCGTCTACAGCTTTGCCGGTTGCAATCATAGGGAAGACGTTGTCTTCTTTTTCTACCATGACATGAAGCAAGTATGGACCGTCGTATGCAAGCATTTCTGCAACTGCTGATTCCAATTCGGAAGCCTTGGTTATTTTTTTTGCTTTGACACCGAATCCTTCAGATATCATGCAGAAATTCGGATTCTTTAATTCCACAGACGAATATCTTCTTTCAAAAAACAACTCTTGCCACTGACGTACCATTCCTAAGAATTCATTATCAAGAATAATGATTTTGACACCAATATTCCATTGAGCACAAACACCCAACTCCTGAAGTGTCATCTGAAAACCACCATCACCAATAAATGCGACCACCGTTCGGTCTTTGCCAGCTACTTTTGCACCAATAGCTGCAGGAAGTCCATATCCCATTGTGCCTGCACCGCCAGAAGAAACCCATTGGTTATCGCCGAGATAGTCATAATATCTAGCTGCTGCCATTTGGTGTTGACCTACATCGGTAGTTACTATGGCTTTTCCAAACGTTTGTCTTGATATTTCTTTTATAACTCTACCCATCGTCATTGGTTTGTCAAGACTAATATCTAGGTCTCTTGAGATTACTTTGTCATACTCTTTTTGGTATAAATGATCGAATTGCTGATACCATTCAGGGTAAGTTTTATGATCCACTTTTTCAAGAAGTAACTGAAGTGCTTCTTTGGCATCTGCTAGAATGGCAACGGTTGTTTTTACGTTTTTGTCGATCTCCGAAGGATCTATTTCTATGTGAATGACTTTGGC
>JBGSOH010000213.1:0-4456 GCA_041739205.1 Saprospiraceae bacterium
ACCAAAGGATTCACAATTCATTCGTATGCTTCGGATGTAGTGTCCATCTTGCTGAATACTTTGCGAAGTGATACGACGCATCCAAAAGGGCAAAAACAAATAACTAATGGGCTAAAAAATATTGCTTCACAGTTGGCTTTCAACAAGTTAGATATATTTAGCAAACGAGAAACATCTTTTTATAAAAATACATTACTAAGAAAAACAAACGATGGAAAGTCGTGGAGACTGAATCGAAATATACTCTTCGGGAAAGGAGTAAAGGGAGACCAAATGAGCGTAAAAATAGGTTATTATCACGTTGATTTTGAAGGAAGTATTGCCAATTATAAAGAAGTATTATCTATAGCTTGTCATCGCAATGAAATGATAGAATTTAGTGATTTCAAACTGCCAAACTCTAATAAAAAAAATAATACTCCGTGGACATTTATCATCTTGCAAGTGTGGCGAGATGGCAGTTTTCAAGACATCACAGGTATGACATATATGTCTATTGTGGACGTAGTGGACAATGATGTTTTAAACAATACTATTGACGAGAATAATGAGCCATTATTGCATAAATGTGGGCGTGAAATGGAAGAAGGGCATGGATTGCAAGAGTTACAATCTCGTGCTAGTCAGGGTATCGAAGTTGCAAACTTCGACAATCAAAATTTGATTCACGGACTTAGCCGATATAGGGAAGATATTGTGAAATTTGGCAGGCAGAATGGTTGGGGTGAGGTGATTGATAAGGTAGCGAAGGGAGTTATGAGAGATAAAATAGGAGAGATGAGTTAGGAGATAGGAGATAGGAGTTTTTTTCGCAGACTTTAATGGCTTGCAATCTTCGATTGCACTGATTTATGCGTAGTGCACTGGAATCTTGCAATTCCCCAATCTTGTGCAGCTTTAGCGGTATCAGCAAATCAAACAATTTGCTGTCGATGTAGGCAAATTGCATCAAGATACTGCATCGTAGCTAGGAAGCTAAAACGAACAAGTATAAAGGGATAACCTGATCACAAAATCACCCGATCACTCCATACCTCCTTTCCACCTAATACTATTTCATCAAAATATTAAATAAATTTCACTTTGTTGTGGTGTTTTGTCGGATTGATATAACTTTATCCTATCGACTTATAGATTATAGTGTTTTCTTGTATTTCATAAGTCTCGTTATTTTAATCGTTAGCCACAACTTGTTTATTATGTTAACACACATTATTATTACATATTTTGAGAAAGTAAGAAAAAGATCCATTGCTTTTTTATACCTATTTATAGCTTTTATTACTACTTCTTATGGTCAAAACATCGATCTGCAAAGCGCTAATATCAGCGTCAATAATGCAGCTAAATATCAAAAAGTAGAGTGGACTATCCAAATATCTAGCCCTACGCTTGTCAATCCTTATGACTATGATGAAA
Source organism: Saprospiraceae bacterium (assembly GCA_041739205.1). GTDB lineage: Bacteria > Bacteroidota > Bacteroidia > Chitinophagales > Saprospiraceae > OLB9. The sequence goes on from JBGSOH010000213.1 coordinate 1,420, forward strand.
TAAATATCAAAGCAGCTTTGGTCTCTCCTACTGGCAAAGAAAAAGAAATAGATGGCTTTTTTATGCAGGATTTCAATCTCAATGAAACCAACGGAAACCTGACACCTATTAATCAAGGTGTATTCAAAATCAGATTTAGTCCTGATGAAATAGGTACTTGGAATTATACCATTCGCGTGGACTCAAAATATGGAAGTGATGAGCTAGCACCTGCTAGTTTTACGTGTGCAGATAGTGCCGAAAAAGGATTTATCCGCGTTTCACCTGCCAACTATCTGGACTATGATGATGGTAGTCAGTACATTCCCATAGGCTATAATATTGCTTGGCACAATAATAATCCTGTGCTCAATTATACTACTTGGTTGTCAAAACTGAGTGCTGTGGGTGGCAATTTTTACCGATTATGGATGCCGCATTGGGGACTTAGTATGGAATGGCGAAATGGCAATGGATTTTTGGGATTGAGAAAATATAAGGAAACCAACATGGCTTATCTAGATTGGCTTGTCGAATACTCTGAAGAAAAAAATATGGGTATTATGTTGTGTATTCAGCATCATGGACAAGTGTCTACTACCGTTAATCCTAACTGGAGCGAATCTCCTTACAATGTTGCCAATGGTGGACCTTGTGCTACGACGGCAGATTTTTTTATCAATCAAATAGCAAAAAAACACACCAAAAATAGACTGAAATACATCCTGGCCAGATGGGGCTACAGCACGAGTATCATGTCGTGGGAACTGTTTAATGAGGTCAATTGGACAGACAATTCCGTCGCAATAGAGACATCAGTTGCGTCATGGCATGCAGAAATGGCTTCATTTATCAAAGAAAATGACGTCTATGGACACTTAGTCACTACAAGTACCGCAAGCGAAGATTATGGCAAAGAAATATGGAATAATCCAGATATAGACTTCACGCAAAGCCATATTTATATCAACAATGAAAATATAGAAAGAGCCATCGTTTCATCTTCCAAACAACGTTTAAAAGAATTTGAAAAACCTACACTTATGGGTGAATTTGGTCTTGGAGACAATGCCAATCTCTCCAACATCGATGCTGATGGGGTACATATACATAATACGATCTGGGCATCATTATTCAGTGGTGCGATGGGTACGGCCATGAGTTGGTGGTGGGATAATTATATCGAACCCAATGATTTGTATTTTCATTTTAAACCCATCGCTGCATCAGTTGTTAAGATCGACTTCTTAAAAAGAGATTTACAAGTAGGAGATGCTATCGTACAAAATGCTCCTGGAGACCTTACGTTTTCTACCTCATTGGGGTGGGGCGAAAAAGCTACTGATGCGATCATTTCGGTAAAAGTAGGTAATACTTATAGTAATGTTCCACCGCTTAGTACTTTCCTTTATGGCAGTCAGTGGAACACACAATTCCGATCTCCGCCAACCTTCGAAATTGATCACCCACAAGCTTCTCAACTCGTTATAACAACAGGTAGTGGCACAGGAAATATGCCCATCATGGCTGTATATGTAGACAATATATTGGTACTCAACAAAGCTGCAACCGTCAATACAAAATATTCTGTCAATATTCCACCTGGCAAACACTTGGTCAAGATTGATAATATTGGTACGGATTGGATCAATGTGTCGTCTTTTGCTTTTGTGGGTCTAGGAAGTGCCATCGATATTTACACACTCAAATCAACTGCTAAAGACTTCGCAAGTGGATGGGTCTTTAATAACAAATATGTACATACTTCTCTCAACCTACCAGATGCTATATCTGATGCAAAAGTGATGGCAACAGATTTTACAAATGGATTGTATGATGTTGTTTGGTATGATTGCTTGGAGTTTGACACCATATCAAGTGCTCAAGTGACAGTGACCAATGGGATTCTGCAGTTTGATATTCCATCTTTGCCTTGGGACGCAGTGTTTACTGCTACAATAAATAATGGACCTACAGCTACAAAAGATGTGGTATCAATAACCTATAAAGCCTATCCAAATCCTTTACATGCAGGTGGACAAATACAACTTACCACTAAAGAACAAATTGACCAAAATAACTTGGTGACACTTTTTGACAATATGGGCAAAATGATAGATCAATCACAAATTACCTTCACCAAAGGAATTGCAAATCTGCCTATTCCATTAGGTCTAAATACGTCATTATATTGGATACATATTAAAACCAATAACCAAGCGACCACCATTCCGATCATCATTCAAAAATAAGCGTTTTTATGTCATTTAAATATATTTTAGTACTAGCCTTAACTTCATTATTTGCTTTCGAAAGTAGCGCTCAAGTCAATCCTAAAGCGAATAAAGAGACCAAAAATCTGTACCGCAATTTAGCTATGCTGCCCAATGGAAATTTTCTATTTGGACATCAAGATGATTTGGCTTATGGTATAGGATGGCGACATGAGTTCGGCAGGTCAGATGTCAAAGAATGTACAGGGGCTTATCCCGCAGTATTTGGATGGGATATCGCAGGTTTAGAAAAAGATAGCCCAAAAAATATTGATGGCATACCATTCGACTATATGAAAAAACTGATCATCAAAGGATATGAAGAAGGTGGCATCCATACTATTAGTTGGCATTTGGACAATCCTGCTTCACGCAAACATTCGTGGGATACTACTTATGCTGTGTTTACCATTATTCCTGGCGGCATTCATCATCAATGGTACAAAGACCAACTAGATAAAGTAGCTGATTTTTTAGATGATCTCAAAGTTGGTTTTATATTCAAAAAGCACATTCCCATCTTGTTCCGTCCATTTCATGAACATACAGGCAAGTGGTTTTGGTGGGGAAAAGGCAATTGTACAGCGGAAGAATATAAAGCGTTATACACATTTACATATGACTATCTTGTGAAAGAAAAAGGACTCAACAACTTGCTTTTTGCCTATTCACCAGATATTTTCGAGACTAAAGAGCAGTACCTAGAGTTTTATCCAGGTGATGAATATGTAGATCTATTGGGTATAGATGATTATCATGATGTAGGCCTAAATGGCAAGATAGAA
>JBGSOH010000226.1:0-4048 GCA_041739205.1 Saprospiraceae bacterium
ATACTCGAGCTATCTTGTGTAATCCAAGTGCCTTGAAGCCACATAAATTCTTGAAGATTCAGTTTTTTTGGCTCTGATTTGCATGAAAAAATCAACAGCATTCCAAAAACAAAAGTGTGTCTTAATAAAATGGAAATATTCATAAAGGTACGCGCTTAAAAAGTGATTGTTAAACTATATTTTTTCAAAAATAAAATTGGTCATCTTAGTGTATAAATGGATCGTAGCATTGTCACCATAAATGCCATGATTCCTATTCGGATAGTAGTAGGTGTCAAATTGTTTATTGGCTTTTATGAGTGCATTTGCCATCTCTACAGCATGTTGGAAGTGTACATTATCATCCGCCATGCCGTGTACTAGTAGGTAATTACCTTTAAGTCTATCTGCAAAATAAACAGGAGAATTATCTGCATATCCTTTGGCATTTTCAGCCGTAGTACGCATGTATCTTTCTGTATAGACACTATCATACCACTTCCAATTGGTCACTGGTGCCACAGCAATGGCCGCTTTAAACACATCATTTCCTTTGAGAATACACAAAGAAGACATATATCCACCGTAACTCCATCCGAAGATACCGATTCTTTCTTTATCCACAAAAGACTGATTGCCCATATATTTTGCGGCTTTTATTTGGTCTATGGTTTCATAATGACCAAGTTGTAAGTAAGTTATTTTTTCAAACTCTTCTCCTCGTCCGCCTGTACCACGACCATCTACACAAACAACAATATAGCCAGCTTGAGCAATCATTTGATTCCACCAGTAACCTGTACCTTTCCAGCTATCTGTTACTGATTGACTACCAGGACCACTGTATTGTGTCATAAATACAGGATATTTTCTAGTTGGATTAAAGTCTCTAGGTTTGATCATCCATCCATTCAGTTTTACATTTTCTGAAGTCGTAAAAGAGAAAAATTCTACTGGAGAAACACCATAACTTTCTTGGATTTTACCATAATTCACATTGTCTTCTATGGTTCTGATTTTTTTCCCACTTCTATCATAAACAACATATGTAGGTGCAGTATTGATGGTACTATGAATATTAGAAAAGTAATCAAAAGTGCTGCTAAATTGGGCGTTGTTGGTTCCTATCAATGATGGTGTCAGATTCGTTAGATTTTTGCCATCAAGGTCAATTGAAAATACATGTTTTTCCATTGGAGACTTTTCTGCTGCTTGGAAATACACTTTTTTGTTTTTTTCATCCACACCATAAAACTGTGTTACGTCATAATCTCCAACTGTCAGTTTTGCTTTTTGTTTACCATCCATACCCATAAGATAAAGCTGATTGTATCCTTCTTTCTCAGATGACCACACGAATGATTTTCCATCTTTCAAAAAAGTAAGATCATCTGTAATATCGATGTAATATTTGTTTTTCTCTTCGTAGAAAACATTTGATTTGGCATTTTTAACATCTACGAGATATAATTGTAAATGATTCTGATGTCTGTTCATTTTGAAGACACATAGTTGGTTGGCATCTGTGGTCCATTTTACCCTCGGAATATACATATCAGCCATATCTCCCAAGTCTGCTTTAGTTGAACGACCTTGTGTGATATCATAAATCAAAGTGGATACTTCTGCATTTTTTTCACCAACTTTCGGATATTTAAATGTTTGCTCCGTAGGATACATATCATCATTATACAATTGCATCTTAAACTGTGGTACTTGACTTTCGTCAAATCTTATGAATGCTATTTTTTTGCTATCAGGTGACCAATAAAAAGCACGTGTGAAACCAAATTCTTCTTCATAAACCCAATCAGACATACCATTGATAATCTTATTGACACTACCATCAGTGGTAATTTGTGTGATGTTGTTGTTCTTTAGGTTTTTGTAATATAGGTTATTGTTGAATACAAAAGCGATTTTCTCTCCGTCTGGAGAAAACAAAGGATTTACGATTTTTCCATGTGGGTATACTTGCGCAATTACATTTGCCTTTCTATCATAAATATGACAGTTTACCTTTGAAGAGTGTCTGTATATCGATTCATCTTCAGACTTTATGAGTATTAGTGATTCGTCTTCACTGAATGTATATCCACTATAATCTCCCGAAAATCCTGCTTTGTCTTTATGTTCTTTTGCATCAAATATAGTCTCTACTAGTGAACCTGTAGTAATGTCAAATTTTTTTATATCGCCGTCTCTTCTTGCAGAATAATGTCTACCATCTTTCATAAAATTGAATCCAGGCACAGACTTGGTCCTAAACTCAAATTTTGCATAAATATCGTCAATGGTGATGGGTTTTTGGGCTGAGATAGAAGATATACAAAAACAAAAGATAGATAAATAAAGAAATTTGTACATGATGAACTATATGTGTTTTAAATAATACAAATAATAAAACTCTAACCGTCAATAAAAAGTTGTTTAAGCGATCCGCCAACCATTATCTACCGCTCTTTCTGGCATCAAAAGTGTAATTTCCTTATTCAAACCTACCACGCCAAGTACCAAACACTCTGACATAAAATCGGCTATCTGCTTAGGTGGAAAATTGACGACGGCGATAATTTGTTTCCCTACAAGTTTATCCATTGAGTACAAATGAGTAATCTGTGCAGAACTTTTTTTTATCCCGTATGCACCAAAATCAATGTTAAGTTTGTAAGATGGATTTCTCGCTTTCGGAAAATCACTCACTGAAAGGATGGTCCCAACACGCATCTCTACTTTTTCAAATTCTTCCCAACTAAGCATAACTATAACTGTATTTCTATTTTATTTCGATAATAATAATCGCCAAAATTAGTCATCTATCTGCTAAAATTGTGTTAAACAGACATTTTTTAAGTTGTCAGATAGAACAAATTAATCTTTCTATTAAATATTCCACTATCTTTGTTGTCATTATATGAGATACATCGCTTTAATATTTGCTTTTTTAATCTTCGGGCAGTCACTTTCTGTGTGTGCTCCAGATATTGCATTTGTTCCAAAGGATGTAACTACACAAGTTTGCAATGCGCCTACATCTGAGAAAAAACATAGTTGCTGCAAAAGCAAAGAACATGATACCAAAGGAGAACAAGAAGATGGCTGTTGTGGCGAAGGCTGTAAATGTTTCAGTTGCATAAAAGTATTTGTTCATTATTTATTGGGCAAAGCAGAATCATCATTTACAGAAAATATATTTGCAGAACGTAAAATTTATCCAGTTTTGGTTCATTCATTTGATTTTCACTACACACTCATCAATCCACCAAGGGTTTAGAAAGTAAATTTTAAGGGCTAGCCATGTCCAAAAACAAGATTTTAGCCAGTTTAAGGTCTAAAGTTTTATCAATTTTACTTTACTAAATTCAACAAAATGCAAAAATATATAATTCAAACATGCCTATTCTTAAGTATGTTTTTGATGGTGACTAATAGCTATGCACAAAACGATAAAGTAGTGATACCAGTAAGTGGCGCTTGCGGAATGTGCCAGGAAAGAATAGAAACGACTGCTAAAAATGTAGTGGGAGTGGTCAATGCAAAATATGATTTAGAGAAACAAAGCTTAACTGTCGAAACACAAAATATCTTCCAAAAATCTGATTTGGTCAATGCTTTACTAGCTGTAGGTCATGACGCTGATGGTAAAAAAGCATCAGATGATGTTTATAACAATCTTCATAGTTGTTGTAAATACCGTGATGAAGTGCATACGGAAGATGATGGACATGAACATTCAGCAGATGATGGGCATGATCATGACGACCATGAAGGACACGATCATTCTGAGCATGATGGTCATAACCATGGTGATGCAGACAAAACTCTAAAAGGCGTTGTCTTTGAAAAATTAGAATCAGGTGCTATGCAACCTATTATTGGGGCAAATATTGTTTGGCTTGGTGAGGCAGGTGGCACTATTTCTGATATAAAAGGAAATTTTGATATTCCTTTTTCCAAAAAATCAAAGAGCCTAATTGTATCTTACGTAGGTTATAGTCCTGATACACTTGTGGTAGAAAAACCAGGATTTGTAAATATTGTTATTTCTGCACCTAATCTTCTAGATGCG
>JBGSOH010000227.1:0-7307 GCA_041739205.1 Saprospiraceae bacterium
AGAAACTTACCAGTAAATCCATTTTTACGACCATAATCTCTAGACATGGTCAAAAATCTAGCAAGGTGATCCAATTCCTTTTTGACATCTGTGTTGATCAATGAAATATATCCTTCACGTCCACCCCAAAACACATAATTTTGGCCACCTAATTTGATGGTTACATCCAAGGCATTTTTGATTTGCACACTTGCTCTTGCTACTACATTAAAATCAGGATTGGTAGATGCACCGTTCATGTACCTAGGATGTGAGAATAAATTTGCTGTACCCCAAAGTAATTGTATGCCACTTTCATTTTGTTTTTCAAGCGCATAATCCGTGATGATCTGCATTCTTTTTTCGTATTCTGCTACAGAATCACCTTCATCAATCAAATCGATATCATGAAAACAATAATATGGTACTCCCAATTTTGAAATGAATTCGAATGCAGCGTCCATCTTGTCTTTTGCTTGTTGGATAGGATCATTGGATGCTAACCAAGGCATAGGTCTTGTAGGACTGCCAAAGGGATCACCACCACCACCACATAGACTATGCCAATAAGCTACAGCAAATCTAAAATGATCTTTCAAGCTTTTTCTATTAACCATTTGATTTTCATCATACCATCTAAAAGCTAATGGATTTTTAGATTCACGACCTTCAAATTTTATTTTCTGGATGTTGTTAAAGTAAGTACTCACGGTATTTATGATTTTTATATTTTTATTACTTAATTAAATTGATAAGTTGTTGTGACCAGTGTCCATAAGCTTCTAAATATTGGCTATTGTCTGATTTATATTCCGTCACTTTAATGGGTTTTAACTCGACTATTGCTTGGTCAATGTTATTGTATATTCCAATAGCTACTGTACTTGCCTTCGCTGCACCTACCGCACCCGTAGTCTCGTACATCTCAATGTTACACTGCAATAAATTGGCCATGGAAGATGAAAAAGTATCAGAAAGAAATAAATTGTCATTACCAACTTTAATAGTAGTCGGTTTAATACCGATGGATTGTAAAATATCCATGCCATAAGCGAATGAAAATACGATTCCTTCTAAAGCAGCTCTAAATAGATGGGCTTGATTATGTCTATTAAATTGAAGGTTATCTATACGAGCGCCCATCATTTTATCATTCAGAATGCGCTCACTACCATTTCCAAAAGGAAGAATTACCAATCCTTCTGAACCTACAGGTATTGAATTGATTTGCTTTTCCATAGTTTGGTAGGTCTGTCCTAAAGCTGCTACCTGTTTTCGCATCCATGCGTACAAAATACCACAACCATTGATACATAGTAATTGGCCAATACTGTTTTGGTCAGTAGTATGATTTATATGTGCAAATCCGTTGACTCTTGATTGGGCATCATAATCCAATTTATCAGTTACGGCATAAACTACACCAGAAGTACCACCTGTTGCAGCGATATCTCCGGGATGTAATACTTTTAGAGCCATGGCGTTGTTTGGTTGATCTCCTGCTCGATAAGTGACGGGTGTACCAGCAATTAATCCACTACTCTCGGCAGCATCAGCACTGACGCGACCATGAATAGAAAATGTATCTACCAAATCAGGCATCATATCCTTAGGAATACCATAATAATTTAAAAGATGGTCAGCAATACTATTTTGTTTGAAATCCCAAAACATACCTTCAGAACATCCAGAAACAGTGCTATTGATCTCATTGGTAAATTTCATGGCAATAAAATCTCCTGGTAGCATCCATTTATACACTTTTGCGAAAAGTTCCGGTTCATTTTCTTTCACCCATTTGAGTTTAGATGCCGTAAAATTTCCTGGTGAATTAAGCAAATGTCCCAAACAATAAACGCTACCTAAATCAATAAAAGCTTGTTCCCCGATTTGAGTCGCTCTACTATCACACCATATAATTGAAGGTCGAACTACTTTGTGATTTTTGTCTACCAAAACCAATCCATGCATTTGATAACCAATGCCAATGGACAATATTTGTTTAGCTTCTAAATCATTTTCAATTAAGAGTGTTTTGGTCAAAATACAAATACATTTCCACCACATTTCAGGATCTTGTTCTGCCCATCCTTGGTTCTTTGCGTCCATATGCATTTCAGATTCAGGGTATTTCCCGATTGCTACGACCTTACCTGAATCTATTTTGACTATTGATGCTTTTACCGATGAGCTTCCTATATCATATCCAATTGCGTACATTTGACAAAAATAAAAATTAGTAATTAATATAAAACGGCCCAAGATAAGAATTCATTTTATCATCTTTGCCAATGAAAATTCTATACAAAGCATTTATTTTAATGGTGTATTAAACCAATATAGAAATTTGACCTTGTTTGATGGTAATTATTTTTACTTACAATTAAAAGCATATTTTGAGTTAAAATTAGTAAAAAGAATCAGGAATTTAAATATATGAAAACATTGAATAGTAATAGATTTTAATAAAAAAAAGAAGAAAAGGAGCCTGTCTAGCTCCTTTTACAAAAGAATAACCAAACATTTATAAAAAATTAAACGAAATCTTCATGATACATTTTTAGTGTTGTAGACTTCCTACAATCATACAGAAAACATAAGTGTATAAATTGATAAAAACAATGTAAAAAGTATGCTGGATTTATATCATACAAAATGACATACCTATTTTTCTTAAATGATTGAAATGAATCATTAATCGCAGTCTCGATTATTTCAGCTCTTTTAAATATTCTATCACTCAATGATAAGAAATTATGAATTAAGTACTTAAATGTAGTAAACAAATATCCAAAATTAAAAGTAAATTTTCTTAATGCAATAAATGAATGTAAATATGGCATCCAAGATTGATTTAACGAGTTAATAAATTAAAAAAATATCCAAAATCAACTTGCTATATCATATTATAAACACTAACAAGCGGCAATGATGATTAATAATATCAGAGCAAAACTACAATTAAATTTTATTCATGCAATCTGTTGCATACTATATTTTACATAATTATTTTATTAATATGTTATCATCTATATATCGGTTAAATAAGATTTATAAATTAAATATATTTGTATTAAATTGAAATACAGTGTAATACAATTATATTGTAATTTTATTTATAGTTGCGGATAATATATTTGGCAGTTTGTTTGAATAAAGCTATGTTTGTGGACGATTATACTAGTATTCCATATTGAATAGTAATTTGTAACTGATTGCACAAATGATTAATAAAAAAGATATCACTATATATGATATTGCAAAAAAAATGGACATCTCTTCTGCCACTGTAAGCAGAGCGCTTAATAATAATACAGCCATAAGCGCAGAAACAAGAAAAAAAATCCATGAGACCGCTAAAGAGCTTGGTTATAGACATAATAGTTTTGCCAAAAACCTTAGAAATCAGAAGTCAAACACTATTGGTGTGCTCATCCATGAATTGGTTTCGTCTTTTACTACTTCCGTACTAGGTGGAATAGAAAAAGTAACCACAGAAGCAGGATATGATCTCATTATTGCCCACTCTTCCGAACAAATGTCTAATGAAATTAAAAATGCCAATAATCTTTTTCATAAAAGAGTGGATGGAGTGATCGCTTCCCTTGCTTTTGATACAGATGATTTGAGTCATTTCGAACCATTTAATGCCAAAAACATCCCACTCATTTTTTTTGATAGAGTGGAAGAAAACATTGAAAACACCAAAGTAGTCATAGATAATTACAAATGTGGTTATGTGGCTACTAAACACTTGATAGATCAAGGGAGCAAAAGGATCGCCATCGTCACAGGTACTCAACAAAGAAATGTCTATAGTCAACGTTTTAAGGGTTACAGAGATGCACTTTTTGACAATAATATGGCGTTAAATGAAAATTATGTCATTATAGATGAATTGAGTGCTAGTTCAGGTGCAGCTGTCGCAAACGTGATTCGAAAGCTAAAACCGATGCCCGATGCTGTTTTTGTTACCAATGATTTGACTGCGGCATTTTTCATCAAGGAATTGAAAAAACACGGTATAAAAATACCTGAAGACATTGCTGTCGTAGGATTCAACAATGATGCCATCAGCAAAATTATTGAACCTGAACTCACTACTGTAGAATATCCTGGTTTTTTGATGGGTGAAGTTGCTGCTACCCAACTCATTAGTCACTTACAAGGCAAATCAGACGTCAAACAGTTATCTACAATTATAATTAACTCTGACCTTATTATTCGAGAATCATCTCTTAAATCTGGAAAGAAATAATTAATGAAACATTTAGTATTAGCTTTCTTGTTCATTTTTTGTCAAATTCAAGTTGTTGGTCAAAATGGTTATAAATTATGGTTGGACTACCAAAAACTTGATGATAAAATTATTGCGATTGAATACAGTTTTATAAGTGGTATCCATCTACTTAATGATAACAATGACGAAATACTAAACACAACAAAAAACATCTTAACTGAAAATCTTTCAATCTTATTGGGTAAAAAGATATTATTAGAAAATAGTCAAAAACCTGCTCAAATTACATTAACCTTAAATACAAATGCCGTAGATATAAACGATGAAGGTTTTTATATAACTAGTACTTCCAATGCCTTGAAAATAGAAGCAAAAACTAACAAAGGATTACTATATGGCTCTTATTGCCTGATTAATAAAATTCATAGAAGAGAAAAGATTAAAAATATAAACATCACAGAATCGCCAAAAATACATAACAGAATACTCAATCATTGGGATAACATAGATCGAACAGTTGAGCGTGGATATGCAGGTTTTTCTATCTTTAATTGGCACGAACTACCAGAATATTTAGACCCTAGATATGAAGATTATGCGAAGGCAAACGCATCAATTGGTATCAATGGCACTGTCCTGACAAATGTAAATGCAAATGCCATAGTTTTGCGAGCAGACTACATAGATAAGGCTGCTGCATTGGCCAATATATTTAGGAAATACGGTATCAAAGTCTATCTTACAGCCCGCTTTAGTGCGCCTATTGAATTGGGTGGACTCAAAACAGCGGACCCACTCGATCCACAAGTCAAGCTTTGGTGGGAAAGTAAAATTGACGAAATCTATCAAAAAATACCCGATTTTGGTGGTTTTTTGGTGAAAGCAAATTCCGAAGGACAACCTGGACCTCAAGATTACAAAAGGAATCATGCGGACGGAGCCAATATGCTTGCTGAACCACTAAAAAAATATGGTGGCATCGTCATGTGGCGCGCTTTTGTGTATAGCCATGAAGTGAATGATGATCGATTCAAACAAGCGTTCAAAGAGTTTGTGCCTTTAGATGGTCAGTTTGCTGAAAATGTATTAGTACAAGTAAAAAATGGGCCTATCGACTTTCAGCCACGAGAGCCATTTCATCCTATGTTTGGCGCAATGCATAAGACTCCATTGATGTTAGAATTGCAAATTACCAAAGAATATCTTGGACAAGGAACACATTTAGTAGGATTGGCAAAAATGTACGAAGAAGTACTTCACTCTGATACTTATGTAAAAGGTAAAGGCTCGACTGTTGCAAAAATCATAGATGGTACTAGCCACGATTATAAAATCACAGGAATTGCTGGTGTGGCCAATATCGGTACAGCCTTTAATTGGACTGGCAATCTTTTTGGACAAGCTGATTGGTATGCTTTTGGAAAATTAGCTTGGAATCCATATCTCGATGCAAGTAGTATTTTTAAAGAATGGACTGCTGCTACTTTTCCCAATCATGACAAAAAGGTAGTTGAAGTAAGTAATTGGTTATTAGAACACTCGCACGAAGCATGTGTCAATTATATGACGCCACTTGGATTACATCACATCATGGCAGAAGGCCATCATTTCGGTCCAGGACCTTGGGTAGATAGCCTTTATAGAGCTGATTGGACATCGGTTTACTACCACAAAGCCAATAAAGACAGCATCGGTTTTGATAGGAAAACCACAGGTACAAATGCACTATCCCAATATCATCCTGAAGTACAAAACTTGTACGGAAATTTGAGTACGTGTCCTGACGAATTCCTATTATGGTTTCATAGAGTGCCTTGGACCCACCCACTAAAATCTGGCAGAAATGTATGGCAAGAGTTGGTATTTAAATATGATCAAGGCGTTTCAAAAGTGACAGAAATGAAGTCAAAATGGGATTCGGTAAATGGTTTGGTAGATAAGGAAACTTTTCGTTCTGTAAGCGACCATTTGAACATCCAAAGTAAGGAAGCGCAATGGTGGAGAGATGCGTGTTTGGCTTATTTTCAGTCAAGGTCACGGTTGCCTTTTCCTTCAGGAACCATTCCGCCACCCCATGATGTAGATTATTACAAAAGTCTTTCCTACCCTTATTCACCAGGTATCAAACCCAAATGGTAAAATCAATTTAATAACATCTTAAACAAATAATATGCACAATTTAAAGCAACTGATTACATTTTTAATTTTATTGATAGGATTTTCTTTTACATAATGCAAACAAAAAGAAGGCACAATTGATGAGAAGAAAGGGTTAAAAACGGTATTCGCAGATGATTTTTTGATAGGTGCTGCCATTAACGCAGATCAAATTATGGAAAAAGATACCAATGCGTTGTCTTTACTCCCTTCGGAATTCAATAGCATCACACCTGAGAATATTATGAAATGTGAAATTATCCATCCAGAATGGGACAAATATAATTTTGATTTAGCAGATAAAATCGTTGCTCTTGGTGATAAAAATGACATGTTTACAGTTGGACATACTTTAGTTTGGCATAGTCAGATATCTCCATTTGTTACCAACATAAAAAGTAAGGATTCATTAACCATGTTTTTAGAAAATCACATCAATACCATAGCGAGTAGATACGATGGGAAAATTGAAGCTTGGGATGTAGTAAACGAAGCACTCAACGAAGATGGTACGATGCGCAAAACTATATTTTTTTACCTTTTAGGTGATGATTTTGTTACAAACGCTTTCAGATTGGCTCAAAAAGCTACACCAAATAGTGAGTTGTATTATAATGATTACAACATAGAGCAGCCAAAAAAACGTGCTGGTGCAATCGAACTCATCAAAAAAATCCAAGCAGCAGGTGTGAGGATTGATGGCGTAGGAATTCAAGGACATTGGAGTATCAAAGGATTACCACTCGAAGATATCGAAAAAAGTATTTTAGAATATTCTGCTTTAGGTATCAAAGTGATGTTTACTGAGGTAGATATTACCGTACTACCGAATCCTTGGGACTTGCAAGGTGCTGATGTAAACCAAAATTTTGAAGGAAGTCCAATGATGAATCCTTACCCTGAGTCATTGCCCGATTCTGTACAAGTCGCC
>JBGSOH010000252.1:0-3667 GCA_041739205.1 Saprospiraceae bacterium
ATCCACGACGCTTTTGAAGATACCAAAGATGTACTCGAACTCCTAGACGAAGCAGAGCGTGGTCTCTACGATATCACTGACCAAAATCTTAATACTGGTTATGAATCACTTGGTTCATTGGCAGTAAAAGCACAAAAAGAAATTGAAGCAGTCAGTCAGAAAGGATCAGAAATGACTGGTGTCACCACAGGATTTGTCGAATTAGACAAAATGACCAACGGATGGCAACCTTCAGATTTGATTATCATGGCAGCAAGGCCGGGTATGGGTAAAACTGCCTTTACACTTTCCCTTGCCAAAAATGCTGCACAAGCCGGTAGAGGTATTGCATTTTTCTCATTGGAGATGGCTAGTGTACAGTTGGTACAAAGGTTGATATCTATGGAAGCGGAGATCAATTCAAGCAAACTCCGAAATGGTCAGTTAGAAGATTTTGAATGGCGAAAACTCCACTCTGCGGTAGATAAATTAGCTCAGATTCCTATATATATAGATGATACACCAGGTATAAATATTTTCGAATTACGCGCAAAATGTAGACGTCTGAAGCAAAACCACAACATAAGTATGATCATTATAGATTACCTTCAGTTGATGGCAGGAGCACCCAATGATAAGCGTGGTAACCGTGAACAAGAGATCTCGTCCATCTCTCGAGCTCTAAAAGGCTTAGCCAAGGAATTGCATGTACCCGTGATTGCACTTTCGCAGTTGTCAAGGGCAGTAGAGAGTAGGGGAGGCGAAAAACGACCACAACTTTCAGATTTGAGGGAATCAGGAGCGATCGAGCAAGATGCCGATATCGTTACATTTATTTACAGACCCGGATATTATGGTGTGGGCGAAGGCGAACTAGACAAACCAAATGATTTGACAGAGATTATCCTTGCAAAACATCGTAACGGTGGATTAGGAACTGTGGAGCTCAGATTCGTTCCACATTTTGTGAAGTTTGAAGATCCTGGTGAAGGTGGTTTTAGCAATGACCTAAGTGATGTATTTAATGTCAATCCATTTGGTAGTGGTGGTATCATCACCCGTCCTTCCAAGATGAATGAAACAGGGTCTGATGCGCCATCTATTACGTTAAATGATTCGGAAATTCCGTTCTAAATTTACTTTTCATACACCAATAAGCTTAAAATGGAAGATAATGTCTTACGATTAAACAAATTTGTTGCCCATTGTGGTGTTGCAAATAGAAGAAAGGCAATGGAAATCATCAAGGCTGGTGAGATTTCAGTAAACGATGTAGCAGAGTTAAATCCATTCTACGAGCTTAAGCCTGAAGATAAAGTCAAATATAAAGGTAAAGATCTCGAAATTGCAGAAAAAAAGGTCTATCTCTTGCTAAATAAGCCTAAAAACATGCCCATGAGTCACGATGGAGAAGCATCCAAACCTGACATAGAAGCATTGATGAAAAAGAAAACAGATATTAAAGTAACTCCTATAGATGGTCTTTCTGAAAGTGCTGCTGGCCTATTAATATTGACCAATGACAAAGAACTCATCGAAAAATTTAAAGAAGGAAATCGCAAAGTAAAAAAAGTATTCCAAGTAAGTCTTGACAAAAAAATATCAGAAGAAGACCTAGCAAAAATAAGAGCAGGCATCGAAATAAATGGAAAAATATTTCCTGTACTAGGTGTCAATCACGTACAAGATCTCGGCGTGAATGAAGTCGGGGTGGAAGTAATGTCGGGGACGGATATGGAAATTAACCAACTATTTACTTCATTAAATTATGAAGTTTTGAAACTGGATAGAACTTTTTATGCCGGAATGACAAAAAAAGATCTCAAACGTGGTTGGTCTAGATTTTTAAATGAAAAAGAAGTTATTTTTCTTAAGCATTTTGGATAAGTAATGTTTAATTGTTTAGGATTCAAATAGTTACAACAAATTATTATTAAAGTTACTTATGAGTCAGCATCGCCATTTTATCATTCATAAACCTTTTGGTTATTTGTCTCAGTTTGTGAACAATCAAAAAATTAGACGAAATAAAAAATTATTGGGCGAGCTCGGTGATTTTCCTGAAGGCACTATGTCCATAGGACGACTCGACGAAGATTCAGAAGGGTTATTGCTGTTATCTACAGATGGCAAGGTAAGTGCCCATATTACGAGCAAAAAAATAGAGAAAGAATACTTTGTTCAAGTATCTGGTGAGATATCAACGGATGCAGTAAAACAACTTCAAGAAGGTGTAGAAATAAGTTTAAAAGGAGTAAAGTACACAACACTTCCCTGCAAGGCACTTAAGTTATATCTCTTACCAATTTTAGCCGTTCAAACAAAAAAAGTAAAAGACGAAAGACATAAGCCTACAAGCTGGTTGTCAATCACCATAAGAGAAGGTAAATTCCGACAAGTTCGCAAGATGACTGCGGCCGTCGGTCATCCAACTTTACGCTTAGTTCGTGTAAGAATTGGGAATATTCATCTCAATGATTTGAAAGCTGGAGAAATCATAGAAGTCGATCACTTTGAGTTAAATAAACTGAACCCATAACTTTTTATGGTCGTATTCCATTATTAAATAGAAACTAATTTAAAATCTCAATTTTCGATGTAAATTCTTAACGGAGAAATTGCAAATTTTGAACTTCATATTTACGATTGTAGCTGAATTTTAACATGGTAGATTGATTTTAACGTCTTTTTCTTTTGTCTTGACACAAAAGAAACAAAAAGTCAAGGCTGTTTCATTTTCTTAACGCCAAAACTTCATTAAATAGCTAAACCGAAAAAACTCGCTTTTGAGTTTGTTAGCTCGTTATTGGCTTTAGTAGCACTACGTTCATAATCACTCTTTTTTACATCCGTATTAGCTCGAACAGTTTTCGCTTCTTAACGCTATTTTATGAAGTTTTGACTAAAAATGAAAAGGCCAGTCAGACCAAATATTCGGATCTGGAGATAATAAAAATATTGGGGGTATCCCATTTTTGCACAGAAACTAATTAAAACTTCATTTTGTAACCTGAGGGAACAGGGCAAAAAAAAGGAATTTTAAGCTAAGTGTAATTTTAAGTTACATAACTTTTTATGAATTCTGACAGGTTGTATTTCTAAAGTAAAACTAAATGTTGGTTTGCATGTTTGAATGAGCAAAGTCAAAACTATCAAACGCTAATTGTCGCTATGACACATTATTTTTCTCTTTTTCTTAGACACATTCAAAAAATGTTTTATTTTTATCCAAAATTTTAAAACAAAGGATATATTTTGTTGATGTCAAAGGAAGTGTTTAACACTTTACAATGACTTTGCAGGTGTATCTACTAGAAGATAAAGGATATGGAGTCACAGGAATTGTCAGAATTTACCTTGCCAGCATGGGCAAAAAATGCTAATATTTATGAAGTTAATATTCGACAATATACCCAAGAAGGGACTTTTGTAGCTTTCCAATCGCATCTTCCGAGACTAAAAGCAATGGGTGTGGACATTTTATGGTTTATGCCTATTTTCCCTATTAGTGAGACCAAGAAGAAAGGAAGTCTAGGCAGCTATTATGCCGTTTCTGATTTTCGTAAAACTAATCCTGCTTTTGGCACTATTTCTGAATTCAAATCAATCATTGATACAGCGCATAAATTGGGCATGAAAGTCATCCTAGATTGGGTGCCTAATCATACAGGTTGGGATCACGTTTGGA
>JBGSOH010000306.1:0-12584 GCA_041739205.1 Saprospiraceae bacterium
TCACCATCTCTATATGAAAACCGATTTTTATCCAATGAATAACTAACTCCGATTTGATGGACTATTCTGTCCGTTTTCATTTCAGATAAGACACCCAACATAAAGTTTTGTAAAGTGGACACAGAAGTAGTGACTTGTAATTTACCTATATTTTTATGCTCTTCTATATTCATAACGCCAGCCAAACTATTATTTCCAGTCAATGTAGGTGAACCAAAGCTATAAAAACTGATGTCTCCCACTAAAGAAATTGGAATAAGATTGTAGTCAAAAGTCCCATTTACAACGCTCTGAATATTGATACCATTCCATAAAATAGGGAGATGACGTGTACCCATACCACGATGCAGAAAAGTATGTAATCCTCCTGGAGAGCTCATTTGCACTTGACCACCAATGATGTTTTGCAAAAAATCTGGTGTGTTAACTAAAATCTTGCCACTATCTTTTTTTTCATAACTTGCTTGGACTAGGTCAAAAGCATATATCTTTTCGCCCTTTATGACCACTGAATCTAACACATGCTGACCAGCCAAAGATGTATCTTCGTAAAGGAAAATGATTAATAAAACATATCTGATAAAAAGTCTGGTCAATACTATACATTTTGCCGAGAAGACAAAGTAGACCAATAGAAAACAAATTGACTATACAATCTGGTGACTGCACATTCATCTATCATGTTTTCTTTTGACCAACCTTTCATCCCGAAAGTCAATACAAAAATACATATTG
Source organism: Saprospiraceae bacterium (assembly GCA_041739205.1). GTDB lineage: Bacteria > Bacteroidota > Bacteroidia > Chitinophagales > Saprospiraceae > OLB9. The sequence continues at coordinate 736 of JBGSOH010000306.1, forward strand.
GCAGGTCTTCTGACTCATTTCACTTTGGGCACCTTCCCATCACATAAAGTATGACAGTGGTATTTTGCCTAAGCTTTTGTTGAAATTTACAGCTACGGGGATAGTTCCAGACTCAAAGATAAAACATCTTTTACACCGGATTCCCTTTTAATGTTTCAAGATGAAATACACCAAGAAACAACCAATATGATGCAAATGTAGCAATATAATTCAAAATTGATATTAAATCGTTACATTCATTTTTCATTATGCAAATCATCTTACATTACAAAAGAACGATTTAGCCGTGTCTAACCCAGTTATGTATCAAAAAAAAGCGCTCAAGGACAAATCCAAGAGCGCTTTTTTTAATGTTCCATTATGAATCGTTTACAAGACGGTTACGTCTCCAGCTTTAATTTCTATTTCATCTTCTAAATTTATAATTTCAATTTTGTACACGTAGACACCAGGAGTGACTTTATTGGAGTTAAGCCTTCCGTCCCATCCTTGTGATCTATCACCTGCTGAGATATTTTCTTTTAAGAAAACAAGATTGCCCCATCTATCAAAAATACTCATAGACTTGATGCTTTTAATATTTTCAAATCCTTCTACAAAGAATGATGCATTATTACCATCCGGTGAGAAAATATTCGGAATAGTTATAACAGATACTTTCTGAACTCGTACTGTGATGCAATCATTGATATTACATCCATTATTGAAGTAAACGGTAGCACAGTATGTTTCGTCTTCTTCTGGCGAAACAGTTATGGTAGAACAATTAACACCTCTACATACGATGGTGCCATTAGATGATACCCAAACTATAGAATCAACTGTCGAAGACAAATTAGATACTGTAGCTGTGAGTTGTGTAGGCTGACCGCTTATAGTAGAAGTATTTCCACTTAATACCAAGGTAGGCTCAGCAGCAGAAGAAATGGTAAATGTTGAAGTTCCTGTACAGCTATTTATATCCGTCACCAATATTTGGTAAGATGCTGGTGATAAATCTGCAAGTGGTAAAGTGACTACATTTCCATTAAGAGTATAAGTATAAGGAGCAGTACCGTTTTCAGCTATAACAGTAGCTTGACCAAAGTTGTCTTGATAACAATCTGGTTGTACAGTGGTTACATCTACAGTTGGAGTGTCAAATATTTCTACATCAACCTGTCCTGTATAGTCACAACTTTCTTCTGTAAATGAATAGGTCAATGTGTACACACCTTGAGACAATTCTGCCGGATTAAACATACCTGTACTAGATACACCTGTGCCAGACCAAGAGCCTGTACCTGTTCCATTAGATCCTGTTTGCGTGGATGTCAATTGGAATGCATTTATGACAGATCCTCTACAGAATGATGGGAAAGGTGTAACTGCATTCACTGTAATCGTAGGACACTCCTTGGCCTCGCAAACTTTGGAAGTTGCGATGGCTGGACATGAACACTCACTGATAGGTCTGATTTCGATTTCTGCCATTTCGCCGATCATCAAGTTATCCAAAAAGAAACTTAGATTACTTTGTACACCTTGGACTACACCATTGATAGACACTTCATATTCAGATGCACATTCTGTAAGTGCAGTCCAGTTATAGGTAATACTTGTTGTGGTTTGCTGACAAGTGATCGTTACTGTATCTAGTTCAGGGTCTACTAAAACATCTAAAGTACTAAGTTCTGAGACACAACTAGCTGTTCCAGCTAATAACCCTAATGTAAATTGACCATCCGTAGTGAACGATATTATGTATTGATTAGGTGGTCCAGCAGGCGTTGAAGTAACACCATTAGGTAATTGCCACGTTAAAGGTAGATTTGGCGTACCAGTATATGTCACAATATAATCATCTGAAATACATACATTAGCATCGCCTGTAAAGGTAGATATTGGTTGTGCAATGATGGTTATAACCATACTAGTATCTTTAGTACAATTACCATCTACAAGGGAAAATTCAATAGTGTGCGTGCCTACACCCGCCACATTTGGATCGAATACACCTGTTGTAGGATTCACTCCTAAACCAGCCCAAGTGATCACTTGATTAGCAGATTGTAAACCACCGACAATCGTTGCATCAATATCAATTACTGGCAAATTATTGCCAAAACAAATAGTCGTATCTGGTTGATTAAACATGATAGATATTGGAGGACAATCTGTCGTGCTACATACCAATGTACTAGTTACCCCTGGACAAGCATTATTACTTATGGCTTCAACTGTAAGGGTAAAAGTTTCATTCGTGCCAAGTCCAGTCAACGAAAGTATAGAGTTGTTTGTCTGCGGCTGTACTACATTATTTAATGTAAGATTATAACCACTTGTATTGGCAACATCATTCCAGTCGAAGGTAAGTACTGTCGCACCGATGGTAGGACAAGTAATCACTACTGGAGCAATCCTTGGCTCAACAGTGACTGGTATCGTCGTAGGTGTAGAAACACACCCATTTCTAGAAGTAGTCAATGTTACATTTTTAACGCCTGGTGTAGTCCAACCTACATTAAATGGTCCACGTCCTGTTGGTGCTGGCAACACTACATCTGAACCAAAATTCCATGTGTAGGTACCACCTGAAGGAATGCTTCCCGTATATTGCATACGAGCAAGACTATCTTGGCAGATGATATCATCAGTTGTAAAGTCTGATGTAGGTACAGCGAATATATTAATCGTAGTAAAAGCAGATGATGAAATACATCCAATAGCATCTGTATAATCAAATCTTATAGTATGGGTACCGAAACCTGCTACTGCGGGGTTAAATATTCCATTTACCATATCTACGATACCTGGACCACTAAAGCTGTACGTTCCGTCGGTTGTCACAGTAACAGTTGAATCTTTAACAATAATTAACATTGGATTGGCTGTTAAACAAATTGGTGCAAAGGGTTTCAATGAAATAATTTCAGGCACACAATCCTGCGTAATGCAAGAGCCTGATATCACAATATCTCCACAAGGATGCGTAGATGATAAGGTCACTGTTATATTTACATTATCACCTGGCAAAAGCCCTGAGACAGTATAAGAGTTGCCAGCTAGCAATCCTGTTGTAGTAGAAATTACAGAGACATTCGTCTGATTCATTATTCCAGCCCAATTAAAAATAATCTCCGTATCTGTCGAAGAACACGTGACAGCAGGTGGTGTCAACCTTCCAATCACTTCTATAGAATCTCTATGCACAGCAGAAGGACAACCATTACGAGTCACAATAAGTTCTACATATTTCCAACCAGCTGTAGACCACATAACTTCTAGAGAGTCTATGCCATTAGAATTATTGGTAGAGATAATACTACCACCATCTAATGACCAATTGTAAACATAACCCGGTACTCTTGGCAGATTGTATGTCACACTACCCGTACTATCTATACATATCACAGGATCGATGTCGAAATCAGCTACGGGTATAGGAGTGATGACTATATTTTCACAATATGGTTCACTTTCTCCACATACATTGGATGTGAAGACACATATCTGACCACCTAACACGTTACCCCAGTTAACTGTAAGTGTATTTGTGCCTTGACCTGTTGCTGTAACGTCTTGTGGAAAAGTCCATTCAAAATCTGTATTACCGTCAGGACTTGTCACAGAATAAACTTGAGGTGTCGATGTGGCACAAAAGCTAGTCACCCACGCTGGACTTGGTACTGGTGTAGCGGGGACTTGATTATTAATGTTAAGATTGTAACTATATTCGTAAGTACAAGTTTCACCGTTCAGAGTATAGGTAAATTCTATAATATATGTTCCACTAGCTGGTACTATTTGCGTAAATAGAAATCCATCTGGATTTCCATCATCTAGATAATTTCCAAGATCATCTTTCCATCTAATTAATTCGACCAAACCTGCATACTCAAATGGGGCAAAAAATTCAAATCTCAATTGGAAACCACCGTTAACACAGCCATCTTCATAAAAATCAAGAGGTTGCATCCTTAAATCATAAATTTCCAAAGATATAGTACTATCACAACCGTTGGCATCATCTACAAAAATAATATCTGGTGTCATAATATCATTGTTAATATCATATACAGTACCATTATTGTATGTTACACCACCTACCACAACTGGAAACCCACCTTCACATAAAGTTAAAGTGATTTGCTCTGGAGGACTAGTAGTAAAAGTTTGAATTTCTACTTCTTGCATATATACGCAACCCATACTCATAATAGTTGTCATATTATTACCAACCATAAAAGTAAATCCAAGATCTTGCCATCCTAAAGTACCATCACCATTTGGGTCCGAATTTCCTGATGCATCCATTGTTGGACCACCATAGGTTGCAACGTCTTCAGGACATAAAGTTACTAACCCAAAATCTTCATCAGGTGGATTATCTACTGGAATAGTTATGGATTGTGTCACCATGGATAAGTCACACTTATTTCTAACTTCAAATATTTCTATGATATAATCCCCAATCATAGTAACAGTGTAATTCAATGTATTTGTTGTGGTCTCTACAAAACTTACACCACCCATAGGATCAATAATTCTCCAAATAAACCTAACATTCAGGTTTGTAAAGCCTGGAACTTCAACAGAAACGATCGAATTAGGACAAACTGTCTCACCTAACATGTGTGATGTAATATCTACACTTGTCGGATCTGGTATGGTAAATTGCTGAAAATTTCCATTGATATTTATGTTGTAACTACAAACACTACCACCACACCCATCTATCCAAAAGTAATAGGTGTTTCCGGGCACTAAACCTGCATTTGAAAATGAAAAAGGGGAACTTATACAAGCATTCATACATTCTACTGAAGTTGTAAAAGAACAATCTTCATAAATACCCATTTGTACACCTTGTTGATTACCAACCGTGGTACATCCGAATGGGTCTATTTCTATTTCATAATTACCTGTACCAGCGACAAAGGCAAACCAAGACATATTGTGCGCTTGACCACCACCATTACATAATGGACTTGGTGCAGGACTTACCAAATTCATTGGCATTCTAGCGCACCCAACATCCAATAAGGTAAGATCACAAAATGTGTCCATGACCATTTCGCATGAAGGAGCTGCAAGTGCATTCGGTGAGTTACAGTCAAAAGTAAAACACATATCAATTGTTTCATTGACAGTACCATCCATTCCTGGCTCGTCACCACACCTAAACTGCACAACAGTCGTTTCTATCGGCCCTGTCATAGGACCATCACCATTGTCGTCAAGATCTGAATCAATATTTGCATCAACGAAAGCAACACAACTTATCAATCCATTTAGAGGATTTCCAGAACCAAAATTGGAAGAAACCACAGAGATCAAATAGTCTCCAGGCTTCACATTAAACATATACTCACCATTAGCATTAGTAAAACTCACCGCTACTACTGTACCTCCTGGACTAGAAATAAGATGGACTTCTACGCCAGATTGAAGTGATTCACCACCATCTAGTGTGCTATTGCCATCTCCTTCCACCCATATTGTACCGATAATATCAATGTTTTTATAGATACCAGCATCTATATTATCAATTACTTGACCAGAAGTCAAATTAATTCTTGTCAATAAATTACCAGCATTATTAAAATCACTATCTTGATCATCATTGGTAGCATCTATATCAGAGAACAACCACATAGGAGGTGGAGTTATTGTGATGTCATAGAGACCTGGTCTAATATTCATGAACTCATACATACCTGCGCCATCTGTGACCACTGGGGCAAGAGGATTACCATTAACATCTGTTGCAGGTCCTCCGAATCTTTGCAATGTCACAGTGACACCACCATAACCAAGCTCTCCTCCATCTTGGATACCATCTGCATTAGCATCATGCCACACAAAATCTCCAATGGTAATAGGCTCATAAAAACCTGCATCGATATCATTCTCTACCTCACCAGAAGTGATTTCTATATCGAAGGTCATATTGCCATTTGCTTGGTCATTATCTGAGTCATCAGCGACATCAGTTGCATTATCATTTCCTCCCATCACATTTACTGTTGTCGGAAAATATCCTCCAGGAGCAGTAAAAGTAAGCTTATATATACCTGGTGGTAAATTAATAAAGGAATAATTACCTGCACCATTAGTCACCTGAGGTCCTATTGGAAGCCCAAGTGCGTCGTTGACTGGATTGCCAGCATTATCAGTAATGGCGATACTCACACCTCCGAGTGGAAGTGGGTCATTTTGTATACCATCACCATCAAAATCTATCCATGTATAATCTCCAATAGTACCACCAAGGAACATTCCTGCATCCATATTGGTAATATCATCATCACTTATTACTGTAAATGGAGCTGTATCCCCCATATTATCTACATCACTATCTACATTATCTCCACCAGCATCTTGTTGTGTGTAGAAATGATTTATGGATGGTAAGGCAAAGTTAAGGGTATAAGTACCTGGAACAATATCCATAAATTCATATAAACCACCACCTGCTGTTACTTCGTTTAAATTCACTGGATTGCCAAAACCATCATTACCTGTCAAAGTGACTGTGACTCCGTCTATACCAGGCTCACCGCCATCTTGGATACCATTACCATTCAAATCTTCCCATACAAAATCACTAATCGTTGCAAATACAAAATATCCTGCGTCAATATCTTGATTGTTGTCTCCACTTAAAATATTTACAGCTGCTGTAACACCAGTTGTGCGATCTGGATCACTATCAATAGTCTGAAACGTTCTTTCGAACCCTGCTAATGCATTAAAAGTAAGGGTATAAGTACCTGGTTCGAGCCCTGTGAAACTATAAGCTCCACCACCACCAGAAATTACATTCAAATTTACAGGTGCCCCCAAACCAGTAGTACCATTAAGGTCTATACTCACACCACCCAGACCAGGTTCGCCACCATCTTGCAAACCATTTGCATTAAGGTCTTCCCACACAAAATCACCTATAGTTGCTGGAATATAGTATCCCGCTTCTAACAATATAGTAGGAGGCGTGCCATCTGCTTCAAAAGCAAATGATGCAGGATTGGTTGACAAGAATAAATATGCACCAAAATTGGCAGGAATAATGACTTCATAAAAACCATTAGGAACACCCATAAACTGCCCACCTACATATGGTAATCCAGAATTGACATCACCTATACCATCTATATTGGTATCATTCCACAATTCAGGGGTCACAATATTGGTTGGTTCACCTCCGTCTAAGATACCATTTCCGTTAAGATCCTCATACGTCGTAACAATGATATCAGTCTGAGAGACTATGTTAGTTGTAATTATTACGCTAAATAAAATAAAAAGATAAATCGATTTTGTAAAGTAATACATTATCAGGTTGTTTTAATTTGAAATTAGGTTTAAAATCAAAAGGGAGTAAATGGAAGTACAAAGAAAACAAATTTGCTGAAAAAAACTAGTAAAAAAGCAGCTAGATTTTTTTTAGTTATGCAAAAAACAGACTTAAATTGTTAACAAATTATTTACTAAACAAAATATAATTGTTATCATATAGTTAAATCCTTGCTCTGTTCTAATTAAATTAGGGTATTATAATTGTACGCAGAATAAAATTCCAAATATTCAAAAACTAAATATTTTAAATAAATTTACTCTTTATGATGGTTTCCACTTAATATTTAGACATTGTCTTTGGGCTTTCGCCATCTCAATATCATTTCCACAAGAGCCATAGGGTTAAGCCGACTATCCCTAATAGCCATAAAAGTCAATAAAATCGCAAAAGGAGCTAACAATAAACATGGCAGCCAAGCCGCTTGTATACCACCCATGCTGTCGTTTCGAATTAGCTTTTCACCTAGGATTGTGGTTATAATAAAAATCATGTAAAATAATATAGCAACCAAAAGCGGATAGCCATAACCACCTTTACGTATGATGCTACCTAATGGTGCTCCAATAAATAAGAAAACGATACATATAAAAGCCCAACTGTATTGTTGATTCAGTCTTAATAAATATTTTTCAGTAGATTTTTTAAAATCTTGATTCACATTGTTAACAGACAAAAGTTCGTCTCTATCTCGAGAAAGATCTGATTGTGCCCTAGTCAATACATCGCGAATATCAATAGAATCAATGGTCTCATAAAAATGTTTTGCCGAAGATAGGTTTATTGAATCTTTTTGAGAGATCAATCTTTTATATACTTTGGTTTGAGTGGGATTTGCTTTACTATTGTATTTCTGCTGATAAGTGGAAGCTTTATCAGATGTACTTTGAATATTGTTGGTTATTGGCTTCTGATTTGGATTTTTCTTTAATGTTGCGTTGAGTACTTTTACTAAGTTTGGATGTATTTTTTTTATGGCAGCACTATCTGATAATGAATTAACAGATGTATTCATTGAGACAGTATCCATGTTTTGGATAGTATCAGCTTTATTAGTTTCATTATTTTGGGTGGTATCTGATTTTATTTTCTCATCAATCTGAAGTTTTCGGTTAGAAAGAAAAATCGCATCAACTCTTGCATTTACTTTCTGATAATTTTCCGAATAATTAGTTTGGAAAGTATCGATGGCACGCCAAAGCTGAAAAGTATTCATCATATCTTCTTTGTTGCGATTAAAATTCAAGATACCATCTTCCCCATCAAACTGCCCCATGTCAAATGTCTTAGTCCATTGGTCAAAGTAAGTTCTCATAAATGGAATCTCCGTTTTTGAGCTTCCAAGTTTTGACTTTTTTTCTAACTCCTGATACTGAATACCTGTATCAAGTTTCATGATAAAATACTTGCCTTCTTCTGCCGTAAACATTTCGCCACCTTTGGACGACATCACAGAAATAAGGCTTTTGTCATTTTGAGTGTGGTCATAAATCAATACGTCATGAATGTCTCGACCATTTTTTTCAATTTCATTTACCCTGATAATCGTCTCTCCGAATGCGTCATTAAAGATACCTTGCTCAATAGAAAGTGCAGATTTTTGTTTTCGAAGAGAGAGAAAACGTTTCTGAAATTGAAGATTTGCAGCAGGTTTGAGATAATTGGATGCGAATAATGAAAAAAGCCCAATAAAAACGGCGACCATCAAACTAGGTAACATGATGCGCAACAAGGAAATTCCTGCCGACTTCATGCTCGACAACTCATATTTTTCGGCCATGTCACCAAATACCATTACTGAAGATATCAAGATGGTAATAGGTACAGCTAGAGGAATAAGCGTAATCGCATAATAAAATATTAACTCAAGCAACTCCAAAATAGTAAAACCTTTGCCAAGTATCTCATCTATATACTTCCATAAAAACTGCATGACCAATACAAAGGTAGCCACGAAATATGATAAGATCGAAGGTCCAATAAAACTAGTCGATATGAGTTTATCTATCTTTTTCAAAAGATGTCACTTAATTATTATGAATGGCAAAAATATAGCTTTCAACGTTCATTTGTATGCAAATCAGCGTCCAACTTCAAAATTTATGCTTTTGTTAAGAAGTTCCCTTTATCATTTTCAGAGTGAATCCTCCCAAAACGATGATAATCGCAACCATCAATATCCAAAGCCACCATTTATTTTCGAAGAGTGGCGGACTCGGTGCCAATACATCTATTTTTACGATTTCTTCTTCACCCAATTCCAAACTTTCCACACTTTCAGGTGTGGTAAAATGAGTAATATCGTATGTAGGTTTATGCCATCTTTTATCACCATAGACTAGGTAATATGCCATATTTTTATTGTCAAAACGACCAATTAAATAGTAATCAGGTCCAGATACTCGTATAGAATCTATTTTCAGAGGAGCATTGTCATGGTTTTGAATGATACATTTAAGCTGTTTGGTCCAAGTATTTTTGAAAGATAAATGATTGTTTTCTAATGAACTTAGTGTACCTGACATAATTGAACTGAAATGATATTTCCATTCTCCCGAGGTGAGTTTGGAACTATCTTCTAAGGCTTTTAACTCTAATGGTCTGTAGAATTCAATCTTTTTGTCATTGTAAATAGATACTTCTGACACAGGTACAAAAGACGAAAGAATGATATCAACTGTGGTGGTTTTCTCTTTTTTATTTTCAGTAATTGTATATTTGTTCTGTCTCTCTGACAATGGAATATCTAATTTTTGCGTATTTAAAACTTTTGCTTGCTGCAAGGTAGGTTTCTCTTTGGATTTGATAAAAAGGCGGAAATATTTATATTTAGAAGGTGGAAATATTACCTTACCAAACTGATAATCTGTGATACCATTTCTGATAGAAAGAATCCGATAATTATCTACAATCGTAAACCATTCTTTTAAGTCTTGGCTACCTTCTAGTTTTACTTTCCAATCATAGTTTTGTTCTACAAAGTACAGCATTATCTCACTGATTAGGACTTGGTCAGCCATTTGAAATGTGAAATAAAACCCATCTGATTTGGCTGCACTATTGATAAGGCTGAATTCCAATTCTTTGGGAAGTGCCTTTGATTCAAGTATTTGAGTAATGTATGGAACTTCTGAAGTATCACCATTTTGGCTAAATCCATAAATCCTCACATCTGATACATCTTCCGAAACTTTGGAGTACATATCAAGTGGCAATAAAATTTTGTGCCATTGACCGTTTATGCCATTTAATTGTCTTTTGTAGAAATGATCATTGGTTTGACCAAATGAAAAATGGTAAACAAATAAAACTAAAATCAAGACTATACCCTTATTTTTCTTCCACATCTGTGAGATTATTGTATTTGTTGTATAAAAACGATGTAATGAGCAATAGAATTCCGAGAGATATAAAAATGATTGTTTTTGCTATCGTACCGAGATGCGAAATGTCATAGGAAAATAGCTTCAACAATGTAATTGCAAATAACACTATGGCAAAAATCCGAATATGTTTTTTCCCTTTCCACAAACCAAAAATAATATATAACAAAGCTACAATTCCCCACAAAATACTCATGCCAAGTTTAAAAGAATCTGCCACATCATTAATATCCATCCATGTCAATAATTCATTGCTAAGTATCACCCACACAAAGATTGCTACAAACAATTCCATTAATACCCATCGACGCTTTGTAGTCTCCATAAAAGTAGTTTTAGCGTGCAAAAACAAACTATAAAACGTGAAACTTGCCAATATGATACCAAGATATTTTATACCGAGATGCCAAATTCCTCTATCATAAAAATCTGAATTATAATTACTTAAATAACTTGTTCTCAAATCTCCTACATTAAACAACCCGACAGTCAAAAAGGACAACAACACCCAAACCGCTGCTAATGAAACAATGATACCCACGACTCTGTTTCTAACAAATTTGATATTTACCCACAATAAAATAGACGCATAGATCAGTGAAAAATATAGTGACCATAGATTACCAAAAGTTAGCAAATCATAATTATAAACTGGATAACTATTGTCAGGATCGGATTTATCTTGCACCGCTGATGCCTCATATGCTCGTTGCCAATAAGTAACTATTTCTATTTGAGCAGTTGAAAAAATCAATACTACCAAAGAAAGACTAAGAAAAATGGTCAGCACTTGATCCCAAGATTTGATACCTAGTAATGGCTCGATATTTTTATACTTTTGGTGAATATAAAATATATACACAAAGGAAAATATTACTAATACCGCTGTCAAGAAATAGATATTAAAAATAGGCAAAATTGTTTTGACTTGTGCCATATCTAGGAACTGATATTTGGACCAATCTTCCCCAAGGCTTCCCATGGCCAAAATCATCAAAGGATAAGACATATACTCGTAGGCAGATACATTTTTTGTCCTACCTATCCAAAACAAAAGTGCTGCTTCGAAAGCCCAAATCATAGTGACCCAATGTCCATCCAACTGCACAGGGATAGCCATGGTGATG
>JBGSOH010000320.1:0-1830 GCA_041739205.1 Saprospiraceae bacterium
TTCTAATAATTTGGTTTAGTTTATACGTTGGTTCAAGGTCAGACATCTTTGCTTTGGTGGTGATCGATTGATTGATGGTGACAATCTTTAGATAATCTTTGACACTTTCTATATACAAAATATCATTCACACAAATCTTTATATAGTTTTTGTTGACATTAAAATATTGATAAAGTTTATTATCTTGTTTGGATGGTAATAATGGTGCTGGAGATACATTATTTTTGGTTTTTAATTTGCCTACAGCAATCATAAACCTTGCAAAATCAACTGGTTTTAGTAAGTAATCTACCACACCCCATTGATATGAATCAACTGCAAATTCCTGATAAGCAGTGGTGATGATATATTGAAAATCTCCTTTTGCAGCGGTGATAAATTCATTCCCCTTGATCTTAGGCATATTGATATCCAAAAAAATCACATCTGTAGGGTTTTCCATCAACCAATGTAAAGCTTCTACTGGATTTGTAAAACTTGCTTTTAGCTCTAAAAACGGAACAGAAGATACATAATCTGCAATGATCTCTGCAGCTAAGGGCTCGTCTTCTACTATGATGCATTTTAAAATATCCATTATTGTAATCTTAAGTGTAATTGTGCTATAAAATATCCATTTTCTTCTTTGGTCAAAAGCTGATGGTCTTCTGGATACTCCAATTGAAGCCTTCTACTAAGATTCTTAAGACCTAGTCCACCAACCTCTGTATGATTGGATTCAGATAAATGATTTTTAATTTCGAAACTAAATTGTCCATGCTCCATCATATCAATTTTCATCTCTATATAAATAACGTTGAGCGCGTCACTAAACCCAAATTTGAATGCATTTTCTATCAAGGGAAGGAGTAAACCTGGTGAAATCATGTATGGTGAAGCATGTTTGTTTTCATGAATGATCAATTGGAGTGTGCTACCAAACCTAAGTTTTTGGATATCTATATATTGGTGAATTACGTCCAATTCTTTTTGGATGGCTATCCTTGGCGAAGTGGTTTCATACAGCAGATATCTTAAAATACCTGAGAGTTTCATAATGGCAGGCGCCGCTTGGTCGTCGTTTTTACGTACGAGCGCAAAAATAACATTCAACGCATTAAACAAAAAATGTGGGCTTGTCTGATTCTTTAGAAATTGTAGTTCTAAAACAGTTTTCTCTTGATCAGCTTTCAGCCTTTCGTCATACATCCATATCGCCCCGAAAAGCAACATGGGAACGGTAAGGTCTGCAAAATTGGATAAAAACCTTCCAATAGCAAAAAACTGACCATCATCTGGTGATCGTTCATAAATGTATGGATAAATATAAAGGTATAAAGCCATTCGATATAAAACAACACCTATGACGATAGATAACAATAACTTCCCAAAGACCACAATCCAACTACCTTGATTATAGACAACTTTGCGTATCAACGAAGGTACACCTAGATATACTGCCATTAGTTTTGCAGGATATAAAAACAAAATAATCGTACAAGCACGCAATAATTTGTCATACCAATGAAATGCACCATTTTCTGGCAATATCATATTGGGCAATATTAAAATCAGTAGATACACAGAATAAATAAGCCAAAGTATAATATCTCTATTTAAATATCGTCTCATGATGCAAAAATGCATTTTTATTTTATGATTTTAACATAAGTGGTGACGAATAACGAATATCAACCTACCAACTACCTACAATGAAGGTAAAAACCTTTGAATTCCACCTATTATCGTAGTTTATAATGCGTAGCTTGTTTTCCATCTTTACCGAAATCTATAGGCAAGATACTGTACTATCTTTGGATAAATTTTAAGTCAAAGTGAACTCCGAAAACG
>JBGSOH010000410.1:0-5125 GCA_041739205.1 Saprospiraceae bacterium
TATCAAGGTTTGAGTTTACATTTAGATGGATTTTGGCGCTTTTTTATCGAGGAAATAAAGTGTATTGTAATGTATGTGACCATCACCTACGCCAGTTTATCCATCATGATACAGGAGACTTGATTTGTCCTTCATGTGGTAGTTTGGGTAGACACCGTAGACTTTGGTCGGTTTTTAAAGATACTGTTTTGCCACATAAGCAAGCATCGATATTGCATTTTTCACCTTCCAAAATTATTCAGAAGAAACTAAAGAGTTCACACCCAAATTATGTCACCACAGACTATGATGGTAAGTTGAAAGCCGATAAATCATACGACATTACCAATATTTCAGCACCTGATCAATTGTATGATTTTATCATTTGTTACCACGTACTAGAACATATCACAGAAGACTCAAAAGCCATGTCAGAACTGTACCGTATTCTAAAAAAAGATGGTCTTCTTATCGTGCAAATACCATTTAAAGATGGTGAAATATATGAAGACACTTCTATTACTAAGCCTGAAGAAAAATTAAAACATTTCGGTCAGGCTGATCATGTAAGGATATATTCTGTACAAGGTCTACAAACTAGGCTAACCCAACAAGGATTTTCTGTGGAAGAATTGTATTTTGAAGAAAAGGAAGGAAACTTTATGGGATTTAAGCTGCAAGAATCAATATTATTGTGTCGTAAATAAAGTCAAATTGTAAATTTTTAAAATTGAAAGGTTCATAGTCAAGACTGTCGATTCATAAAATTAATTTGTCACATTTCAAGTTTTATTATCTACAAAACTAACCATGTACCAAACTACTTTCCAATCGATACCCAACTCCATGAACCACATTCAATGAAAGGCTATTATCATCGGCCATTTTTTTACGTAGTCTAGATACAAAAACATCTACACTTCTCCCTACCAATACGCCTTCATCTGCCCATACTTGTTGTATGATATATTCTCGTTCCAAGACTTTATTGATATTGGTGACAAATAATGACAGTAGTTTTGCTTCTCTGAAAGTAAGTGATTGTTTGGAATCACCACATATCAAAATTTGGTTAGCTAGGTCAAATTTTGAGTTACCAAGATTTATCAATCCCAGTGTTTCAGGTTCGATGTTTGTGTTAGTGGTTGGGCTTGGATCTGCTGATGGTGTACGTTTATATAACCAAATGCCAAGGAATCCTGCCACAATCAAAAATAACCATAAACTATTGGAAAGGGCAGTTGAAGTTTTCGGTATAGAAGGTATAAAGGATACTTCTATGAACTGACATTCTTCCGACCTTTTTCTGCCTCCACAAGCTACATTACCTTGCTGTTGGAAATCAAGATGATTGTATCCTAGAGCAATAGTGCCATCACCACATTTTTTAACCAATACATCATAAGCTAGGTCAATGTGGTGTAGGGTCAATGAAGCTTGTAAAATGGCTGGTAGACTATCATAATCAAAGTTTTGTTCTAACCTTATTTGCCAAATACCATCTTTCGTTTGTACGATAGATGGTATCTGACTCGTGCTATCACATGCGATTCTTAACAGTTGATCGGCCGTACGTCGTAGAGCTAGATTGATTTTTTCTGGATTCGGTTCACTGGCTGTGGACCAAAAAACATTACGGAGTAAAGTTAATATTAGACATGTCCAATATCTTAGTTGAATGCTTAAAAATTGTTTCGGTTTGTGATAAATCATGCACAAAAATAAGTTGTTTTATATTAGCAGCCAGCATTTTTTTTAACAGCATAAATAACATCGCCAGAAGTTGCAATGGAAAAGTATGTGTTTTCTGTCGACGGCAAGACTAATTCCCATGTTTTGCCAAAGTCTGCAGATCGGTATACACCATTATCTATACTGGCAAAAATATAATTTTGTATGCCTTCGACATCATTTATTCTTCTGACAGGAGATCGTCTATCGTCTACTTTATAGGTATAAGCGAAGGGCGCTAAATATTCGTCTATATGTTGCCAAGTTTTGCCACCATCTTTGGAACGTCTCAAGGTATTAGCGGATGCAGAAGGCATTTCACCTGAAAATTTACCAATTAAATAACCTTGCGAAATCGCAAAAAAACTATCACCGATATGTTTTACACTGATGGTTGCACCATCGTCTGACAAAACTATTTCCCATTTTTCGCCTTTATTCATGGAGCGTATCAGCCCTTGATCTGTGCCTGCCATGATGATATGATCTTTTTCGACAAGACTATATACATAGCCATTGTCATATGTTTTTGTCCAAGTTTTACCCTGATCTACTGATTTAAATAATCCTGTCGTCGTGCCTACGAGTATGTCACCTGCTTGGGTTTCTAGGAGAGATAAGATGAATTTACTTTTAAGTCCTGTGAGTACAGGAACCCAAAATCCAGTATTTTCTATTTTTTGAAGTACTCCTGCGTCTACATTGTAAACATATGGACTAGTTTTGGAATGGAAAATCTGATTAACTGTTTCATTTAAAAAGCTTTCTTTTTGCCACTTAGCATCATGAAAATTCTTTTTACTAAAGATACCTTTTTCATAACCCAAAAGTAAATTGCCATCATCTGTATAAACAGTATATGGGTCTATTTTTTTGGGTAATCCAGCACTGATGTCTTGCCACGTTTTGCCACCATCTGTAGACTGAAATATGACTCCTGATGTTTCGTCAATAGTTGTTTTTGGCGTGGTTGTAACAATTGCCCCTAGTCCAAAAACAGAGATTAAAAATATTACTATTTTGAAATTCATATTATGAAAAGTTATAAAAGTGATATAATCATCCAAAGTTAGGTATATCCATCGGAGTGTCTACATAATGCATGTAAAAAGATGTAAACGAAATGTAAAAGCTTGTTACACATTGATAATGAATAATCTATTTATTGTTTTATAAATCAAAAATAAGTATCCTTTTAAAAGATTATGGGCAGATATCTGTTGAAATACCAATACTTCCTAATGTGATTTTTCTATAGAGTAATGAATATTCAAAGAACAAAGTCGAAAAAGTTATCATTATTCCTAGGGTGTGGATATCTTTGTGGTCAAAGATTTAGTAGTTTAGGCCTATATTTCATAAAATGGATATTATAAAAACCTTATCACATGTTTAGAATATTTTTGATATCAATGTTAAGTTTGGCAGTAATTTCAATTTCATTAGCACAAACCAAAAATTTTATTGATCAGCCTTATATCGAAGTAGTCGGATATGCGGATACTTTGGTTACACCGAATTTGATTTACATTAAAATAATTATTGATGAAAAAGACAGTCGGGACAAAATTTCACTTGAAGAACAAGAGTATAAAATGATTACATCATTTAAAAACTTAGGACTAAATACTGAAGTTGATTTGACCACAAGCGATATGCTGAGCAACTACAAATTTTATTTTTTAAAAAAGAAGGATATCATAAAAACAAAAGAGTATATTTTGACAGTTACAAGTGCAGAAACTGCGAGTAGAGTTTTTATGCAACTTGAAGACCTTGGTATTTCTAATACTTCAATCCACAAGGTAAATCATTCTGACTTAGAGAGCATTAAAAATTTATGTAGGACAAAAGCTATCCAAAATTCGTTTAAGAAGGCGGTAGCTATGACAAAACCATTAGCACAGACTGTAGGAAATGCAATTCATATTGCAGAAAGTGATAATCATTATGAAAATCAATTAAATTCCCAACTTACAGGAGTACAAGTCGTCGGTTACAGTTCCCGTGAAAAAGCAAAATATGAGCCACCAAAAATTGAATTTGAAAAGATAAAAGTTAGTTCTATACTAAATGTCAAATATGTATTAAAATAGAACAACTATTATTCACAACATTGTTGAAAGTGTCCAATTCGTAACAAAAACATGATTTCAGAAATATTTATAGATGTTGAAGAATAAAGTTTACCAGCATTTTATATGACTTGACATTAGAATTAAAATCACCAACACAATAATGAAAACCAATCCCCATAATATAAAGCTTAGGCCCACAGTTGTTGAAGACTTAGACACCTTATTTTTATTTCAAATGGACAAAGAAGGTGGATATTTAGCGGCGTTTATGCCTGCTGACCCATCTGACAAAACTGCCTATATCAACAAGTATACAAAGTTATTATCCGATCCCACTGTAAATAACCAAACTATTATCTTGAGCGATACTATCGTTGGAAGCATAGCAAAATTTGTTATGCATGGTGACGCTGAAATTACTTATTGGATTGATAAACAATTTTGGGGACAAGGTATTGCGACACAAGCGCTCTCATTGTTATTAGATATTGAAAAAAATAGACCGATTTTCGGACGAGTAGCATTTGATAATTTTGGTTCACAGAAAGTTTTAGAAAAATGCCATTTTGTCAAAGTCGGAACGGACAAGGGTTTTGCAAATGCCCGACAAACTGAGATAGAAGAATTTATATATCAACTTACTTGATGTCCCATAAAAAGTATCCTAGCCAACATTTGAAACCCTTTTATGCGAGGTCAGCTTATCTTTATGACTTGAAATTCAAAAAAATGAGTAGATTTGTGCTACATACATTTGAAAAAACCTTTTGAGTGTTGTCATCAAAAAATAATATGATGCTATCATGAAGTTTTTAACATTAGTCCTGCAATGTCTTTTTTTGCTTTGTCTAGTCACCACACTGGCAGGACAAAAGAGATATGGATGTAATGGCGATCTATTCGTAATAACAAATGATGGAACATCGACTTCTATCAATCAAGTATCTTTTGCACCTTTTGTGCCACCTTTACTTAGTTTATACGCAAAATACAATGGGAATTTTGACGCACTAGGCTTTAATCCTGTGGATAACTACGTCTATAGCGTTGAGCAAAACACCAATATGATTGTGAGACATAGCCTTTTCAGTAATGCAGAAAGAATAGGTAGTGTATCGATTGTTGATACGTTAAGGTCTAATGCGGGCGATTGTACAGCTGATGGATATTATGTCTGTTATGATCATGGATTGCATAAGATGTTGGTTTTTGAAGTTGTTGACCAATTTAACTTGATTCGTCAGATTGATCTATTTTGGGATCCTGCATCTATAAATAAAGGTGCTTTCCGAACAAGAATTTTTGATTTGGCTTTCGATCCCAATGATCCCAAAGCG
>JBGSOH010000568.1:0-6862 GCA_041739205.1 Saprospiraceae bacterium
ATGCCAATAGGGCGAATATTTTTTTTCTCAAATTCAGGCTGTCTTGCCGTTTTATATCGAAGATTCTGGTCAAATATTTCGAAGTTTTGTTCAAAACCACGGTCATGGTAGAATAAAATATGGTCGCCAATATTGGGTAAAACTTCATAAGAGTAATTGTTTCTGACATTTATTTCATTAGAAACTGTCACTTTTTGACCATAACAAATTGAGCTTGCTATCAGAAAAAAGATAAAACTACACTTGTTTACTATTCCTATCATAATGTATTAAACCAAAATTACACCAAAAGTATTTCAATTTATGGTGGAAAATCTAAATTAGGTTGATAAATTTTCGAGTAGCCAACATTATTCTTTAATTTTGACGTTTTAAGTAGAGAATTAAAATTCAGAATATCAAATCCATTTGAGTTAAGCTTGCATCAAACAACACTTATTTCTGCTTTTTGTAACCCAATAGTTTAAAATTAAATCCCATTGTCATTCCTGACTTATCATTTAGTATTCCCGAATAGATACTATTAATATATTCAGACCTAAAGAGATAAAAATATCTAAAATTAAGCCCAAATCTTCCCCAATTATGATTTACAACCACGGACGCGTTATATAATACACTAGGGCTAAAATATTTTATTAGTGGGTCTTTATAATAGAAATTCTCGCTTACTTGAGAATTCAATTTATGAATCATACCTATACCTAGTCCAATTTTACTATTTTTTATATGTTCATATAATACATCCACATTAAAGGTCAATTCCTTATTTGTTAAAGAAGCATTTTGTAAGTCAGGACGGAAATTTCGAATTTCACCAGACTCTGCTTTATTCTTAAATACATAAGCCATTCTCGTCTGTGCATATATCTTGGGCATTAGTTTTACTTCTCCCATTAAACCTACATAAAAATCAATTTTCTTTTGTACGACACCATTGGACTGTACATTCCATAAATAGGGTCTGTAATAGATCCCAGCTTCAGGCGCAATTACTATTTGTGCATTGCTACAATAAGAAAAACATAAAAGTAAAATCAGTAAGACTAATCTTTTCATATCGATTTTTTTAAAAAATTACTTAACGTTTAAACGGTGAGTAGTTAAAAATGCTGCCTTTAGCTTACAAATATTAATGTTTTAACATTTTCTTAATTCTCTTCTCATCAATTTCTAAGCTATTTGAATATTTTCTACTTTTTTCATCAATGTATGCGGTAATAAAATCTTTTTTCCTTTTATTACCAAAATACTTCTTAACCTCTAGATTGAAATTCTTCTTCTTATCAAATAAATCTGCACCAAATATTAATGTGTCTAACAAATAAATGCTCGAGTGAAGATTATTGTGTTTTCTCACTCCTTCTAGGAAATTAATATTTTTAGTCAATCCTATAAAATAAAAATCAACAGATTCCCCATATAGATCTACAAGTCGTGAATACTCTACCAATTTTAGCTCAGCAGAGGGGCAACTTGGCACCCAATACTGTATCACACAAGCTTTTTGAGACATTTTAATTTTCGAAAACAAAATGTCAGGATTAATATATTCAAAAGCAATATCTTGTGAATATAATCTGTTAATGAAAATAAAGTAAATAAATATTATCCTAAAAAAATGATGCAAATGCATGTTGTACTTGTTATTTTCTTTATGTGATCTTCCCTTATCAAAACGAATCCAAAATTAGTTATTTTTACTTCAATAATGGAAATATATTTATAAAATTAATATTTAACGGTATATAAATCCTTAATTTTGCGTAAGTTTTTAAAATACATCTTCAAATCAATATGAACTCAGTCATCCATATTAAGACCAACCCAAGTCTTTCGCCAAAACATATTGAGTTTAATAAATTGGTACATTCTATAGAAAAACTAAGAATGGAACTGACTAATGAAGAAAAAAAACTGGAGATATTTTCTGATTATTATATTAAAAACATCATTCCAGTCAAAGCAGCACTTTGCAGATCAAAGCTAGATATGGCCATCGCATTAGACGAAATGTCTGAAGGGGACAAATTGCCTAAAACCACCATCAATGAACTAGAAGTCATCATTCCTGAATTGATATCAGATTCATTTGAGCATCTTACACCTGATGATATTACTAAAGCCATTTTCGAAAAGTGGACTGATGCCAATTACGATGAAGAGATTAAAGAAGCACAGGAAGAACAACTCGAAGATATGTTTGCATTTATAAAATCTATGGGTATCGACATGGATTTTAGTGATTTGGACATGGATGATCCTGCATCTGCAGAGAAATTTTACGAAAAAGTGCATGAAGCCAAACAAAAATACGAATCAGAAACAATAGAAAGGAAAACATCCAGAAAAAAAACAAAAAAACAGCTTGAAGCAGAAGCGCTCGATAAAATGCAGGATGAATTAAAAAACAAAAACCTGCGTAGTGTCTATCTTTCATTGGCAAAAATCCTTCATCCCGACAGCGAGACCGATCCAGAACTCAAACTCGAAAAAGAAGAAGTGATGAAACAAGTCACCATAGCTTACGAAGATAAAGACATCATCACGATGCTCGTCATAGAAACACAATGGCTCAAAAACACCGAAGAGAGACTTTCCAATATCAAAGAAGACGTGGCTGCTATCTATATACAATTGCTCAAAGAACAAGCCAAAAAGCTAAGACAACAGAAAGCAGAATTGAGATATCACCCACGATTCCAACACGTGAATTCCTACGTTACTGACAAAGTAGATAGAGGTATGCTGAGGCTATCACTTCAAAAAGAAAGTGTCGAAAGAGAAATAAGAAATACTAAAAAAGAAATAGAAATCATCCAAAATAGTCCAAGAAATGATGTCAAAAAATTTATTAAAACACTAGCACAAAAATATTATAAAGACCCAATGGACGACTTTATCACCTTTTTTAGTTCATATAGATTCTAAATTTTAATTTATACCTAA
This sequence comes from Saprospiraceae bacterium, assembly GCA_041739205.1. Taxonomy (GTDB): domain Bacteria; phylum Bacteroidota; class Bacteroidia; order Chitinophagales; family Saprospiraceae; genus OLB9. The sequence goes on from JBGSOH010000568.1 coordinate 2,950, forward strand.
CCAAATTTGCAAATGAATACTAATCAAATCATAGAATGTGTACCTAACTTTAGCGAAGGTAGAGACATGACCATCATACGTCAAATAACAGACGAAATAGAAAAAATAGATGGCGTGAGACTCCTAGATGTAGATCCAGGCAAAGCGACCAATCGTACCGTCGTCACATTTGTAGGTCATCCAAAGGCAGTAATAGAAGCAGCTTATCAAGCCATCAAAAAAGCAGCCGAAATCATCGATATGTCTAAACACAGCGGCGAACATCCACGTATGGGTGCAACGGATGTCTGTCCATTGATTCCTATATCTGGAATCACCATGGAAGAAACAGCTGCTTTTGCACACGAACTGGGTAAAAGAGTAGGTGAGACGCTAGATATTCCCATTTTTATGTACGAATCTGCTGCCACCAAGCCTGAAAGACAAAATCTCGCTATCATCCGAGCAGGTGAATACGAAGGTATGGCAGCAAAACTCAAAGACCCAAAATGGTATCCAGATTATGGGACCAATACCTTCAATGAACGAGCAGGCGCTACAGTCATAGGTGCAAGGGATTTTCTTGTAGCTTATAATGTAAATCTAAATACGACATCCGTACTCAGAGCAAATTCCGTAGCCTTTGATGTGCGTGAAAATGGACGTATCAAAACAGATGCTAAGGGCAAAAACATACTTGATGCATCAGGAGAACCTATTAGAATACCTGGCGCTTGCAAATCAGTCAAAGCCATCGGTTGGTTCATAGAAGAATATGGTATTGCGCAGATATCCATGAATCTTACGAATATTAATGAGACACCATTGCATATTGCATTTGACGAATGTTGCAAAAGTGCTCAGTCTCGTGGTCTCAGAGTCACTGGCTCAGAATTGGTGGGTTTAGTGCCAAAATCCGTACTCATCGATGCGGGCAAACACTTCCTTAAACAGCAGAAAAGATCGGTTGGTATCTCTGAAAAGGAATTGATACACATTGCTGTCAGAACATTAGGATTGGACGAATTATCACCATTTGACCCATCCAAAAAAGTGATAGAATATTTGATGGAAGATAAAACATCTCATCCATTGGTCCAAAAAACACTCATTGACTTTGCCAATGAAACAGCATCAGAATCTCCAGCACCTGGTGGCGGTAGTATATCCGCTTATGTAGGAGCACTCGGTGTGTCGCTTGGTACGATGGTGTCCAATTTGAGTTCGCACAAGGTTGGTTGGGATGATAAAATAGAATACTTCTCTCAGAAAGCAGAAGAAGGACAAAATCTCAAAGATACACTCATCGATCTAGTAGATGCTGACACGCACGCATTCAACAAAATAATGGATGCGCTCAAAATGCCAAAAGCTTCAAACGAAGATAAAGCAGCTAGAAAATCTGCCATGCATTCTGCCACGATAGGCGCCATAGAAGTTCCTTTAAGAGTCATGAAAGTAAGTCTCGACTCCATGAATATGCTGAAAGAAATGGCAGAAAATGGCAATCCAAATTCTGTCTCAGATGCAGGCGTAGGCGCACTGTGTGCTCGTACAGCTGTAGAAGGTGCTGCACTTAATGTAAGGATCAATTGTAGTGGATTTGACGATAAAGAATTTGTAACCAAAGCCTTAGCTCAATCAGACGAAATGCTTAAAAAAGCAAAGGAGATGGAACGTGAGATCATCAGTGTGGTGGAAAAGTTGATAGTTTAAAATTAAGATAATTTTCAATAAAATTTCGTTTTAATTTCTTTGCATACAAATATTATTTTGATATTTGTAACGAATATTGAATTCGATACTTTTTTAAATCTGATAATTATAAACCAAAATATCATTTAACTGTGATTAAAATATTACATATTATATCTTTACTAATAAGTGTGCAAATATCACTTTATAGCCAGAGTTTCATACCCTTTGACACCTTGGATCAAAATGATATAAGTTCATTATCTTCATTTTACGAATCGAGATTTGATAAAATCCTGAAGGAAATCGACATAAATGATAAAAAACAGAAAAAAATTATTATTAACTTTTATAAAGAGCAAAAGGAGTTCTTTTTGTACGAAATCGAGAAAAAATCATTTATCCTCGACAAAGGCATATCGGATTATTTCCATTTGATTTTAAAAGACATTTTAGTTGCGAATGGTATAAATGAAGGGGACTATAAAATTTTGCTATCTGCCAAAGACGAAATCAACGCATATAATCTAGGTGAAGGAAGCATAGTAGTACATTTCGGGTTACTCAATTATATATCTTCTGAAGACCAACTTGCTTCTGTCATTTGCCATGAAATAGGCCATCAAATACTAGAACACGTTAAAACAGGAATTTACCAGCACTCAAAAATAGTTACATCTGATGAAGTAAATAAAGAAGCAAAAAAAATATCTGATTCGAAATACAATAAGAGCAAAGATGCGATGAACTTTATTAGAAGACTGAGCTATAATAACTACAGGAATAGACGAAAACGAGAAATTGAAGCTGATTCTATAGGGTTTTTATTGTATGCAAAAACTGGAAGAAAAAAGCTAGAATATCTATCCACACTAAAAGCCCTAGACGAATCAGATGTGGAAAAAGATACTTTAACGGAAGAAGCTATTAGGAATACTTTTAGTTTCGAAAGTGCACCTTTTAAAGATAAGTGGTTACAAACTGAGGATAACTCTATTTTCAACTATGATAATAAGAATAATTACATTCATAATTTACATATAGATTCCCTAAAATCTCATCCATCTTGTTTAGAAAGAATAGAAATATTGGAAAAAATCTTTAAAGATGATTTTATAATAGATACACTCAACATTAACAAATCACCTAGCTTTACAAAATGGAAAGAGAATGCCGAATTGCAAACAATTTACAATTTATATACAACTGAAGATTATGGTAAATGCCTTTATAAATCAATCATATATTTTCAGAAGTATAAAAACCGCCAAAATGATGTAAAAAATCTAATTGCCGAAAGTCTGCGAAGGTTAAAGGAAGCAAAAACGGAATACAGAATTAATAATTATATCCCCAATATTCACCCAACAGAAAATAGTGCTAGTCTCAATCTGTTTATTAATTTCATACATAACCTGAGAATATCAGAAATGGAACAATTATCAAAAAACATTCTACTAAATTAACTTTAATGCAACTTTAATAAATCATCAAATCAGTTAAAAATACATAAAACCCAACAAATGAAAATTTTATACTCTCTATTATTTACATGTATCCTCTTCTCATCAAATGGACAAGTTCTAAAACTAAATACATTGATAAAGGGGGAATTAATTCATTATAGTCCTATCTTAAATGAAAGTTCTGATATATTCGGTTATTTTTATGTATACGACCACGGCAAAGCGAGTAAAGATGTTTTTGATTATGCCTACGTATTATTGGACAAAAATTTAAATTTAGTATGTTCAGGAGATTTCCAAGAGGTCAAGTGGACTAGTGCGTTATTTGGAAGCCCCAAATTAGGCATTGAAGTAGAATATTTAGATAACAAGATTTGCATCAAATTATGTGAATCAAATGATGATTATTTTAAATACTTTTTAAGGTATCGCTTTTTGGATCTTAAGACCAATAAACTTACTGAAAATTATCAATATAGAAATGATAGCTTATTTTATTCTGAAGAAATAAAGCGAACTCTGTCAAATGCTAGTGTAAATAAAGAACTCGTTCCAGCCCAAGGAATAGGAATATACGCCTACAAAGTTCCAGAGACATCTGATTACAAAAAAGTTTTAAAGAATAATAATTCAAATATTGAGTCCACTCCGAAAAGTATTGAAATAATAAAATACAAATATAGGATAAAAAATGGACACATGTTATAAATTTGTGATATCAAAATATATATAAACAGGATGCTCAAGAAATCACCGAAAAACCAACAGTTGGA
>JBGSOH010000507.1:0-12824 GCA_041739205.1 Saprospiraceae bacterium
TCCCGTGCCGGCTGAAGATGACTTTTTTATCACTTTGTGTAGTAGAAATGATATTGCTAATCGTATCAATGAAAACGAACTCAGAGCCATTCAACTTCCAGAAGTAGCTTATCAAGCAACTGTGGCAGGCGAATTTAATCCACAGCTCTACCCTACCGAATTTAATTTAGTATTGAAGGTTGGCGCTCAAGTCATGTTTGTTAAAAATGATTTGCAAAAACAATTTGTTAATGGCACTATCGGTATTGTTACAGAAGCAAATTATGAACGTATTATGGTACGCATTCCAGATGATAATGGTTCTGACAAAACCATAGAAGTAGATCGTCAAGAATGGGAAATCTTAAAATACGAAAATGATGCTGAAAAACCACAGCAAATTTCGACAAAAGTCGTAGGCACATTTAAACAATATCCACTAAAACTCGCATGGGCGATCACTATCCACAAAAGTCAAGGAAAAACATTTGACAGAGTCATTATCGATATGGGTGGTGGGGCTTTCGAAAGTGGGCAGACTTATGTAGCCTTGAGTAGGTGCAGAACTTTAGAAGGCGTCATACTTAAACAACCACTAAAAAATCGAGATATTATCGTGGACGACAGAATCACAGAATATTATGAACAGGTTAAATATCTAAGCTAATAGTTACCAAATTTTACTAATTACTAAATCCTTTAACGAAAATTAAACAATCACAATGAAACATTACCTCTTACTTTTACTTCTTTTCGGCAACCTCCATGGAATAGCTCAAGAAATTAAATACCTAAGTCCAGCTGTAGGAAATTATATATCTAAGTATCGGTACCTAGTATCTGATGGAAAAGTCGGACAAGACTCTTTATTAATCGGAGAATATAAGTTTAATGGTCTTGGGTTTTGTGTGGAAGAATATCAGCAAGATATACTTTCTAAAACGATATATATTTATCAAAACGATTCCATATTACTATCAAGTGACCAATACATCAACGGTAGTGAATATCCTGTCATCCAGAAGAAATACTTTTATGATGACAATAATCTTTTAATAAAAATAAGAGAATATATTTTTAATACTATTTCTAATTCTACAAAATTCAAATACAATAAAAATCTACAATTGACTGATGAAATTGTAAAACGAAAAGATAGGACGACCCAATCAAAAACTAAAAAATATTATATAGATGACTTATTGTCTACTGAAGAAATAATTAGCAAGTCATACGAAAAAAAGAAATTTCATTTCTACGAATACAATAAAAATAAACAGCTTGAGTCATTCTATTATGGCTACAAGAAGAGTGAAAGAATATTGTTTAAAACTTACGAATACAATGACTTAGGGAAACTTTTCAAAATGTCTCAATACGATTGTGATGAGCACACCATACAATATGAATATGATAATTTAGCTAACAAAATTATAGAGAGAAAATTTATAGATGGTCTACTTGTTTCTATAACTAAGTTCTTCTATTCCAATATTACCATTTAAAAATATCAAAAATTACATATTTTTTCTTTTCCTGTATTCTCCAAAAGAAATCATTTTACCTGCCTCAGCATCATAGAGATTAGCAAAAACGCTACTGAATCCTTGCCAGAAAGTGACTTTATTGGTGTATTTTTCGAAGACAGGAAATGCTTCGTTACACGCCTTTAGATTATAATTCGGAATCGCAGGGCTAAGGTGGTGTATATGGTGGTAACCAATATTACCGGTCAACCAATGTAAAAAGAATGGCAAATCATAATATGTACTTCCCTTGAGTGCTGAAACAACATAATTCCAATTTTCTTTTGATGATTTGTACACAGTCTCATACTGATGTTGAATGTAGAAAAACCAAAGTGCATAAGTGCCAAAAAAGAAAAGATTGACTAGTTGTACTACAAAAAAATCTTCAAATCCGATCAAATATCCTAGTCCGACATAAATGATGGCATAGAAGATATTGGCCCATTTTACAGAGTTTTTGACTTTGGCAAATACACCTTCTTTAAGGAAGGCAAATCTGTTGTAGATCGCTACATAAAAGAATCCACCAATTGTAAACAAATACAATGGATGTCTATATATTCTGTATTTAATTTTATCGATCAATTTCAACTTACTGTATTGCTCCACCGTCAAACACTCAATATCTCCTACACCTGAATGTTCTATCTGACCATTGTGCGCATGATGAAAGTTATGATTTGCGGCCCAATATTTATAAGGTATAAAAGTAAAAAAGCTACTGATAGTGCCTATGATATCATTGGCAGAACGACTTCTGAAAAAGGACTTGTGCCCACAGTCGTGCTGAATAATAAATATCCTACCAAGCAAAAAACCATTTAGAATGGCTAGTCCAATGACCCAAAAGATGGAGTGACTATATAAATAAAACTGGAGAATCCACAAGGCGATAAAAATCCCATAACTATTGACTACTTGGATGACTGCTTTTTTAGTATCTGGGACCTGATACTTACTCAACATTACGTGCCAATCCTTCAATTCTTCAAGCAATTCTGCTTTATTAAAACCCGACATCTACTATTTTTACGAATGAACCACAAAGCTAATGATAAAGTTGTGATTCATAAAGTGAGAATTATCACTATTTTGTAAAAACATTTATTTACTTATCAACCTTCGAGTCTTTCTTAAGTTTTATTTTTTTAGCATCTGTGTAGAAACAACTAATAAAAATTAAACCATCAAAATTTGTACTAATTTTAAATATTGTGAGCAAAATTAAACCATAAATATAAATTAGCATTAAAAACATTACTATGCCACAAATAATTTTGAGTCTAAAATATACATATTGGACTTTTATCATACTTAGATGTATTGAAAATATAAGATAATTTTACATAACAATTAAGCGTCATATTTAATAAATCTACTATTAAAACAACACATTAGCTTCATTTTCAACATAAAACAAAGTAAATATATAAAACATATATTTTATTAAGTATTCATATACTATTGAATTTCAATAATTTAAAAATATAAATAAATAATTATATAAAAATAATAAAAATAAATTCATAAACACATACGAAATATACTTAATATGTATTACATTTGAATTGTGTAAGTTTTGGTTATTAAATTGTAAAATTCGTAGTTGCTCGTGAAAAGTCACGAGCACTTTTTTTTGAAGAAACATTAACCCTTTTGAGGTTAATTCTAAATAAATAAAATTCAAATACACATTGTCATATTAGTTAATGTAAAAATATTTGGCATGGTATTTGAACTATAAAGAGTATATGAGTTTTGGTTATTAAATTGAGTAATGCCCGTGTTTTCGTCTTACACGGGCTTTTTTATTTATACAAATCTTCACATGAATGTTAACTACCTTATTGAAAATGTAACTGCTCTAAAATTTGTATTCAAAAAAACTCTATTCACCCAGCTGAAATTTGTTTTACTATTCATCACGATGTAATTCTAGTGATCTTTTCATCATTAAATCATTACTCCCATATCTAGCATTTGAGATCAAAAATAATGAAGTAGACATTCAATTTGTCTTCTAAGGTTATTTTGTTATCTAATATTAATTAATATTTACTCCCAATCTTATGCACTTCATCAATAATTTAAAAAAATATTACAAAAATTATTAATGTCATTTAGAAATAAAGCAAAACTAAGAATTTAGATTCAAACTATTAATAACGTATCCTGTATAAATTAAGATAATATTTAATATATCTAAAGACTAATATACAACAAATGTTCAGTAACCTGAAATCAAGAACATATGACATAAAAAAATATTTGATTGGTATGATTCTTGAATAAGGGTAAGGGTAGTATTTTTGTGTCATATAAAAGTACATTTTAATGTTCATCCCAAAACAAACCTTTTCAATATGAAAGTTAAGTCTTTATTTACAGTTTTTGCTCTAATGCTGACAGCAGGATTTGTAAACGCACAAGTTAGCCAAATAAATTATCAGGTTAAATTTAACACTGTGACCAACCTTTTTGATGGCTATCTTTTGGTCAAAAAAGGAACTGCTACATCCATGAGAGAAAGAGTTCAATTAAATGCTCAGTTTACGGTAGTAGTACCAAGCGGTAGTAATGTTGAAGTTGTAAAGAGCTATATGCCATTACAAAACAATCAAAATTACGAAGGATCAAAAGCAGCTGCTTGGACAGTGTCTAACGTTAAAGAGCAACCTTTTACAGACCCTTTTAATGACTACGTGTCAATCATCCCAAATTTGTCACCTTCTTCTTTCTACAATAACTTAAAAGAAGGAGATGCTGTAAAACTATTTAGCTTTAAAGTTAATTCCGTGGCCAATTGTGGCGCAGATATCAAAATATATGATGTAAGAACACACTTAAGTTCCTCTGAAAGAGGTATGTCTGGTGGTGATTTCAGCAATGGATTTACAATGGGTGGTATTGAACAGAAATACGCTGGCAATACACCTACACCTACTCCTACTATTGAAGTAGTAAAGGCAATATCATCAAAAGTCACAAAACAACAATTAGATCTTGAAGTAAAGCTAAATGATGCCCTACAATATGGTCCTTTTTCATATGAATGGAATGGTCCTAATGGCTTTAAATCTTACGATAAAGATATAAAAATCAAATCAATTAGCGCAGACAATGTAGGTGTATATACATTAGAAATCACTGACAGTAGAGGTTGTAAAGAAGTTAGAAGCATAGAGCCTAAAATAAGTGTAAATCAATTAAATGCAGCTAATCTTGCACTACAATCAGAAAATACGACTGTTAGTAGATCTGTAACTGTGAATTTGGTTCAAATCTATCCAAATCCTGCAAGTGGTTTTTTCAATCTTAGTATTGATGCAGCATCAGGAGCAAAAGTAAATGTTGATTTACTAGACGTATCTGGAAGAGTGATAAGTGGTGGCATCTTCAAATCTACCATCCAAGACAATCATGCAGATGCGAATATCTTACTTAATACAGTGCCTGCGGGTATATACAATGTAAATGTAACTATTGATGATGAAGTAAGTACACACAAATTAATTGTTGTAAAATAATAGTTTGGCATAGTTTTAGTTGATTATTAAATACATGAATAGATAAAGATCAAAAGATTTTTAAAATTCAAAACATCTGAAAAGAGAGTCGACCGAATTGACTCTCTTTTTTTTTGACATAACTGCTGAAAAATGTAAATTACTCAGATATCACAAGCTATGAAGCCAAAATTTATAACTGTCTTAAAGGGTAAAACAGTATTTGATAATATCATGATTCGTAATAATTCCTGCTAGCTTATTACCATCAAACAATGGAATGGAATGCACTTTATTTGATAAAAATATGTCAGCTGCAAGCCCAATGGTATCATCTACATCTAATGTAATCAAATCTGATGTCATGATTTGCTTAGCTTTAATCTCGCTTCGATTTGGCAATATACCATTGGTGATGTGATCCTTGTACATTTTAAGCAAATCTGATTTGCTTATGACACCTACCAACATCTCTCCATCCAACACTAATACATGGTGGATAGGCATTGTATCAAAAATCTCTTCAACTTTTGAAATACTGTCATCAGGGGACACATAAATGATTTTTGATGTGTTTATCTTTTTTAGGGTTGTTTCCGTATTCATATCTCTATTATTTAGCATAAATTTACACTAGATAACGTCATACAAATATGACAGAAATCATCTAAAAAAAGAATTCCTAACAGCTAAAATTATTTAGAAATTATACCCTATACCTAAATATTTTAAGCTATTTTATTTATAACCAATGATAGTGCCATCTGGTATGATGGCGTTTTTATTGACGACTACAATGCCTTTTTTGATCACATAATGCTCGCTTTCCACGTCTTCCAAGCTATCATTACCCCTAATCAATACATTGTTACCAATCCTAACATGTTTATCAATAATGGCATTTTCAATATAACAGTCTTTACCTATCCCCATAGGTATCTTGCCTGGTGTAGACATATCTTCGAGCGATTCGAAATAGTCATTGCCCATGATATAACAGTTTTTGACAATAGTACCAAAATCTATTCTTGACCTAATACCCAATATCGAATTTTCGACCATTTTGGCGTGCACAATCGAACCTTCGGCTACAATTGCTTTGCTAAATGTGACACCTGAAAACTTCGCAGGTGGTAAAAGCCTAGCTCTAGTATATATTTTGTTTTCATTATCAAACATATTGAATTCAGGAATATCATCTGCTAAAGCAATATTCGCTTCAAAGAATGATTTTATATCTCCTATATCTGTCCAATATCCATCGTATGCATAACTTACTACGTTCATACCCTTATTGATCGAATCTGGTATGAGTTCTTTTCCGAAGTCTAATGCACTAGGATTATCATTTAGTAATGCTCTTAAAGCGGGCCTACTGAACACGTAAATCCCCATGGATGCGAGATAAATTTTACCTTTGGCCTTCATGTCATCTGTCACTTCAGATGACCAATCAGAAAGCTCATCCATTTTGGGTTTTTCTACGAAACTTTTAATTTTGCCATCTTCATTGACTTTCATGATACCAAAGGAAGTCGCATCACTCGCTACAACAGGGATTGTGGCTATCGTCACGTCAGCAGATTGCTCCACATGATTGATAAGCATTTCTTCTATATCCATCTGATACAGCTGATCGCCTGACAAAATAAGTATATAATCAAAATCGTAATAAGCAAAGTTTCTTACAGATTGGCGGACTGCGTCTGCCGTACCCTGAAACCACTCCATATTATTACTCGTCTGTTCCGCAGCTAGAATATCTACAAATCCATTAGAGAAATTATCAAAATGAAATGAGTTTTTTACATGTTTGTTTAGGGATGCAGAATTATACTGAGTCAAAACAAAAATTCTATACAAGCCTGAATTCAGACAGTTTGAAATCGGAATATCAATTAACCTATACTTTCCACCTATCGGAACCGCTGGCTTTGACCTATCTTTGGTCAATGGGTAAAGTCTAGTACCTGCACCTCCTCCCAAGATCAGGCAAATTGTCTTTTGAACTACACTTTTAACTGGCTTCATATATACTTTAATTAGAGATTATTTAATTTATAACCCGAATTTTTATAACTCATCGCAATGATAATGAATCCTAGTTAAAAATTAAAATCAAATTCAAAAATTATTAATTATTTTATTTTAACGGCCCAAAACCAGCCACTATAATCTACTGGAATTTAGGATCATGTCTAAATTGATATTGTTTTCAATAAGGTCAATGGCCATTTTTATTTTCCACGGTGTACTACGATTTATCTTCACTTCTATCTTACTTATGCGTAGTACAGAACCATAAGTATCAAATTCTGTCCTGATAAGTGGCAAATTATTTTCTTCTATATATTTAATAGTGTGTCGATCCATTTGACCTTCTCCAGTCGCTACAATGCCTGAAAGTGGACAATTCTTTATGCCGTTATGGTGAGCCATAAACTCTATTTTTTTGATAGCTTCATTTATAGAACGAGTAGCGACCACCAGTAATAAATCTTGCGAACTCTTCAATTCTTTCAGGTCAATCAAAGATCCCGCAATGATACTTTCCACTTTGTTATCCACAAAATCTGCATTGTAGGTTACTACACCTTTTACTGCTTCGGCTACTGATCTTATGAGTGGATATGCCAATGTTTTTTCATATGGCATCAATCCCAATAACGGAAGCCCTTGGTTATCAAGCCATTTACCTACATAATGTCGCACTTTATCCATCTTTTCTGGTATCACTTTGTTAATAATGACACCTATGATGGGTACGTTTTCTTCTCTAAATAAGGAAGTAGTCATATTGAGCATATCGATCGTACTTCCTACGCCACCTTCTACGATCATTACCACACCAGCATTGAGCAATTTTGCAACTTTGGCATTGGACAAATTGGCCACACTACCTACTCCTGGATGTCCTGTACCTTCATATATAATAAGTTCGTTAGCAAGCGCTAGTTTTTTCTGTGCGTTCAGTAGAATGTGTTCTAAATCAAATTTTTCAGGTTCGTCTAGATACATCTCAGTAGCACCAGGACCTAGAATGACCGGACTGTGCAGTTCGGGTACAATTTCAAAATTGATCAAATCTGCAAACAAAATGGTATCCTTATCTACCCTAAGATTTTGTATATCTAAAAATTTTTGCCCCACTGGTTTACAATATCCAACTTTTAACCCTTTTTTCATATATGTGGATACAAGGCCCAAGGTAGATGTTGTTTTGCCTACATGCTGACTCGTTGCTGCCACAAAAATATTTCTGTATTTCTGCATATTCTCAGTTGGTGTATTATTGTATAAAAAGAGCAAAATGATAACGAAAGTCTAAAAGTAAGTTTTCTTCAATTATGGACAAAAAAAAAGTAGTATAAATTAATACACTACTTCAAATTACAGTAGAAATTTAATATCAGCTTTGCAAAAATTTAAACCAAAAACAATCAAACTGAACTCAATTTTGGTTCAAAAGTAAATATTAATGCAAAAAGCTGTGAGAGAAGGATTCGAACCTCCACAGGGCACTTAGCCAAAAGGCAAATTCCGAAGACCGGAATTGTGTGGTCAACCCATACCTTTCGTTTATCGCGTGATCCCTACCCCCGAGACAGGAGGGTATGTCTGCCAATTTCAACACCTCACAATGTTATAATAGATTGTTCTCTCAAATATAATACACTCAGAAAAAAGTACTTTTTGTCTTTTCTCAATGTATCTTCTAAAAAAGCTGTGAGAGAAGGATTCGAACCTCCACGGAGCATTTAGCTAGAGTGTATTAGGATTGAAGTAACGCCAATCCAAATATACCGTTCGTTTATCATGTGATCTCCACCCTCGAGACAGGAGGGCATGTCTGCCAATTTCAACACCTCACAATGTTGTGGTAATCTGTAAAAACATTAAATGAAATTACAAATACGATTTGTCTGACCAAAATTTCAAAAACTATTCTTAATTTATCACGTTTGATGATGCAAATATATGGCCTTACGATCCATATGGTATAATATTTCTAACAAATAGTTCATTTATTTAGATAAGATTTAAACATTCGTAAATTATATCGACTTTCATTCAATCAAATAGATTATTACTTATTTCCGATTAGAAATTATCTAAGAAAAGCCTTAAAATATAAAATGAAGTCAATAATAAAATTAAAATTATACAATTACAAATATATAATCAATTTATTTACTGATATTTAAATTGTAATTAATCCCACTACACCAAAAACAACTCTTCTATACCACGGTCTTATTACGACCTTTCCACCAAGTAGCTATGGTCAAGGAAGATATTAAATGCCAGATACTCCACCAAACAGCAATTAAAGCCATACCACCCATTCCGTCAAAAAAATTGAATATCAGAATAAGCGCTAATCCTGAATTTTGAATGCCTGTTTCTATAGAGATAGCTTTTGCATCATTAAAGGGTAGCTTCATAATTGATTTTGAAAAAAAGTATCCAACAGCAAGTGCCAATCCATTATGAATCAACACTATAAAAAAAACTAATCCAATATAATTCTTAAGATTATCCAGATTTCCAGCAACAGCAGCCACCACAAATCCAATAAAAATAAGTAAGCTCATTTTTTTAACAACACCTTTTATCTTATCTATTAACTTAGGAAAAAATGTAACACAAATATAACCAAGAATGAGTGGCACTAATATTAGTTGCACAATAGTTGATATCATGTTTATAAAACTAATATCAAATATAATCTCTCCAGCATGACCTTCGGGAATAAACTTTCGTAATTGTGCGAAAATAAATGGAGTGGACAACGCACAAAATATGGTAGAAATCATCGTCAACACTACCGAAAGTGCTACATTTGCTCCTGAAAGATGTACTGCATAATTGGATACATTACCGCCTGGGCATGCTGCTATCAGTATCATACCGAGTGCAATACTATATACAGGTTGAAATACCCATACCAATAATACTGTAAGAATGGGCAATAGGAACCACTGAGAAATCACACCAGAAAGTACAGCTTTTTTATTTGTTAGAACATAGCGAAAATCTGACAATTTCAAGTCTAATGCAACACCAAACATCAAAAATCCTAAGCAGATATTTAGTAATAGCACTTGATTTTCATCAAAATTTATTTGTATACTGTTGATATCTGTCATCTTACGAATGATTTAGAAAATTGAAAAACCAGTTTTTGTTGTTAATAATTCTAGGGCTTTCATACCTGATTCAGAGTTACCCTTCACATTTAATATCGGACTCCAGACTGCTACACTATATTTTTTTGGTAGGATGGCTACAATTCCACCTCCTACACCACTTTTTCCAGGCAGTCCCACTTTAAAAGTAAACTCTCCTGCTTCATCATAGAATCCACATGTTTGCATAAGTGCATTCATCCTTTTAGTCTGACTCACAGTCATGATTGCTTCATTTGATATTGGATGCACACCATGATTTGCAAACAACAAAAACGACTCTGCTAATTGCTCACAACTCATTGCCACGGAACACATTAGAAAATAAAAATCCAAAACTTCATTGACATCATTGTGAATATTACCAAAGCTTTTTATAAAATTAGCTAAAGCTATGTTTCTATAACCAGTATTTTTTTCTGATTCGTAAACGGACATATTATAGCCAATTGTCTGATCTGATGCCAAGTATCGGATGAAATTTAGAAAATCAATCTTAGGGGCTTTAAATACATCTATGAGCATATCAGCCACTACAATAGCACCTGAATTTATCAATGGATTGCGAGGAATGCCTTTTTCATATTCCAACTGAACAAGTGAGTTGAATGGATTGCCTGATGGTTCCTTCCCTACTCGATCCCACATTTTGTCATCAATCTTAGAAAATAAAAGTGCTGTTGCGAATACTTTTGAAATACTTTGGATAGAAAATGTTTCCAAACAATCACCAATAGAATAAGCAGATCCATCCAAAAACTTTAAATATAATCCAAATTTCGTAGGGTCAATTTTTGCCAATTCTGGTATATAAGTAGCTATCGATCCAGTATTAGGCTGGTTCTTTACATCAAACAAAATGTCTTCTAGAATCTGCTGCATATCAAATGTGGCGTTATATTATGCGTTCAAATTAGCGTATTTATCTAAAATATGAATGTAAATGTAATATTCATTTGGCAAAAAGAGTTACATTAGGTAATAATTTACAAAATAAGTATATATTTGCAATTATTTTAATATGTATTCAAAGGTCAAATCAATGCTTTTAGTGTCCTTTTGATTTTTTTACATATTGATTCCCTGACATCATTTAACCTTTTAGAAGCATTTACTGCTTTCGATGATTATTACTTTGGATAAGTACTCGAAAGTTCTTTTTAAATATTACCAAATGAACATAAAAAGCAGTATCGTTCCTGCAATTACTATACTCTCACTTATTAGTTTTTTAGCTTTTCTGATTTATATTTATTCGGAAAAAAAAAAAAGATGTTATTTCAAAAATAGCAGAAATACCGACCATAAAAGTGGATACTGCACTCAATAGATTAATTGATTTACAAATACAGACCAATCTTCTAAAATACAGTTGCCCAGGTGTAGCAGTATTAGTTCTAAAAAACAATGAAGTCATTTTCGAAAAACAATATGGCATTAAATCTCTACTTACAAATGCACCAATTGACTCAGAAACTGTATTTAGATTAGGCTCTGTGTCTAAAGGATTTGCTGGCATCTTGGCATCCATCCTAATTGATAAAAATTTACTACATCTCGACGACCCAATTTCTATGTACATCCCTGAACTGACCTTAAAAGCTAAAACTCCAGATAAAGTACTCAGAGTCAAACATATTCTCACACACACATCTGGTCTTACGGAACATGCTTTTTCCAATCTAGTGGACGAAAATAGAGACATCCCTACTATTATCAAATATTTGAATAGCATCGCACCACGTGATAGTACGGGTAAAGCTTATGCTTATCAAAATGCTGCATTCGGTTTGATAGAAAGGGTTGTAGAAAAAGCGACCAACATGTCATACCAAAACGCACTTGATTATTATATTTTTTCGCCTTTAGAAATGTGTGGCAGCTCTTGCACATTTGATGCGATTACTAGTACCACCAATTATAGTAGTGGTCATAAATACAATGGAAATAAACATGGATTTAAAGCTGTAGAGCTAAGTCCGCATTACTACAATGTCCCATCTGCAGGTGGTGTTAATGCGCCGATCGTAGATATGAAAAAATGGTTAGGTGCAGTTATGGGATACTATCCTTATGTCATCACACCAACTGCCCTTTCACTTGCTTTTACGCCATATATCAGCACGTCTGATGATGACAAATATTTTAACAAATGGCCAGAAACAATATCTTCGTCCTATGGGTTAGGTTGGAGAATTATAAAGACACAGAATAACAACTTGATTTACCATGGTGGCTTGGTTAATGGTTTCAGAACGGAAATTGCTTTTGACAAAGAAAAGAATATAGGTATTGTATTGTTGTTCAACTCTACTTGTGCTTACAGCAATTTAGCTGTACCATACTTTTTTCAGCTCCTTGAAGATTATCGGTTGAAATGTGATCTTGGATATATCGGCAGTTAGTACAAAAACTACATACCTTCTAATTCAAAAGATAAAGTTTCCCATTCTAGCATTTTTGCAGCCAAATCATCATTGAGTGATTTATATTTTTTATTGGTCTCCATAAATTTAGGATCATTATAGAAATTCGGATCAGCCAATTTTATTTCTAACAATTGGATTTCACCTTCAAGTTTTTCTATACTTCTTTCGGTATTTTGAATCTGCTTTTTGATC
>JBGSOH010000577.1:0-11209 GCA_041739205.1 Saprospiraceae bacterium
AACTTCTTGATCAATAAGGCAAAAGCCGTTATGGTAATATCCCACGATAAGGCATTTATCGACAATATCACCAATCGTACCATAGAAGTGAACATGGGTAGAATCTATGATTACAAGGCCAATTACTCACATTACTTACAACTCAGAGAAGAAAGGCGTGCTGCTCAAGTAAGGGCCTACAAAGAACAACAAAAAGTAATAGCTGAAAGTGAATTGTTTATTGAGCGATTCAGAGGTACTTACTCCAAAGCAAACCAAGTGAACTCTGTAGAGAGAATGCTAGAAAAAATGACTATCATTGAGATAGATGAGATCGACAATTCTTCTTTGAAACTCAGATTCCCACCATCATTGAGATCGGGAGATTACCCTGTGACTGTGCAGCATATGTCCAAAAGTTATGGCGATCACATCGTATTCAAAGATGCCAATATGACCATCGAGCGTGGACAAAAAGTGTCCTTTGTCGGTCGTAATGGTGAAGGTAAATCTACGATGATCAAAGCCATCATGGGAGAGATAGATTTTGAAGGGAAATGTGAGTTAGGACACAATGCCAAAGTAGGTTATTTTGCTCAGAATCAAGCAGCACTACTAGATCCATCGCTCACCGTATTTCAGACGGTAGATGAGGTAGCTGAAGGAGAAGTAAGGACACAGTTGAAGAATATACTAGGATGTTTTATGTTCTCTGGTGACGATATCGACAAAAAAGTAAGTGTGTTGTCGGGTGGAGAGCGGACGAGATTGGCCATGGTGAAACTACTTTTAGAACCTGTGAATCTACTCATTCTAGATGAACCTACCAACCACTTGGATATCAAATCAAAAGATGTACTAAAGGAAGCTTTACTTGCATTTGACGGGACGCTAATCTTAGTATCTCACGATAGAGATTTCTTGCAAAGTCTAGCTGAGAAGGTATTTGAATTTAAGGATAAAAGGGTCATTGAGCACTTCGAGACAATAGATGACTTCTTGGTAAGAAATAGAATGGAAAGTCTGAAAGAGATAGAGAAAAAGGGATAGGAAGTTGTGCGGTTTTCACTTTAATAAGCAAAGTTAGGTTAAGCGAAAATTATTTTTCAAACAATCATATGTGTAATATGAAATTGAAGGATAATAATTCTTGATTTTGAATAGAGTTAAGTCTACATAGGGGATATCTAGGGTTTTATAGAATTCTCAATAGTATTTGACCATGATATTGGTACAACTAAATGATTAAGATAGGATGCCTGTTAAAAGGAAATTCCTTCAGAATCCATACTCTAAGTTAAAAGATTTCTATAATTCATTCAACCCACATTAGCTAATTAATTAATTTGGCCAACCACTTAAAGTACATAAATCCAAAGAAGTGTTGGTTGATTTATTCTATTCGTGGATGATGCAGAAGTTGATCATATTTGCGGAGTTGTATAAGCCGCTAAAGTGATGGGAGTTTGTCCCTGCAATGTTTAGTATCCGATTTAATGGGTGATTAAATGTTTTTTTACCACTAAGGAAACTAAAGGTTTCACTAAGGGGCACCTAGATTATAATTTTGGTCAAAAGAAATATAGGTAGAAAAAAGAATAACACCCTGACACATAATCGCAGGGACGATATATTTTTCCCCAATAATTTAATTATTACCTTGGAAATTTTACCACTAAGGAAACTAAAGGTTTCACTAAGGGGCACTTAGATTATAATTTTGGTCAAAAGAAATATAGGTAGAAAAAAGAATAACACCCACGCACCTAGTCGCGTAGGGGCGATATATTTACACGTTAATTCGATGTGGAAAATGTCTTAAAACCCTGTATTCATTTGGGGCTTTGCGTTATTTGAAAATTTGGTCATTTTGTATATGATACTTTAATGCATCAGTCGACGCTAGTGGGATCTAGTGGGAACTCGGTGGGAATGTGGTGGGATTACATACGGAACGTGTACGGAGCATGTAGGGAGTTGATACGGAGTAAGTACGGAGTATCTATGGAGTATCTATGGAGTTCCTACGGTGTTCCATCGGGAGAACGTCGGGACATGGTCGGGAGAACGTCGGGGGAAGGTCGGGACAACGTCGGGAGAGCTTTTTATTATGTCTCGTCCTAAAATAGCTACACAGGTTAATTAAATAATCCTAAAATAACTTTACATAATGCAAAAATAATCTTAAAAAGCTTGAAAGAATAACTTTTTTGTATATTTTATAAAAGTTATTTTTTGCCACTTTTTTTCGTGTTGATGCCTATAAAGCTGTCCAAGATTGCTAATATTTCTTAATGAATTTCTATTGTTATGGCTGATTGTGTAAAGTACCATTAGGTACGGCATATTGGTAGAAAAAATAGAGGTTAATTTTTTAGTCCCTTAGGGACGATATATTTAGTAGCTTTATATTAGTATGGTTAAGACTAGCGTTTTTTATGTAGTTCTGCTGCGTGGCTCGTAAAAAAAAATTATGATGTTTAGAAATGGTGTACTGTTGTTCAAGAACAACTATGTCTTTGCTAAAATCTATATAAAGTTAATCCTGACTATTTGGATATGATCAGTTTAATTATATTTGTGCAAAATTTGAATCATGAAGAATTTACTTTTTTGCATCATTACACTAACTATGATCTTATCTTGTCATGTGTCGCAGATACCAACGTTTAAGGGTAAGTACAATAGGTTTTTGGATAGTGACGAAAGAGAAGTATTAACGAATTACCACACTGTAATCTCCAGGAAGCTAGATGGAAGCCATGTCTTTCGACAGTTTTTTCCTGAGACGGGACAGATGACTCTTTACTATCAATATGATAAAGTGACTAAACAAAAAAATGGTCCATACAAAGAATGGTATGATGACGGTACACTCGTAGCCGAAGGTCAATATAAAGATGGAATGGAAATAGGAGAATGGTACAAAAGTAGTAGTAAAGGTATATACAAAAATGGAAAAAAAGAAGGTGAGTGGAAGCAAATAAATAAAAAAGGAGAATTATTTGCCATTTATCATTACACAAATAACCAGAAAGATGGTCCATTCATAGAGTATGACTCGCTTGGTATGGTAGTGAATGAAGGGCTGTACCGTGCGGACACAATACTCTCTGAGACAAGGCAAAAGACGAAAATAACGGTCAAAGAAGTATTGCCCATGATAGCTTCCTGTATGGAAGAAGATCTAATGGAAAGGAAAAAATGTACAGATCAAACTATGTTGCAATATGTGTACAAAAGCCTAAGATATCCTAGGGATGCACGAGAAAACAATGTGTCTGGAGATGCCATCGTACAATATGTCATAGACAAAGATGGGAGTGTAGTCGATGTCAAAGTGTTAAAAGGTATTTGTCAAAGTATAAAGGAAGAAGTCATACGAGTCGTAACTAATATGCCCCCATGGAATCCTGGATACCAAAATGAGAAACCTGTGAGAGTGTTGTATACTTTACCTGTTAGGTTTAGGTTGGAGTGAGATGTGGAATCAATAAAAAATACTACTGACTTGTTGAAATATTGGCTATTTGTCAATAAAACTAAATTAAATTATGCAATATTATAGAATGCTAACTATAGTATGTGGTGTAATCCTGACAACAAAGCTACTTTTGTCCAAATTATTTCTTTATGGTCAAAACAAAAATTCTTGTTACGTTTGAGGATAAAGTAAGAGAAATCCGAAAACAGAGAGGAATATCGCAAGAGGAGCTTTCTTACAAAGCAGACCTTCACCGAACTTATATAGGTATGATTGAAAGGGCTGAAAAGAATCTAACCTTAACAAATATTGAAAAAATAGCAAAGGCACTTGATGTTGATATAAAAAGTTTATTCTAATGGAAAAAAGAGTTGAAAGTTTAGTTTTTAGGAGAATGACCAACTCCGACTTTTTTAACATAAATAAAGTAGGTGGAGAAGAACCTGGCGGTGGTGGTCAATCATATTTTGATATACCAATAAAGAGTGTTTCAATTGCTGATTGGACTCGTTTTATTGGTCCACCTACTGGAGTCGCTGCCAAAGGACCTTATTGGGAATTTGATGTAAATAGTTTTGGGCTCAACCAATCAATAGATTTAAAGATATATCAAAGAGCGTCTACAAGATGTGCTGTAGCATTACAAAAACTTCCAGAAAATAGTAAGTTTGGTAAACGGGTTCCTGCGTGGCGTCCTTTAAATGGATTTCCCGTAAACTTTAATCCCGACACAGAAAACCTTGTTGTCTATATAGTTAAAACTTCAGATGGTGAATTTTGGGCAGGTTGGTTTTTACAAGACCAAATGCCTGCCAATTGGGTAGGTAATGCTACATTAAGCACAATGTTTACTGATGATGCAGCAGGTTATTTAAAATTCCGAAGAAGGTTATTTGTTGATACAGCAAATAACATTTGGCCATTTCATTTTAACGCTACCACTATTGTTAACGACATTCCAACTGAAGAAGACATAGAAGACGAATTAGAACTACAAGATACTTCTCCTCGATTACAAGAACTAATAAATAATAATACTCAGCCTGAATTTGTCAACCGAGTTATGCGAATCCGACAAAGGAATAATCGTTTGGTTAGAAATTTAAAAAATCTTTATGGTGGAAGATGTCAAATTACAGGAGAGAAATTCACTTTTGTAAAAAGAAATGGTGAATTTTATTCAGAAGTTCATCACTTAATCCCTCTGGGAGACAGCGGTTCTGACGCTTATGCAAATGCTATTGTTATAAGCCCATTAATTCATAAGATGTTGCATTATGCTGAAGTATCAGAAATCAATCTCAATAATATCGTGAATGGTCAACTACCGATTACTATAAATGGAGTTGTATATACAATCACATGGCATCCCGAACATGTTACAACAGTAGAGGAAACACTTCATGATTAGTTGCGATGTAAGTGAATAAGGAACTCATTCAGCGTTGTTTCTTTCTTAATAACATCAGTTCTGCTTTTGAAACGCTTATACTTAATATCCTTTTTTACAACTTTACCATAATCCGATAAAAAAGTAATCAATTCATCAATGGGAAGTAATCCATCTTCGCTGTAGCTGATTAAAAAATCATTACAATTTATTTGAGTAAGTATTTTATCAAACGAACTTCTGATTTTGACTTTTGAGCAAAAGTTTGAATATTGGTCTCTCCATGGTCGTAATCCGCTATCTCCTATTGCTTCAGGCTCATCTTCTCTTGCAATAGTTTCTAAAATATGATAGTTTGCCGCATATTGTCGTTTAATGTAAGGAGGGTCTATGTAACAAATATCACCTGTCAATTCACTTGCTACATCTTCTGCATATCCTCTATAAACTTTATGTCCTTCCAATTTTCCTACATTTGAAAAGGATGTAGGGTATAAATGAATCGGACTTTCTGCCCTCTTTACAAACTTTGATAAGTAATGACCATAAGTTCCAGCGATGTTTGCAATGTCATTTACAGCCATAATCAAATCATGTAGTAAAAGAGAATGCTCATATTCAGTAACAATCTTTTTTTTCTTAAGGCTTTTTATTTCTTTTCTGATTGCGTCAATTTTTGCAGCATTCTTTGATGAAAAATACTTTCGTGGTCTATTTGTGTTTGTTGGTTCCCCATCAGGACTGAACTCATTATAAAAATAGCCGTTAACAGGTTTCAAACTATTCAAATAATTTAATATTGTTTCATAATTGCTACTCTCGAACAAGTTTTGAATTTTGAATTTTTCAATATTCCTAATTACATCTATCCCACTGAATTCAGGGGCTTCCCCCAAAAATAAATGAACATTAAGATGATGAAACGAATAGGTCATAACATCAACAGCTGTAACTTTGAAACCTTGTTCACGGAGAGCCAAGGAAAAAAGACCAGTACCTGCCATCAAGTCGATAATATGATTCGCTCCCTTTTTGGTTGACTTAATTTCGGAAATTATTAAATTAGAAAGTTTATCCTTAGAGCCGATGTATCTAAATCCCATTTATATTAAATATCTCTTTTGTATTACAATTCAACAATCTCTTGATAGGAATAAGTTGTTCCGAAGAACTAAGTGTATCAAATATTGCCTTATAATCGGTTTGATTTAATTTGAAGAAATAAGCAACAACCCTCTCAATAAATAGGTCATTCTCTTTTGTAATGTTCTTTTCTTTTGATTGAGAAACTTCGCATCTAACAATTTCTGTTACACGGTTTATTAAACTCTTTACATTTTCTGAATTAAAGTCAATTTTAGGAAAAGGCAAATTAACGAGCATTGTTTGTGTCAAATATGGATGGCTTTTCCATTCATTTTCTCCAAATTTTTTAATAAGGTAGTATGTCATTGCTCTTGAATTAAGAACTGCTAAAACAAATTCTAACGACAAACTTTTTTCAACAGTACGATTTAATTTAAGAATATAAACTACCTGATTAGTAACTGAATTCTCATAATCCAAACTTGCAGTAATTCCAACACCTGTTTTCCTGACAAGAATCTTATCTCCATTGTAAATTTCCAAATCTTTATAGTTGATACCTTCTTTCGAGGTGTTTATCCAACTTTTGGATATAGATGTGAACCTATATAAATCTTCACCTACTTTAAGTTTAATATTCCCAACTCCATTGTGACTTAGAATAATTTTTTCTTTTACAACAGATTCAATTATTAATGCAATATTGCAATTATTACATTTGGGTTCTTTTGATTTTGGGTAAGGCATCCAGTGGTTGCATTTTGGACATTGACACACAATCCCTTTTTTAGAAATTTCAGCCCCTCTTGTGTTCTTTACGAAATGCTTAACAGGCAAACTATTTTTCTGTATTTTATCAAACGTTTTTTGTTCATCTGCTTTTAAATCAATATCAAAAACACAGTTATCGTTCTCAGAAAATCTACTTTGTGGAACTTTGTGTAGCAGCTCTCTTTCTACATCTTCCAATGATAATTTACTTGCAATAACTTCCTTTTTAAAATCTGAGGATAGACGAAAACAATCTACTTGATGATTGGCGTGGGCTTTAGTTTTGGTTCCCACAATAATTACACAAGCCCTATTTATTTCAGGAAATATTTTTTCTCCCAATCGTGCGATTAGATTAATAGTCGTATTTTTTGAGAGCAATCTTCTGAACCGTGCTTGTTCCTGACTAAAAACTGAATCAGGTAGAATTAGCCCGAATACACCATTTTCATTTAAGTTATTTAAAATTACCTCTACAAATAAATCAAATACATCATATTGACCTTTAGCTAATTCAAAACTAAAGTTAAGAGAAACTGGATCGTAACAATTTAATACTGAACCCCATGGTGGATTACTAATAGCTAAATCAAATCCATTTTCACAATTTAACTCTTTAAGTAATTCATTCCATCCATCAATTGAATTTCGCCCTTTAACTGGAAAAAGGCCATCTACATGTATAAATTTTGAATTAAACTCACTTAATAATGTTCTATTAAATTTTGATGTTGAACTTATAATTGCATTAATATCATTATCAATTCCAAATATTTTTGGAATTTCACTAACTTTCTTATTAGATAACTCATTTGCAAAACTTTGTAATAATATACTATCACCACAGGCGGGATCAAAAATTGATGAGATTGTTTTACCTTTTGAGTATAAAACGACTTTTTTGGCTAAATATTCGGCAAGAAACATTGGGGTGTAGAAAATCCCATTTCGTTTTCGATGTTCTTTTGTATATAATTCTGTTGGGTTCATAAATTATTATTTTTTTTAATATAAGGTACCATTTGTTCACAAACCATTCTAACCGCTTCGTATGTAGTTTCATTAATTCCATACTCTTTAATTATTTTTTCTGCGGTATGCATAACTTTCATATCTGCTTCTTTTACATTGAAATATGTACATAATTTTTTAAGTTGATCAAGAGTCGGAATTCTATCGCCTCTCTCAATTTTACTTAACATGGGAGAATCAATATCAGTTCCTTTAGCAACTTGGTGTAATGTCTCCATTTTTTCATTTCGAAGCTGTCGAAAGTATTTACCTAGATCTGAATTTGGACTTTTCATTATTGTATTTTATTGACTTGTCAAATTTTGACAAAGATATTATTATTATTTTTATTCAAGTGCATTTTTTTTATTTTTATTTGATAAAGAATTTATGTCATCTTTTTTAAAGTTAATGATGATCTCTAATTTGATTATTAATTATTCAATATAAATTAATCATCTTCTTCCTTCTCACACCTTCCTACCCAACCATTTAATAATATCCAAATAAAGCATAGATCGCTGCTCGAAGATGTCTTGCTCTAGGGCCTGTAGGTCGTGGTAAAACTGCTGTATGAATTTCTTGCGGTCGTTGATAGGTAGCTTCACCACCTTGCGGAAAAATGCTAGGGTCTTGATCTGTAGTGTATTGGTCTCGTGCATCTTGTCAAAAAACTGTTTGGCACCTTTTACTAGGTAGTCCATGATCTCGTAATTGCCAGCATCGTAGTGCGCCATGAGGAACATGAGTTGGCTGTAGCCTTGGATGTCTTCACGGAGGGAGCCTACTTCCATGTTAAATATCTGATTGAGATATTTGATGGCTGTGGTATTGTCGCCTGCCATGAGGTGCATCCATGCGATTTTGAAGTAGAAAACTAGGACACGGTGGGCATCGAGTTTGTACTTGTATTTTTGTAGGCGTTTGAGCGTAGATGGGATCACTTTTAGTCCATCGCTGTACTGTTCAGATAGGAAGTATTTGTTGAGACGTCCATAGTGTACGTATAGGAAGGAAATGATCTGCGAATTATTATTGAACTGTCCGTATCGCTCGTTGCGGAAGTCTTCGAGTTCGTCTAGGTACTTGGTGTATTTTTCGGTATATTTGAGATTGTACGCACACGTGAGTATGTAGTGATAGCCACGCATGTAGAGATCGGGATCTTCATTGATCAGTTCGGGCGACTCGTTAAATAGGGCTACCCAATGTTCGGCATTGATGAGACAATTCTCGAAGTCTAACACGATGTAGTAGTACCACACTAGCGACTGGTAGAGGTAGATTTTTTCGTAATAGGATAGGGTAGTGTCTTGGTTATAATCTCGCACCCAAGCATATTCTGTGGTAAAGGCATCTAGTTCTTCCTGATTTTTGACATGGCCATTTTTGATGTAATGACTATGGAGGAGGATGCGAATATTGGACAGTTTGGTGACACCTTCTATGGTTTTTATTTTGGCAACACTTTTTTCTATGAGATCGGGCACCATGTCTGTACCACTACGGGTAATGTGTCGCGATTCTATATTTTTTTCTGTCTCTAGGATGGCGAGAGACAGAAGATCATTATTGGACTTTTCGGCGAGTGCTTTGGCTTTATCTAGGATTTTTAGACTTTGGATGTAAAGTCCTTTTCCGTAAAGGATATCTACATAGTCGAGGTATTCGCGTACTTGGATGTCGGTCTTTTTTTGTATGTGAATCATACGGAGACTGACCATGAGTTGTTTGTACAGGTGGCGTTTGAGATTAGAATATTGGGTTTTATCGACGTCTTTGAGTTTGGCTAGGATTTGGTTTTCGTCGAGCACTTTTTGTTTATCGAGTAGTTCGAATAAGTGGATATATTTCAATGTATCGGCATCCTGAATTCTGGTAGAATAAAAGGTGAAATTTCGTTTTTCTGCTTTTGTGAGCGATTTTACGAGATTAAAGAGCTGATCCGATTGCGATATGGGCATAACATGACTTTTGTACCTAAACAATTGATAAACAGTGTACTATTTCATTTAGTTTATTGGTGAATATGACATTTATATTTTAAATCTATCGTATTATGTGGTAAATGTAATATAAAATTGTACTCTTATCATCAGTCACAAGCAATAAAATTCGGATTGATGTATTTTGAACGATAAAATATTAAATATGTCAGCTTCTGAATATGACCATAGTCTTTACCTGCCCGAATACGAAAAGGATGCTTGCGGCATAGGACTCATCGCTCAGCTCAAGTCTGAAAAATCATCAATGATAGTGCGTGATGCCCTCACCATGCTCGAAAATATGGAGCATCGTGGTGCTTGTGGGTGCGAAGAAAATACTGGCGATGGAGCAGGCATTCTCACACAGATTCCCCATGATTTATTTAGGAAATATGCATTTGCTCAAGGACATCAACTTCCTGATGTAGGTGAGTATGCGGTAGGATTTTTGTTTTTACCAAAAGATACCGATCTCAATGAAGAGATTCTGAATATTCTAGATCAGATATTGGAACAAAATTATTTTAAGCTGATTTTTATCAGAGAAGTTCCTGTAGATAATAGCATGATAGGTGCTAGTGCATTGGCTACCGAACCCAAGATGGTGCAGCTTTTTGTGCAACCTATTCAGCGTGGTGTGATCAGAAAAGATCTTGAGCGGAGATTGTATGTGCTGCGCAATCATTTAGTGCGTAATGTGGTACTTTCGTTTCCATTCCTAAAAGAAGTCTTTTATTTTGCATCGTTTTCGAGCTTGACGATCATCTACAAAGGTCAACTCACAGCATCGCAAGTGCGACAATATTTTCCTGATTTGAGTGATGATGATTATACTTCTGCCATAGCTTTGGTGCACTCTAGATTTTCTACCAATACTGTGCCCAAGTGGAAGCTTGCTCAACCATTCAGATGTATCGCCCATAATGGCGAAATCAATACCGTAAAAGGCAATGTCAACTGGTGGACAGCTAGAGAAAAGGATCTGGTTTCTGATATATTTAGCGAAGAAGACCTTAAAAAACTTTTGCCTGTATGTAGCCCTACGCTTTCGGATAGTGGCAATTTTGATGCAGTCTTGGAGTTTTTGTTTAGGAGTGGATACAGTATGCCACACGCATTGATGATGATGATACCTGAAGCTTTTCAGAATGATGAAAATATGGCTTCTTACAAAAAAGATTTTTACAAATATTATGAGCCACTGATGGAGCCGTGGGACGGACCTGCGTCTATTTGTTTTTCGGATGGTGTATTGGTAGGTGCTACCGTGGATAGAAATGGATTGCGACCTTCTAAATATTGCTTAACCAATGACGACAGATTGATATTGGCTTCTGAGTCAGGTGTACTAGCATTGCCACAAGAAAATATTATTTACAAAGCCAACCTAAGTCCAGGCAAAATATTGATAGCAGATCTAGATCAAGGCAAAATCGTAGGTGATGAAGAGCTGAAAGCCATTATTTGTCAGCGATATCCTTACGGAAAATGGAATGACAC
>JBGSOH010000539.1:0-12891 GCA_041739205.1 Saprospiraceae bacterium
GATATTTACTTATATGCTGGTGGTATGGAAAGTGCAAATCACTATGGTCAAGTCCTTAGGTTGGAAAATATCCTTCAAGAAAAAAGAAGGTTCGATGATTTTGATATCATATTTTCGCATAATCCTACTGGACAACACAAAGAAATACATTGGGGAGAGCAATTTCCACTTGCCTTAAAATGGTTATACTACAATAAATACTAAAATATATATAATAATGTCACTACAATTTAAACCTACTCCATCAAAAAAGGCTAATACAATATTAATCGCATTTGCAAAAGATAAGGTAGATCACCATCTTATTAAAGAATATGGCGGATTAAAATATGATATAGATGTTAAAACTAATGGCAAGGATTTGACCAGTTTTCTGCATCCAGAAAAAAATCAAAGAGTTTATATCTTAGGCTTAGGCGAAGCAAAAGATCATGCGAAATCATATACTTTTTATAGAAGTTTCGTATACCAACAACGTGCAAAAAAAGATATGGTACTTGACATCATTACAGATAATTTAACTGATGACCAAATAATTAATGTTGTTTTGGGAGCTAGGTTGGGTTTGATAAATCATGGTATTTATAAGACGAATGGTGATAAATATGTAGAGCCAGAAATAAATATTGTGATTTCAAAGTCTAGGGTAAAAATAGCGGAATTAGGATTGAAAATAGCTGAGACACAACTTAGATCGATGCATTTAGTAGATTTGCCACCTAATGTAAAGACACCACAATATCTTGCGAAACATGTAGTTTCGTCAGGAAAAGAGTTTGGATATGATGTGAAGATCATGGAAGCAAAGGAATTGAAAAAAAATGGTTTGGATGCATTAACTGCTGTAGGTCAAGGTAGTATAAACCAACCAGTCCTTATTGTAATGGAGTATAAACCCAAAGGTAGTAATTCGAAATTACCGAAATTGGGACTTGTAGGAAAAGGAATTACATTTGATACTGGTGGACTTTCTATTAAGCCTTCGACCAACATGGGCTATATGAAAAGCGATATGGGTGGCGCCGCGGCAGTTATTGGAGCGGTAGAATTGGCTGCAAAATTGAAGCTCGATATACATTTAGTTGGGGTCATACCAGCAGCTGAAAATAGTGTGGATGCTAATAGTTATCGACCAGGAGATGTAATAAATTCTTATAGTGGGAAGTCAATAGAGATTATTGATACAGATGCAGAGGGTAGGGTAGTACTTGCTGACGGCTTAGCATATATCCTTAAAAATTACAACCCAACTTACTTATTAGATCTTGCTACATTAACTGGTAATTGTATTGCAGCTTTAGGATATAATACTTCAGGAATTTTTACTCATAATGATGAAATGGCTATAGATCTTACGACTGCCGGAGACTCAGTCCATGAAAGGGTATGGCGTCTACCATTATGGGATGACTATGCACCAGATATGCATTCTGACATTGCGGATATAAAAAACTTTAGTGGTAAACCAGTGGCGGGAGCAATTACTGCTGCAAAATTTCTAGAAGTGTTTACATCAGAACACCCGAAGTGGGCTCATCTTGATATCGCGGGTGTCGCTTTTTCAGATAGTGAATTTGCCAAAATGCGCACTGCAACTGGTTATGGAGTGAGGTTATTGTATGCCTATATGAATATGTTGATAAACAAGAAGTAAGATATTAATCTTTTTCTTTATTCATCATGATCCAGAGTGCATCTTTGAGTTCAGTGAGACCTTTTTCAGCGACTGAAGATATAAAATAATATGGTATATCTACTTTCATTTCCTTTTCGATTAATTTTCTGAGTTCTTCGTCTACTAAATCTATTTTTGAGATAGCAAGCATACGTGGTTTATCTACAAGTTCGGGGTTATACATTTTTAGCTCATTAAGCAAAATGTCGTATTCTTTGCTGATATCTTCCGCATCTATTGGAACCATAAAAAGCAACACGGAATTACGTTCGATGTGTCTTAAAAATCTGAGTCCCAAACCTTTACCTTCATGGGCATTTTCGATGATACCAGGGATGTCAGCCATGATAAATGACTTATGATCTCTGTATTTTACAATACCAAGGTTAGGTATAAGCGTAGTAAATGGATAACTGGCTACTTCAGGTTTTGCCGCGGTGATCGTAGCTAAAAGACTAGATTTGCCAGCATTTGGAAATCCTACCAAACCGACATCTGCGAGCACTTTTAATTCAAGTACTTTCCATATTTCTTCACCAGCTTCCCCTGTTTGTGAGTATTCTGGAGTTTGATTGGTTGCAGATTTGAAATGGGCGTTACCTAAACCACCACGACCTCCTTTTGCAAGGATTCTAGTCTCATCGTGTGTGGTGATTTCAAATTCTATACGGCCTGTTTCAAAATCTTTTGCCACCGTACCGAGAGGCACATCTAGGATTACGTCTTTACCACTGGCTCCTGTACTTTGATTGCCAGTACCAGGCATTCCTGGAGTTGCTATGACGTGTTTTTTGTATTTTAGAGCTAAAAGTGTCCATACATTAGAGTTTCCTCTTAATATGATATGTCCTCCGCGACCACCATCTCCACCATCTGGTCCGCCCATACTATTCATCTTATCACGGAAAAAGTGAGAAGATCCAGCGCCACCGGCTCCAGACCTGCAACAAATTTTTACGTAATCTACAAAATTCTGTTCAGCCAAAATATTTTATTTTATGTGAAAATGACAAATGTAAAGCTAAATAACACTTAAACGAAATTTATAAGTCGTTAATTACAGTCGTCAATCGATTGAAGATCTCATCCTTACTACCTGTACCCGGAATAAGTTTGGATTTGTTTTTTGAATTATAATATTCGAAAACTGGAGCTGTCTCAGAATTGTACACAGCTATTCGATTTCGGATAATGTCTTCATCCTTATCATCAGCTCTACCAGAAGACTCACCTCTGCTGAGCAGACGTTTAACAAGCTCTTCTTCTGGAACATCCATGGCAATCAAAGCTGAAACTTCAGTATCTTTTTCTGTTAAGAATGCATCAAGTGCTTCTGCCTGTGGGATAGTACGCGGAAAACCATCAAAGATGATACCCTTTGCTTCGGGATTAGCATTGACTTTATTTTTGAGCATACCAATGGTAACCTCATCAGGTACTAATTCTCCTTTGGCCATATATTCTTTGGCTTTGAGGCCTAGTTCGGTATTATTGCCCATTTCGTATCGGAATAAATCACCTGTAGAGATGTGAAGGATTCCATATTCTTTGATTAGGTACTCAGCTTGGGTACCTTTGCCCGATCCAGGAGGACCGAATAAAATTAGATTTAACATTTTGTTGTTGCTACGTTGAGGTGTAAAGATACTTATTAACCAATTAAAAAACTTCATTTATTTAATAATAGTTTCAGGTAATCGAAATTATTTTGATATGACATCTACTCCAAATAGAAATCTTGAATTCCAATATTCAGAGTTTGATATGTTATCTATCTTGACACCTGCCGATGTCGTACTATGGACTATTTCTAATTCATCCGATTTATTACTAGCTACGATTGCAACATGTGAAATTCTATCTTCGTTACCAAAAAATACCAAATCGCCTGGTAATAAATTATTTTTTGACTTTTGTTTGCCGAGTTTCGCTTGCTGATCTGATGAGCCAGAGATTGGGATTCCGTTTAAATTGAATACGAAAGAAGTAAATCCACTACAATCAAAACCTGTTTCTGGTGATTTGCCACCTGGTTTATAGTCTCTGCCCGTGTATTTCATGGCACTTAAGACTATTTCATCTCTCGTCATCAAACTGCCTTCACTTTTTTTTGCCGAAGAAGCTGACTTTGTATGATAGACATATTTTTTGTTTTCAGATGTCTTCTGTCGATTCGATTTTTCACGTTTTTCAGCACTCGAATATTTTGAACTTCTTTTGGTTGTTGTTGACGGACTACATGATGTGATCAGCAAGCCAAATAGACATAAAAATAGACCGAAAGTGATGTTTTTATTGATAAACATAATTGTTAAAATTAAGTGATAAATCTTCTAAATATGTATTTTAAATATTACATATTTATTTAATATCAAAAACTATGCCTTTCTTCTTATTTACATACTTTGAAGGTTCTGAATTACATAATAATTCTTATCTATTTCAATTTTATCTGCTGTTTTTAGTTTGAGAGTTTGCCATTTTTCTGATGGTTTTATTTTAATTTTTTGACCTTGGGAGATCACATCTACAGGCATATCAAACCCATCAATACTGTTGCTCCATCTATATTTTAGTTTCTTTTTATCTTGCACGTATTCCAAAACAGGAATCTCAGTTGTTCGTAGATATTGGTCAAAAACCTTCTGGAGATTGATACCTAGGTAATTGGACATGTAGTTTTCCACTTCATGTGTATCGGTCGTTTTATGCCAAAATGTTTTGTTGATATCTCTCAAAAAGGCCTTCCATTTCACGTCATCATTTACTATTTGTCGGATGGTGTGCAGCATATTTGCTGCTTTATAATACATGTCGCCCGATCCATTTTTGTTTACGCCATATGGGCCTATGACAGGTTTGTCATTGATGACTGCTTTTCTAGTGCCTACCACATATTCTGCTCCAGCTGTTTTCCCAAACAAATATTCTGTGTAAAGATTTTCTGAATATGCGGTGAATCCTTCATGAATCCAATTGTCGGCAACATCTCTCGCTGAAATATTATTTCCAAACCATTCATGACCTGACTCGTGAACGATGATAAAATCCCACTTCAGTCCCCAACCTGTGCCTGACAAATCCCTTCCCATATATCCTTGATTAAATCGGTTGCCGTAGGCGATGGCAGATTGATGTTCCATACCTAAATGCGGAGATTCAACAAGTTTGTAACCATCTTCATAAAAGGGATATTTCCCAAACCAAGATTCAAAACATCTCAACATCGATTTAGTCTGTTTGAAATGTTCTGTGGCCTTTTCTTTATTGTAATCAAGTACCCAATAATTGATGTCCAAGACACCACCTTCTCCGTGAAAAGTATCTTGAATATTGACATACTTGCCAATATATGGTATGATGTTGTAATTGTTTATTGGGTTTACCACTGCCCAATGATAGGTTTTTGTAGCATCAGGATTAGACTTTATGGATCTAAGTCTACCACCAGCTACAGTCACCAGATTTTCAGGTGCAGTAATTGACATCGCAACACTATCTGGCTCATCATACATATGGTCTTTATTTGGAAACCATACACTTGCCGCCATTCCTTGACAAGCGATAGACATCCATGGGTTTTTGTTGTTATCTTTTTGCCATATCATACCTCCTTGCCAAGGTGGCATTTTTGCTACTTTTGGAGTACCATGAAAGTAAAATGTAACTTCATTTATTTCGCCAACTATTTGTTTATTAGGAAGTTGGACGAAATAGGCATCGTCTTCTTGTGTCCATGTACATTTCTGATTATTCTGAGTGACACTATCCAAAATCATTGGTATTTGAAGATCTATCTGCATAGTTTGGTGTGGAGACAGCACTTTATAAGATGTTATGTTTTTACCAGAAATGGTCTTGTTTTCAGGATCAAATCTTGCATGTAAATCATAGTGGGTGACATCCCACCATTTTCTCTCTTTACTATGATTTCCTTTTAAAGAATCTGAACGTTCGAAAATGATATCTTGAGCAAAAACATAATTTGCAGCAAAAAATAGGCTGATGAAAATGACAACTCTATATAACATGATATTGGTATAACTGATTTAGAAACGCTAAATTAGGGTAAATCTTTTGTCAAAAAAAGATATCGACTACTGAAAACGAAAATAATGGACAAAACGTATATATATTTCTACAACCTACTCATTTCTAGACCTGCCAAATATCCACCTGTCCAAGCTGCTTGAAAATTAAACCCACCAGTTACAGCGTCAATATTCAATATCTCACCTGCCATAAAAAGTCCTGGTTGGATCTTACTTTCGAAACATTTAAAATTAATTTGACTTAATGCCACACCACCTGCTGTCACAAATTCTTCTTTAAAAGTTGACTTTCCAGAGACTGTAAAAGAAGCAGATTTTAGATTTTGAACGATAGCATTTAACTCGATTTTTGAAAGCGATGCCCAGTTTTTTTCTTTATCGGTGATGATGTCATCAGTCATATATGTCCACAATCTAGAAGGTAGTCCAAAGACAGGATTAGAAACAACTTTTTTCTTGGCCATTGTATCGCGCAATTCTGTAATCTGCTCTGTATGTACATCAGGTACCCAATCTATAATAGCATCAAAAGCATATTTTTTTTCTTCGAGTACATTTGCTCCCCAAGCAGAAGCTTTGAGAATAGCTGGACCGCTAAATCCCCAATGTGTAATCAGCAGAGGACCATTTGTCTTTATTTTGGTATCTTTTATTTGAACGTTTACCTTTGGTACTGATAATCCCATCAATTTGCAAATAGGATTATTAGGGAGATTGAAAGTGAAAAGTGATGGTACAGGTTCTACGATTTTGTACCCGTGTTCTTTTAGCATATTCCAAATAAATGGACTGCTACCTGTGGCTAGCATTAATCGTTTTGATTTGTAATGGATTGATTCTGTGTTGATTTCGAATTTATATTCATCTTCTTCCGAATAATTAAATCCTTTTACCTTTACATTTTGAATAACTTTAATACCCAGTTTTTGTGTCAAGCCTTGAAAACATCTTATGATCGTCTCAGAACTATCTGAATCGGGAAACATCCTTCCATCAGCTTCCGTTTTTAGATTGACGCCATGATTTTTAAACCATTCTATTGTTTGTGTAGGACCAAAAGTGTGAAAAGGTCCTAGCAATTCCCTTGCTCCACGCGGGTAATAAGTTGTCAATTCCTTCGGGTCAAAACAAGCATGTGTCGCATTGCAACGTCCACCACCTGAGATACGCACCTTGTTGAGTACTTCTTTAGATTGCTCCAAAATAATAATTCGCAAACTAGGATTGTGTTCAGCAGCAGTGATCGCTGAGAAAAAACCCGCGGCGCCACCACCTACAATTATTATATCTACTTCTGTCATCCTGCAAAGATAAAAATATCTTGCTTTAGATAACGAAAAGGTCAGTTTTACACTTTAAAAAATGATTCCTATTTAGTCATGACTAGGACTACTTTTATAATGTACTCCTTGCTCTACACTTTTGCCAAATACTTCTGGGTGCATATATTTTCCCTTTTCTTCTGCTGACTTTTCTTGTTCTACAATGATTCTATATTTTTCAGCAAATTTATCCTTTCTGATTCCTGTTACTTGCCATGAGATTTTAAGACCAGGTGTACCACCAGCAATTTTGAATGCATTGTTTTTGACTTCTTCCTTAATATAGACTGGTGCAAAAGCGCCAATGGGTGTCAAGGAATATCTAAAATCTGTATTTAAAGCATCAAAATAAGACGGCAATTTAACCAAAGCTTCCCCTGAACCATCCAAAACAATGGTACCGTTATACATATTCATCATATCAGGTGACTCTACGACCGAATGATTTAAGTATTTGTTGGCAGGGTCCAAAGGGTGATCAATTTTGAATGTGCTTGATGCTTTGGCAATATTTCCTATAACTGTCAGATCTTTTGTCATGTGTACTCTTCCTCTGAAATATCCTGCATAACCCGTGGTATTGGAGTCTTCATTGTCACCATATATCGCTTCTCCTGTTGTGACGCTGCCATAAATAGCCTTCCCTCTTTTATTAAAGCCGAAGACACTTACTGAGTTAATTCCGTCCGCGGTACTTTGAACACCATATCCATCTACTGAATTATTTACCGCTCTTACTGCTGCTTGTGATTGATCAAATGATGACGTGATTCCTACTAGACCACTACCTCTCTGTGATGTACCCGTAACACCATCGCCAAGTCCTGCAAATCCACTTACACCCGAACCTGCATCTGTATCTCCACGCACACCTATGCCTGTAGGTGTAGAAAGTTGAGCACTTGTTACTCTACCGTGGACACCTACGTT
Organism: Saprospiraceae bacterium; assembly: GCA_041739205.1. Lineage (GTDB taxonomy): Bacteria > Bacteroidota > Bacteroidia > Chitinophagales > Saprospiraceae > OLB9. Next base: position 7,980 of record JBGSOH010000539.1, read on the forward strand.
TTCGGAATTACCTTGTATAGCTGTGCCTTGTGTCAATCCTGAACCAGTATGAGTTGCTAAAAGTGCGGGTGTATTTGCAACAGTGCTTCTGACTTTAGCATTACCATTGACATCTAATTTTGCTGTCGCTGGTGCTACCCCAATTCCCACATTGCCATCTAATTCATATATAGTGGATTTTGTGATTGTATTTGGAGCTGTCCATTTCGTCAAAAAATTAGGATCATTAGTTCCTGTGCTTATGACTGTGCCACCACTATTGGTAGCAGAAATGGTAATATCATCATTGAAAGCATTACCTACTATATTAATTCCGGCACCAGCATTTATTACTTTAGCAGGTACATATTCCCAAGTTGCACCAAATTGCGTTCCTACAAGTTTTAATACTGAGTTTAAAGGGACGCCTATCGTACTATGGTCTTCACGGCTTATGGTTCCATCCTGGATGTGTAATGTGGTAACTCTGTCAAAACCTATAAAAGGGTTTGGATAAGTACCCGTAAGATCACCACCAGCATTTGATCCATTTTGGATAAAGTTTGCAGAACTTGGGATGACTCCATTTGCAATATCAATAGCTTGAATAGTTCCGTCTAGAATATGAGTAGTGGTTACTTTACCAGTTCCTATCGTCGGATTGGGATAAGTAGCGGTAAGGTCTCCACCTGCATTTGATCCATTCTGAATGAAGTTTGAAGTGTTTGGGATGACACCATTTGCTATATCTGTAGCTTGAATTGTCCCATCAAGAATATGACCACTTGTAACTTTTCCTGATCCAATGAGAGGATTGGGCAAGGTGCCTGTAAGGTCACCGCCAGCAGGTGCACCATTGATGATGAAGTTTGATGGGTGAGGAATCACACCACTTGCTATGTCTTCTAATAGGATAGTTCCGTTTTGAATATGATTACTTTTTACAGCATTATCTGCTAAGCTAATGGTTGCATTTGGTCCTGTTGGATTTGCGATGGTGATGGTTCCATCTTGATTTTGAACACCTTGTATACCTGTGCCACCTGTTCCTGTAGCTGAGATGGTGATTGTGCCATTATTTGATGTTATATTTGCGCCACTACCTGCTTCGATAAGAAGATCACCTTCTTGATTATTTACACTAGTTACTATTCCAGTTGCATTATTAGAAAGTCCATCAGCTATCGTTGCTCTATTTGCCATTAATGCATACGGAACAGCTGTTAAAGGAGTTCTAGGTAACAATTCACTACCTGCATCTATGGTTACCCCAAGGAAATAAGCTCGATCAAAAGAAAGGTCTGTAGGAAGTGGAGATTGTGAACCAATGATGGCATTAAAAATACCTTTGACCACCACAGCATTATGAATTTCAGTATATAAAGGTGTGGTGCTTGCTAGTGACTCATACAATCTTAGTGTAATAGTTCTATTGCCATCAGCTATTAAATTGCCTTGTGGATCAGTAAGTACACCTTGGTAACTTATGGTTCTAGGGACTTGTGCTGAAACTGTTAAGCTCGAAACCACAAAAATTAGCAGAAATGTAAGGTTGTATAAGACTTTCATTTTATTGTATTTATATTTTTTAAGGAGATGTTTCAAATGATTATTTTATAATGACTATTTTTTTTGTAAATATTTTTTCCTTGGCTGTTAAGCTTAGGAAGTACTGGCCAGGGAGCATATTACTAAGGTCAATGGGTATAATGTTTTTACCTTCCATTACATCTCCACTATAGTTGAATGCTGTTTTTTGACCTAAACTATTCATGATATCAACTTTTACAGCCATTCTTTCATTAGCATTAAAAGTTAAAGTTCCTTGATACGATGCTGGGTTTGGGACAATTGTGAGGTCCAAAATACCAATTGGCAAGTCTTCTGTGTTTGAACTTCCTGCATCAAAATCTGAAACAACATACCAGAATCCTTGGTTTGCTTTCATAATTGTCTCTTGGGCAAGTCCAATAACTGGCTGTCCAATTGTAGCATTTAGAATAAAGTTATCATTTTTACTATTTGTAGCACCACTAGATATGACATTTTTTTCAAGAATAATATTTTGGGAAATACCATTATAATGAAGGCAAAAAAATATAGATAAAAGTAGAAACCACTTTTTCATTGGCATTGTGTTAAGATTGATTAATAGACAAACTTAAGGTTTTTTGTTGTAGTAATTGACAGCTTTTACCAGATATTTTTAAGAATCTTAAAAAATAGATGTATTCCCTTAAGGCTATTTGCCAAAGATTTTTTTAAATATTAAGATGATTGTTTGAAATAACAGGACATTCAAACAAAATCTAATCTACTAATCTAATTCGTGAATCTATTGACTAAAGTCATTTCTAGATGAGAATAATAAGCAAATCAACTGTCATACATTCATCAATCCTACCAATTCCTTGACATCTTTAAGGGTTTGTTGAGCTACTTTCCTGATTTCAGAAGATGATTGTTTTACTTGATCTTTTAACCTTTTTTTGTCTGCTACGATCTCTTTTTTACGTTCAGTAAAACCAGATATTAGTTCTACTAAGGCATCTGCGGTCACTTGTTTTAAATCCACATATTTTAAATGACCACTAGCGTAATGGTTCATTAATTCATCATGTTGGGATTTGTAACCTGCTGCTTTAATAAGTTCAAAAAGGTTCTGGACACCTTCGGCCATTGTTCCTTCTGGTGTATCTCCAGAATCTGTGACGGCTGATTTAATCTGTCTACGTATGGTAACTTCATCTGCAAATGCATTGATATAATGTTTTTCTCCAGCTGACTTACTCATCTTTTTTGATGGATCAGCTGTTGATTTTATTTTAGGTGTTTCAGTGTAAAGGGCATCTGGAAGTACAAAATACTCTTTTCCTACTTGCGTATTAAATCTCTGAGCAATATCTCTAGATAATTCTAGGTGTTGTTCTTGATCTTTACCTACGGGAACATAATCTGCTTTGTAAATGAGTATGTCAGCCGTTTGGAGTACAGGGTAATCAAGAAGACCTACAGATATGAATTCCTCTTTCCCACCATCTTTTACTTGCTGGCTTTTATCCTTAAATTGGGTCATACGGGTCAATTGTCCATAAGAACAAAAGCAATTAAAAATCCAATTTAATTCAGTATGTTCTGGAACTAAAGATTGAATAAATAAGTTTTCTGGCTTGATGCCTACTGCCACTAAATTTGTGATTAGTTCCCATGTATTTGTACGAAGTTTCTGAACATCATAAGGCATTGTCATAGCATGGTAATCTACAACACCGTAATAGCATTTATAATCGACCTGGAGGTCAACCCAATTTTTGACAGCGCCAAAATAGTTGCCAAGGTGCATATCTCCGGTGGGTTGGATACAAGAAAGAACTGTTTTCATTTTACTTTATTTATTCAAACATGTACCGCAAAGGTAAAACTATTAAACAAAAGTTTGATAAATGATGACGGTAAAAAACAAATACCTAGTTATCAAAACTTGTAGATCAGGTTTTATAAGGCACTTAGTATAAGTAATCCTTATTTTGTAGGGGAATATTATATTTTGTAATATGAATTTAACAGTTGGAATGTTTCTCTAATGAATTTTATATGCAAATATTATACTTAAAGAGTATGAAGACAGGCTTAATATATTGAGTTATTTTGTTATATGTTAATTTAAGATATTCAGTTTATTTAAGTGTATTTTGTTCGTATTTGTATAATGTTAATATTATCAAATTGTTATTTATAACAAAATTTGATATATTAATTATGAAAATATTTCTGCAAGATGTTTTGGTTAATCAAAGTAATAGACTATTTTTACACCGTTTTTAATCCAACAGTGTCGTATTTTCTGACGATTCCTTGACCAACAGGAATATGTTATATAAATCTTAATAGTAGAATGAAGAATGTAAAATACGTTTATAACGAACATACGTTACAATACGAAAAACACAGACTTTCAAGGAAGGATAAGCTTAGAAGAAGTTTTTATTTTACGTCGGCCGTACTTCTCACAGCAGTTTTGATGTTTGTTTTTGCTTATCAATACTTTCCAACACCCAAAGAGAAATTGGTCCAAAAAGAGAAAGAGCAATTAGAGTTTTATTTATCCCATCTTTCTGAAGAATATAAGGTCTTATCTGAAAAGATTGAAAATCTTCATGAAAAAGATGGCCAAATAAACAGAATGATATTGGGTGCGAAGCCTATAGATGATGGGATTTGGAATGGTGGGATAGGTGGTCATGATAAATATGCTTTTTTAGGCAATCAAATGGAAACTGGTAAGATGCTCAAAGAAAACTTAGAAAGGGTAGATGAGTTAAAACTTAAGATAGAAATTCAAAAAAACTCGCTTGATAGCCTATACAAAGTTGCTGTCGTAAAAGAAAAGAAGCTAGCTAGCATTCCATCTATAAAACCTGTAAAGGAAACAGCACTCCGAAAAGATGTTAAGTTTTTATCTGGCTTTGGTACGAGAATACATCCAATTCACAAGCTTAGAAGATTTCACAAAGGTATAGATTTTACAGCACCGACTGGCACAGATATTCAATCGACTGGCAATGGCAGAGTAGCATCCATAAATAAAACTGGAAGCGGATATGGTAAACATGTATTAATAGATCACGGATATGGCTATAAAACACTCTATGCGCACATGCACACCATTTCTGTAAAAGAAGGAGCAATCGTTAAAAAAGGTCAGAAAATAGGTCTTGTAGGGAGTACTGGATCCTCCACTGGTGCACACTTGCATTATGAAGTTTGGCTGAATGGTGTTGCTATCAATCCTATAGATTATTGTTTAGATGGATTAACAGCAAAAGAATATCAGGATCTTGTCAAAAGAGCATCGACCGACAATCAATCATTAGATTAATCTAACAAAACTTTTTTATATAAAAAAATAGCCTTAGGTTTTTTAACCAAGGCT
>JBGSOH010000545.1:0-7222 GCA_041739205.1 Saprospiraceae bacterium
CTCTATACCACCTTACAGCTTGCTAATACTTCTGGGCGTTACACCAGCGTATGAGAGACTTTCACTCTCTAGATAACTTGTTTTGCTACAAGTTGTACGATTAACGTTTTAGTCGTACATTTGCCATTCAAGGCACACACAGCCGTTTTGCAAAAGCGGGGGTTTAGTACTTCTATGATAATGAAGTGCTAAATCCAAGCTTTGTGCATCTAATGAAGTTTAGTGCTGAAAATCCCCGCCTTCGCAAAGCGGCAAACCGTTGTCATCCAGTAGAAAAGAAAATCCTGAAAATGAATATTCCTGAGATATTCAATAAAATGGGTCAAGGGATTGAATTTCAAACACTAATATTTTATTAAATCACGTTCTAAAAATTAAAAAAATGAAAAGGAACAAGTTTATTTTCTCAGCTTTAGTAGGTTTTGTAGTATTGATTCTATCATGTAGTAAAGATGAAAGTCAAAACGCTATTTTGCATCAAGGGTTACAGACTCGAACAAGTACACCAATTACAATTAATGGAATGTTGAGTTTCTCAACGTATCAGGATTTTGAAAACTTTGTCACAAATCTCAAAAATCAGGAACAAGACTCCACAACTGTTAGAAACGCATTTACGACTTTAGGTATTGATTTAAATGCCGAGCAAACCACAAACATAACAGATTATCCTGTATGCAGACTTACAGAAAACGGAATTTCAGGATTCACATCTGCAAGACGAATTGAAGAAGATGCTATAAATGCAGATTTAAATGCAGGTGGTGATGCATTTTCAATAATTGAAAACGCATATTTGAAAACAGCTCTGAATGCTGATATGTCAGTACACATAGGTACAAGAATTTTTAAATATTTTGATAATGGTGGACTAGCTATTGTACATAACAACAATTGGACGATTTACAACAATATTAAAAATGTAAACTATAGTGACCTACAATCATCTGAGCATATATTTGTGTCTAATCAGGATATTTCGGAATGGGGAGACTTATACAATTATGATTCAAATGGTAAAATATCTAATGAAAAACAGGTTACTATAATAAATGGTAACCAAAATGTTTCTGAGAGTCCTTTGGTATGTTTAATAGATTCAAATGCCATAAAAATTACAGTCCTGAGTAATGGTCAGATGAGAATCGAACTTATAAATGGAAACTGGGATACTTATACATGGACTTTCAGCAATAATACTCAAACACTCACCGGAAATCCAATAATTGTTCCTTGCGATGGAAACGGAAGAGTATTTTTATCTGTGTATAAAAAAGACGGCCCTGTGTATTATTGTCAAGGCGCTAAGTCATTTTTCTGTAATTGTGGTGAAAAAAGAACAAGGAGCAGAGAACTAATTAACACTGTAAATGGTGAAACTTGGCGAATACAAGCTTCTATATGGGTTAGAAGCGGTCAGGTTGGTTGTTCAATGAATTATAAAAGGAGAAGATTTGGTCTATGGTTGCCAGCTAGCAATAAAGGTGTGAGAACTGATATTGATGGTACTTACAAGAGAGAACTTCCTAATAAATCTTGTATTGATGTAACAGCTTCAGGAGTAACAGCTTTAGGAGAAGGAACATTCCCTACTTCAATATCAGTAACAATTCCTGATATAGATAAAATATTCAGAGAGCCCAATAAGCTAACATCAGGTCATAGGGTTAATGTAAAAGGAACTTGGTTTGGATTTGGAGTTAATGGAGTTCCAAGGTTAATTTTAGATTAATACAGATAATTACTGGAGTGTTGGAAACTAAGTCCAACACTCTATTTTGTTGTTTATCACTTGCTAAAATTCAAATCATGAAATTCCTAAAATCCACATTCTGTATAGTCGTTTTTTGTAATATTGTTAGTGCTCAATCAATTTCCATTGGATATGGGCCAGTTTTTACCCACACCAATCAAAAAGTAAAAATGGTAAATAGTGAAGAAGATTTTCAAAACACTGATTATCAGTTTTCAATAAAATATGAGCATTTTATTAAAAATTCGAAATTGTCTGTTTTAGGTTCATACTCCTCATTTGATGGTCATACCTGGATTAAATTTAGAGAAGGAAGTGTAATTGCACCTGATGGTTTTCCTGTTATTGGAGACGGGTTTTCAGGTACAACTTTACATAGATTTGACTTTGGCATTTCGTATAATTTAATACCTGAAAAATTCAAGTTTTATTTAAAACCATTAATATTATTTGGTATTCAAAAGTCAATACCGAAAGATGTTGAAATTTATAGTGAACTATTTAAAGTTGATGGGCCAGAATATTTTGAACTTGAGCCAATCAGTGCCGAACAGTTTAATACAACTCAAATTGTGCCTTCAATAGGTTTCAAAACGGGAGTAGTATTATGGAAGCGAATTGAACTTGGATTGACCGTTCAGGGAGTTTTAGGTTTTAAGTCATATCAAAACATGTATTTCAAGTATTCTTATAAAGGTGTGCCGCAAGAAACAGCAATCTTTGAAGCAAATGGAACTGGTGTATATACGGCATTGAGTATTGGGTATAGATTTGTGAAACAAGGTAAATAAAAAAGAGAAACAACCAGATGACAACAAGTGCTTTGACGCCAGTTTTGGCTATTGCCAAAAACCGTCGCAAAGCACAGCCGATGGCAGAAATTAAAGAGAGATAACATGGAATCCATCTTATGGACAAATTTTTATTATGTGGTAATCTCTTGAATAATGAATGTTGTGGGTGGCGTTAAAGCTGAAAGTGTCACCATAAATAAAATAAGTAAGCCGTAAGGAAGAATACGTAAATCATTCCAATAATTCAAAATATTTTATCATGAGCAAAATTAATTTTCTTTTAATTAGTCTAATGTTTTTGTTGAGTTGTTCAAAAGATGCTGATTATAAGGCTGAAAAGGATGAAACATTGTCGATAAGAACTGGAAGAAATGGGGATAATGAGTTTTTATCGAAAGATGAAAATACACAAACAAAGATTACTATACTGGGATCTTTGCGAGCCAACCCTTACAGTACTCTAAGTATGACAAAGGCATACAATATTTTATATGGTACTTCCGTTTCTACATTGCCAACGACTCATTATTACATAAAATTTATACCAACAAACCAAGATCAAGTAATTAAACTAATCAATTGTGGTATAAAACTCTATGAATATGATTTAAGACGAGAAGTTATAGAAATGGGAGAGTATTACGTAGACCCTAGCTGGCCAGTTGACTATATACCGCCATTTTACTCAGTCATAAAGGTAGGTTGCGATATTCCAGATATTGCTCATGAAGTAGTCGAATACTTATATCTTTATTCCTCTGATGAAAATCTGATCAGAAAATCATTGGAGTTAAATGGATTTGATCCTGATATAGAAGGATATATTATTGGTGATCCGAGTACAACATATGATTGCACAACAAATGATCCTAATTACCCACCTTCAGGTACTGGTGGCAATGGATCGCCTTCAGGTTCTGGTGGAAGTGGTCCAAATTATTGTGAATGTGTAGAATATGAATATGGTAACGAAGTGAGAAGGTGGATAGTAGAAAGCGAAGATGGAGACTGTAGTGAATATGAAGAAGGGAGTGTTACTTGGTCAATTGAATGTAATTCATACACGCCACCACCATCACCAAATATTTTTACGACTAATAGTTGTGGCTGTACCGTTTTTTCCGACGAGAGAAAACCAGGTGGGTGTATTAAGGTCAGAGATACTGATCACGGACAGTTGGAAGGGGTAAAACGAGTTAAAGTCATACTTAAAGACACATGGTTTACTGAAGATGAAGTCTGGACAGATGATAACGGCTGTTTCAGAATTAATAGCAGGTATAGCGGTAGTGCATGGATGTGGGTAAAATATACATCAAGTAGAATCAAAATCAGGGGTACGAAAGGTGGTTTTGCTTCGATTTGGCAATGGGCTTTTCCTGTAAAAGATTATGTAGGAAGGTTAAAAGGGCCAAGATTCAACAACATATCTGTAAATTATGAAATGTGGTCAGAACAAGGCGGAACAGCACACTTGTATTGGGGAGCAGCAACAGTTAATAATGCAAATCACGATTTTCACGAATATGCAGCAACAGATGGAATCAATGGTCCAAAAACGCAACTTGACGTCTACGTAGGAAAAGATGATAGATTTGGCTATGCTTTGATGTCAGGTCAAAACTTTTTTGCTCAGACTACAGGAGTAATATTAGCAGCAGTAACATGGTGGGCAGGACCATTTCAGCCACTAATTGCTTTGATAGGATGGGCAGGAGTGCAAGCATATCTGCCTGATGTGCATGTAGGTATCAATTTTAGGACATCAAGTGGGTGTAAAGGACTAGCATACCATGAATTTGCCCATGCTTCGCATTATACAAAAGCTGGAGATGATTTCTGGGGAGCATTAGTGGCTGGAGAGACACTCGCTAATGGTCATGGTTCTTCTACTAGTAATAATGCTGGGATTATTCCACTGTGTGAGTCTTGGGCGGAGCATATCGGTATGACCTATGAAGCTAGAAAATATGGTGGTAATACTTTACAAGAATTAGAAGAAACAAGAAACGAATCCGCCAATCATATCCCCATAGGAGTTTATCATGATTTGATTGATAATGTAAATGATCCTAACTTTGCATGTGATCGTCCAGTAGATGGCGTTGCAGGAGCGTGTGGACCTATAAATGATGCAGCTACAGGATTTACAAATGCTCAAATGTTTAGTGTTTTGGATGGGGCTACTACATCACCAACAGTTTTTAGAAACAGACTTACAGCTAGTTCAACTCCAACAGTTGTAACTCAAGTCAATAACTTATTTAACAGTTACTAATTTCTTCACTAAATAGTCAGGAGCTTTATAAAAAGCTCCTGACTAAAAATTAAAATAATAAAAATGAATACAATTATTAAACTAATTTGCGTCATTTTGACCCTAAATCTGACCAATTGCTGCAAAGATGTAAAGAACTGTCCTCGATTTTTCACTTTACCTGTAACTATTACTCCAACTAGATCAGTGTTTAATTTAGGTGATACTATTACCATCATTTCTGAATTTAATGATCAATTGATTGGGCTTAATATTGAAGAAACACCGATTGGAACATTTGACATGAAAGGTATTAAATGGAAACCGAGAATTAGAATCTTTAAAATAGATACACTAATCACAGAAAGAGATGATCATGTATCAAAAATTGCAGATAATTTTTATTATGATGTTTCGAATACATTATTTGAGTACAAAGTATATTCTTTTGGCGATGAAGCACTTGTAGGCGAATATGTTGAGCAGGATAACGAATTTTCTTTTGCAATAAAAATAACTACACAAAGAAAAGGAATATACTATATTGAATTTGATAGCGGCAACAACTATGGTAATTTTGGATTTCAGGAATACCCTGGCGTGTGTAATAATGAAATACTTAATGTATATTTTGAAACAAATGAAGGTAAAGACAATAACCTTCATTTTCTTAAAGAGTCACCCGATCCATTCTGGGATAGGTCGAGATCTAATGGATATACTGGTGATATATATGGTAAGGAACCTGAAAAAGTAGGTGGATATTGCTTTAGAGTAGAATAAACTTCTGCCATCATAGGCTTTGATGAACATGCCGCCCTATCGGGACGGCACGTCACAAAGCCAAACCGTTAGCAACAAGCAAATAAAACAATCACAAATGAAAAGTATAATTAGTGTAATTTTAACAATCGTAACACAATTAAATCCTTGTTTAACTTTTGGGCAAAACAGTAGTTATCTATTCTTTAAGAGTAAGCAATTAGATACAAATAAGTGGATAATCCTACTTCCTGGGTCTAGCGGGCTTACAATATTTAAGGACGATACTTTTTATCTCCGTCAAGCAGACAGCTTACAATCCAGAGGATTTGATGTGTTTTTGATTGATTACAAGAAATTTTACAAAGAAAGTAGTAATCCTTCAAAACCAAAGGGAATCACTGGCGATAAAATTGTTTGGGTAGTAAAACAGGTTCTTGAATTATCAAAATCCAAAAATGAGATAGATAGTTTGTCCGAAGGGCACATATTAGGTTGGAGTTTAGCAGGTGAAGGGGTTATTCAAATGGTAGAGGACACTTCCTTTATCAAGAGTCACCATATTAAATCTGCAGCCTTGTTTTATCCTTCTAACCAAGAAAACAGGAGTGTCTCCACTAGAATTCCTTGGCTTGTGCAAGTTGGGGAGCTTGACAATGTGGTGAAAACAAAAAAATTGCAGGAGAGCTTCATTTCAAACGATAAACTAATATTTATCACATACGCTAATAGCTTTCACGGTTTTGATATAGAAACTCTAGTTGAACCTAAACACATACGCTTTCCACCTATTTTTGGAAAAAAATATAAGTTCCAATACAATGCACATGAAGCAGAAAAAGCAAGGGATATGCTGTATAATTTTTTAAAACAATATTAATATTTATGAGAATACAACATTTTATCATCCTGATTTTTACACTCACTTCGATTAAAGTGAATGCCCAAGGTTTTAGAAAGGACAGCACGGTTTCCAAAGAAATGGCTTTGCCTATAACTATGTCCTACTATGGGAATTATTTTATAGACCCTGGTTTCAAAATAGGGATAGAAAGACCTTTTCTTACCATTCAAAAAAGTCGTTTTAAAAAGAAAGAAAAAATAAATCAACATCAATTTTTCAACACCTTAAACCTTGGCTATTACAATACAAAGGAACATAATCATACTTGGTTTTTGAACACAGAGCTGGGGTACAGGAAAACAAAAAAATCTGGCTTTAAAACAGAAGTGTTCGTTGGTGTAGGGTATTTAAGGACTTTTTTAACAGACGAAACCTATGAGGTTGACGGCAGCGGAAATGTAGGTATTGTAAAAAATGCAGGTAGTAATTATTTTATGCCTTCCTTCAGTTTTGGTATTGGCTACGATAATTCAAGAAATCATCCTAAATTTCCTCTGGCTTTATCTTTTAGGCCCACTCTTTTTTTACGTTACCCCTACAATTCGGTTTTTTTGCCTCAAGTGGCTGTAGAAATGAACTTTTCCTATAAGTTTAGTAGCCTTAAATCAAAATCAAAATTCACTTACAAGTCAAAATAAATTGAAATGAAACAGGCACATTTATTAATTTTAGGAATTTACATTTTTTTATTTTTTGGTTGCCAAAAAGAAGAAATAGCCTTGTCTCAAGATGCCAGTGACCATTTCTTTTTA
>JBGSOH010000547.1:0-3293 GCA_041739205.1 Saprospiraceae bacterium
TCTCTTATGGACGCAGCTTTGTAGCCTTTATCTTTAAAAAGGTCAGCTGCTGCATTTATAATGATTTGTTTTTTACTTATTTTCTCAGCAATCATCATTTATTATTTTTGGTCAAAGTCCACACTTATCTTTTCACTTCTCGGATGTGCTTGACAGAGCAGGATATATCCAGCTTCGAGTTCATCGGGCTCTAGTGCATAATTTAGATCCATGGAGACATCTCCTTCGGTCAGTTTTGCTTTGCATGTGCTACACACACCACCTTTGCAAGCATAAGGAAGGTCTGCACCATTTTCTAAAGCTGCATCAAGTAGATTAATACCATTATAGCCAACAGAAAATTCAAAAATATCACCATCCATTTTTATTGAAACACTACTAGCCAGCCCATCATTTTTAGGATCAACTATTGCTTGGCTTTTTTTGCTTTTTGTAACTATACCGTCCGTATTAAATAATTCGAAATGAATTTTTGAAGTCTCAACACCTAAGCCCATTAAAGCATCTTTTACGCTAAAAATCATTTCAGCAGGACCACATAATAAGTATGCATCTGTGTTTGATGGATCAAAAAACTTTCCAGAAAATTTTTGACACTTCTCACCATCTATACGTCCAAATTGGATGGGAATTCCAATTTTTTCCTTTGTGAATACGTGATAAAGTGCAAATCGAGTCAAATATTTATTCTTAATACCTTCTAACTCTTCTCTAAATATGATGGACTCAAAATTCTTATTGCCATAAAAAAGGACAATCTGAATATCAAGATAGGTCTTTAGTAAATGTTTTATATGCGACATCACAGGTGTAATACCACTTCCCGCAGCGAAAAAAACTACTTGTCCTTTGCTATCTAATGTTGGATTGTAAATAAAATTTCCTGTAGGATGCATAACTTCAAGGGTATCTCCAACCTTAAGCTGATCCATGGCAAAAGTCGAAAACCTTCCGTCTTCTACTTTTTTGACTGCGATAGAAATAGTATCTTCTTCAGGAGCAGTACATATGGAATAAGACCTACGCAAGTCATCCCCATTAATATTTTTTTTGATCGTCAAATATTGACCTGCCACATACTTAAAATCATCTTTTAAGTCAGCTGGAATATCAAAAGTAATTTTGACGCTATCCTTTGTTTGTTTGTCAATATCCTTGACAACGAGACTACTGAAATATTTACTACTCATCCAATACGAACATTTGTTCGCAAAAATAAGTTTTCTTTTTTACATATTATATTTCTTTATTAAAAACATTTTCAATGGCATATGTACTATACAGTGGAATATTGGTAAAATTACCACTGACGATAAGATTTCTAGGGGAGATTCTGATGAGTTGTTTGGGTTTGTATCGTTCTTCAAATATTCTAAGACCTTTGGTATTTCTGTTAGTGCCGCTTTTTACCTCAATAGGCATAATTTCATTTTTATATTGTATGATAAAATCAACTTCTGCTTCTCGTTCGGAAGTCCAATAGTATAAATCTTGTTCAAACAATCTTTTCAATTCACAACAAACATAATTCTCAATCAAGGCTCCGTTGTATTCACGAAACAATGCATCAGGTTGAATAATTATGTCGGAAGTCAATCCCAACATTGCGCCCAATAAGCCAGTATCGAGTAAATAAATTTTGAATTTGCTATGATCTGCATATCCACCAATCGGTAGCTTGATATCTCTTAATTGGCAGACAACTTCTATCAATCCTGCACTTCTCAACCATTCGATTGTTTCTTCATAATGAATAGCACGTGACTTGTGTTTGACATCACCAAACTTAAACTTATTATTTTCTTTTGCCAATTGAAATGGGATAGATTTCCAAACCTCTACTAGCTTTATAGCATCTTTTGGCTGTGTATATTTAGAAAAATCCATTAAATAAGATTTCAATATTTCATGCTGAATCTTCCTTACCGAAACGATATCCTTTTGATTTATATAATCTTGTACGACTTCAGGCATACCTCCTAGAAATAGATACATTTTGAAGTGTTCTTCCAATTTTGTGTGCAATATCTCAGGAAGTGCTACGAGTCCACCATCTTGTTTTACTTTATCAGCTATTAATGTTTCATCAATTGCGTACAGATATTCGGAAAAGCTCAATGGATAGATTGTCATAAAATTGACTTTCCCCACTGGGAATGACGTAGTTTTTCCTAGGCTAACACCAAGAAGCGATCCAGCGGCAATGATATGATACTCGGGTGCCTTTTCATAAAAGTACTTTAAAGAAGAAATGGCTTCTGGCGAAATCTGGATTTCATCAAAAAAAATAAGTGTATCTATGTGAGATATCTTTTTACTTAAATACAAACTTAAATTTTCAATAATTTGATTTGGATCTAATTTTGCTTGAAAAAGCGTCTTTAGTTCTGGATCTTCTTCAAAATTAATACGAACATAATCTTTATATTCATTTTTTCCAAAATGGTTTACTATCCAAGTCTTACCAACTTGCCTAGCTCCCTGAAGCAAAAGTGGCTTTCTATTTTCACTTTTTTTCCATTCGATAAGTTGTCTATACACTTGGCGTTGCATGCTAAAAGTATTATTTACATTACAAAGATACAGTTTATCTGTATAAAAGTGTCAATAATGCAAATATTTATCTGTATAAAAGTGTCGATTTGTTCAATATTTATCTGTAGAAAAGTGTCATTATTCTAAATATTTACCTGTAGAAAAGTGTAATATAACATATAATTTTATTTATATACAATTTAACTTCAATACATTACACCATAAATTAGCAAATTATTTCAAATCTCGAAAATTGCTTTACTTAAAAACCCAAAAATGCTGTACAAAATATAGCTTTAAGATAGCTTCCTTATCAATCCTTCTTGTGCAGTACTTGCTACTAGCATGCCGTCTTTTGTGAATATTTTGCCTGTACAAAAAGCTCTCCCGCTGTTGGCATTGCTACTTTCGACTACATATAGTAACCAATCATCTGTCCGCACTGGTCTGTGAAACCACATGGCATGATCGAGACTTGCTATCTGCATTGGTGTTGTAAAAAATGATAATCCATGTGGCATCAATGCGGTAATCAACAAATTAAAATCAGATGCGTAGGCCAATGTAGTTTGATGTAGTTTGGCGTCATCGCCTAAGGCGCCATTTGTTTTGAACCACGTGTGATTCATCGGTGGTCGAATGCGAGGATTGAATGGATCATAATGTTCTACAGGATGAAAAACAAAAGGACCTTTGGGCGAAAAGATACCTCTTGGCTCCACTTTAAATTTTTCCGCAAATTCTGCAAAAAGGTCAGA
>JBGSOH010000554.1:0-4024 GCA_041739205.1 Saprospiraceae bacterium
ATCTCCAATTCTTTTAATATATCGTCTAAGGTTGCGATAACTTTGAATTTTATAGTGAAATTCTTTGTTATCAATCTCAAGTGGAACACAAAGGTACATATATTTATTTATTATATGTATTTTTTACTCCTGAATAGTTACTTTTAATCTCTATATTTTCGTGTGCATCCATGATGAGAATATCTTCGCCTTCTGCATCTACCATGATGTCATCTACCAGTATCCGTATCTTCACACCACGATCAGCAGCTCGAACAATATAGTCACACGCGATCAACCCAACATTATCTACAGAAAATATAAAATACTGAATATCAATGGTCTTCTCTGCGTATTCTGTCAACCATGCTCGTGCTATCATCGACCCGTCACCATCTTCTAATACATATGTCCCTGTAGACTTTTCCATCAAGCTATCCAAACCCGCTATTGCACCAGTCAAACTTAGGCTGTCATTTCTATGTATTTTCTGACAAAAATCTTCCACATTTGCAGAGCTTGATTCAGCCGATTTTTCTTTACAACTATTTAATCCCAAGAAGATTATGATTACAAAAGATGCAAAAATGTGATGGTTCATTATGGTCAATGATTTTTAAATTAAATACAAATGTAATTACAATAAATAGATTTGTGCTTACTCCGAAAAGTATCTGTTTGGTAAATATGAAAATTATTAGTCTCTATTGATTTAATGACTGAATTTTAGGTGTTTATAAATATTTATTAATCGGTAATTCACATATAAATCTACATTACAAAAATTTCATATCGTATTGATTATCAATATTTTAATACACCTAGAACACAGTGCACATTTTTATTGTATACAAATCCCAGGGTGTTGTCTGACTGGCCTTTTCATTTTTAGTCAAAACTTCAAAAAAAGGCGTTAAGAAGCGAAAACTGTTCGAGCTAATACGAATGTAAAAACGAGTAATTATGAACGTAGTGCCTTTAAAGCCAATTACGAGCTACCAAATCCTAAAGCGAGTTTTTTCGGTTTAGCTATTTTTTGAAGTTTTGGCGTTAAGAAAATGAAACAGCCTTGACTTTTTGTTTCTTTTGTGTTAAAGCCTGTCACGACTTTAGCGTGAACAAAAGAAAAAGACGTTAAAATCAATTTACTATCATAATCATTTCCACTATTGTAAAAATGAAGTGCAACATTTGTAATTTCTCAAATATGAATTTCTTCGGAAACTTCAGTTAATAATAAATAATATCCCTTTAATAATAACGTTTATTTTATTGATTTTCCAATTTTTTTAGGAATAGACTAAGATTTGAAACTTATTTAAACATAGTTAGGAAGTTTGAATCAAAGGTCTAATACATTCAATCCTTAAAAGCTTAGTCATGTCATCCTAAAAATGATAACGCCATTTTATCACATTGCCCAAATAAAATATATTACTCAGAAACACCGTTATGAGAATGGTTCACAAAGATGTTGACCATAAATAAGTACCACAAAATAGATAGTAAAAGAAATATTCAGCTTACTTTTGCATCGTTAAACTAAAATAAAAATGAATTTTATAAACAGAAATCTTTATCCATTATTGGTTTTATTTCTACTTACACTCGCTATTTCTTGTTCAAAAACCGAGACGGCTCTTTCATTGTTTCCAAGTTCTTATAGATTTAACAGCCCAAATTTGTATGAAAAACACTTTATGGTCATAGACTCACTCACCAAAAATCTTAAAGAGATATCAGACACCCTTGGTACTTTTAATAGACCTAATAGCGTCATAGCAGATAGTCTCAATAATATTATTAAAAATGACTTTACCAAAGGCATGTTGAGATCGATAGAATTTATAACGGACAACAGTGCAAAATTATACTTTGGTTACCTAGACACCGTGGGTGTTGACCGCATCTTACCTTTAGACACCTTACTCACGAATTACAAATTATCAGGCAATCAAATCATTTTTGATGCACGCCCCAACTACATCATAAATATAAACAACGATCTATTAGAGTTAAACTTCTGTCAGGAATTCACCCTCAGAAGTGATAAACACGCCACAACAGACTCACTAAATTACTACTCCAATGGACTATGTATGTCCGACGACCCCTTTGAAGTTGTAAGAAGAATCCTGAATGAAAATCCAGACAAAATTTATGATACCATAGCCGTCGAATACGTAAATTATATTTTTACTAGGTATTGATGAAATGGTAAAAGAAACTATTTGTAAGGTCAAATGAATGGTTCAACAAGGCTTAATCAACTTATAAGTTATGTTTCATCATTAACAATAATTTTGTTAGTTAATAATAACTGGTAAATAGGCAAAAATCATCCAATATTGCCCATTTTTGATACGATTTGATACGATTATATTTGATTATGATACGAAAAACGACATTTCACCAATTTATAATGGTCATATTGCAAGCTTGTCACACCTTATAAGTTAAACTGGCGGCTTGAACTAAGTATTTTGAACTTGTACTAACGATTCCCAATACCCAAAGACAACTTCCTGCACACCTTCATCATTTCATTCGTTACATTACATTATCATTCCTAAATTCTGTCATTATTAACGAGAGTTTCAGATTCCTCAGGTTTTAATGACACAACAGCAGTGAATATGTATCAACGTCATGTTTTCCACCCAAACCCTACCCATATTCCATTAAATAAGTAGTTAAGTTTTAATGGTTGCCGAAATTCATTTCGGTATAGAATGTAACCTATCCTTAACATATCAAAGAAATCATAGCTTCCTTTTACACCATTCCACACCATTTGTGCTTTTCATTCTGCCCCTAAGAAACCTATGCTCTAATCCACAACATCTTTGGTCCCCGTTACAAAATAAAAGTATTCAAAAAATAAATCACTTATCATTCCTATTGGACTTGTAAACTTGTCTACAAGTTGGACCCTTACTGGACTTGTAAACTTGTTTGCAAGAAACTCGAATCGTCGAAGTTTGCAACTTCGATGTTACCTAAACCTTCTGTATAACGCCCGATGGTCGAAGATTGCATCTTCGATCCCACATTTTACGAATTTGCAATTCATTTTAAGCTGATATTACAATCAACAAAATCAGTTTTTCCAAATTTAAGGGAGTCGAACTTGGACATAGCTTTTTCACAACCTACAACTTTCAATACAAAGAATCATGGCAAGAACTACACATAGAAACAAGCCATTCTATGGGCTCGTTATCCTTCTCATCCTTTCAGCATGCTTACCCTTTATCTCCTTTTCCAATCTATCATACTCAGCATCCGTCATAGTACTACTATTATTATAGGCCATAGTTTTAAGAAGCATCAACTCCTGTTGCAAAGAAATATCATCATCAGGTGCAAAAACTTCTTGATCATCGCTATTATCCATAATTCTTTATTATTTTAACTGCTGTTTCGGTTTTTTTTAAATAATGATTATGGAGCACTAGCCATATAGAATTGAAACCACTTACAGTATTGATTATCAATGTAATGAACGTTCTTATTGTCTTTAAAACTGAATGTATTTTTTGACCGGCCTTTTCATTTTTAGTCAAAACTTCAGAAAATTGCGTTAAGAAGCGAAAACTGTTCGAGCTAATACACATTTAAAAACGTGTGATTGCGAACGTAGTGCCACGGAAGCCAATTTCGAAATACCAAATTCAAAAGCGAGTTTTTTCGGTTTAGCAATTTTTTGATGTTTTGACGTTAAGAAAATGAAACAGCCTTGACTTTTTGTTTCTTTTGTGTTAAGACAAAAGAAAAAGATGTTAAAATCAATATCCAATTTTAAACTTCATGTACAACTGTAAAAATGAAGAACAAAATTTGCAATTTCTCCCTTAAGTATTTACTCCGAAACTTGAGTTATTTTAATTCTGTAAATCTACCACTAAATGCTCATTTAAACTATAACATAATTCAAATGCAGCAGTTAATCCTATCCCATTTTTTATTCTAACACACAAAAACAAATACAAAGTTAGCAAGAAGAATGAAATATAGCTTTTTCACACACTACAACTTTCCATGC
>JBGSOH010000615.1:0-5056 GCA_041739205.1 Saprospiraceae bacterium
CATATCGTAGCTGGCGTTTTTGGTCTTGTAGGATTGATATTTGCGATCAGAAATTTGCTCGACCTTCGCAAGACCGATCAAGTCAGAAAAAACTGGCTAAAAATGCATATTGGAAATATATCAGGTGGATACATAGCTTCAGTGACAGCTTTTGTAGTGGTCAATAATTTTTTACCTGGTGTATATAGCTGGTTTGTACCTAGTCTCATTGGTGGGATATTTATTTTCTACAGCATAAAGAAAGCGGATAGAATAAGTAAACCCAATACTCCCAATCTAATTCTTACAAAAACCATAACCACTATTACCGTGGTATATTTTTCATTTTTTTCAAGTTTTGCCCAAAACGATGCAGCTTCTATTCCTTATGGCAAAGAAATAGGCATACGAATAGGCATATCAAAAACAAAAATCAATGACCAAAGATTGAGTGCAAAGTCATTTACCAATTGGTCACCTAAATATGGGATCACATTCGGAAGTAGAAAAGAAAATAGTTGGAGTCACAATCAGCTGGACTTTACTTATGTGAAAGGCCACAAAAAAGATCCATATTTTACGCTAAATTCCATCATAATATCACATACATACTCATATCAGCGTAAATTGGGTGAAGGATTTTGGCTAGGTGGTTTTACTAATCATAAAACGATGCTTAACTTCCCTCGATCTTTGTATAGCAGCATGTTTACCAACAATGTAATCAGCTACACCATTGCTCAATCGATCGGACCAAAACTTAGTTATTCAAATATCTTGACAACACATAAAGACAATACTATCGAAGCACAGACATCTATCGAAGCACCCATACTAGCTTACTTAATCCAACCAATATATGGACACCCATATCCGAGCAGGTATCTGGAAGAAGGGACTTTCGATCCTACGAGAGCTGGCATGGCGATTCCAATGTTAAAAAGTGGAAAATTTGTAAGCATTTCTAGATACAAAGGTCTAAAAATCGAATTGAGTTTATTCTATTATACATCAGATAGGTTCAAAATAGGGGCAAGTTATCAAGGAGAACTTTTGTATTCAAATGCTAATGGCAAAGCTGTCCAATTGCAATCCAATGATTTCATTGTCAATCCAAGTTACCTTTATTAATCACTAATACCACAAACATAAAATATCATGAGATCATTTATAATCATTACTTTATTTGCACTATCATCTATATCACCATCTTTTGCACAGTCAACCACAGGCAACGCTAAAGCACTCTTTGACGAATTCTGGACTTTTGTAAATAAAAACTATATCTATTTTGATGCTAAAAAAGTGGATTGGGACGCTGTGTATCAAAAATACAGTCCAAGTATTAATGCACAAACCACTGAAGACGAGTTATTTTCCATTATGGATGCAGCTGTAGTAGAACTAAAAGATGCACACAGTCTTCTGGTAAAACCAAAAAAAGTGGGTACTCAGTACGATTTCAGAAGTGGATATGACATACATTTTGACCCAAATCTTATCAAAAGTAAATATATAAAAGACTCACTTGGCCAAGAAGGTAATCTCTATTGGGCAATGTTGGACGGTAATATTGGCTACATATATTTACCAAAATTCAATGATTTTCAAGCTTTTGAGAAGGTCTTGCGTTTAATGAAAATTGCAAAAGTGAACAAACTAATCATTGATGTCAGAAACAATGGTGGCGGTGATTCTAATCCAGTACCTAGATTATTAGGCACCATAGTGCAACAAAAGACATTGCTAGGCTCTTATGTAGAAAAAATCGGACCAGCCCGTGATGATATAGTAAAACCAATACCGATGTACGCACACCCTAGAACTGACTTTCACTTTGACATACCAATTGCTGTCATTATCAATCGTGGTTGTTATAGTGCTACCACTTACTTTGCAGCAATGATCAAAAGTCTACCAAATGTCACATTGGTGGGTCAAATTACTGGTGGTGGCGCTGGAGGACACCTCGGCTATCAACTGTCCAATGGCTGGCAAATCAGGGTTTCGGTCAGTGATTTTCTCGACAAAAATGGACAATCTACTGAAGTCGGTGTGCGACCTGATGTATCTATTGCTAATACACTGGATGATATAAAAAAAGGTAGAGACATCATGCTAGAGAAGGCTATCGCGTATTGATATTTTAGGTTTAAGGTAAGTTGTAATTAATAATATTTTGTTAAACAAAGATACGGGCCTAACTTTCGAAATAATAATTCGGTTTTATAATCGTTAACTTTGTTGATGTTTCATAACATTGGCCAATTTAATATAAACCAACTTAATATATTCAATATGCGATTTCAATTAATATTTGCAGCTTTAAGTCTGACATTATTTGCTTGCTCTTCCAAAAAAAATATGAACGAAAACCTTCCCATAGGTGATAATAGTCAGACATCTTTGGACTGGATAGGTGTATATTATGGTGCCTTGCCTTGTGCCAATTGTGAAGCCATCAAAACAAAAATCATATTGAGCAACGATCTAACCTACGTGATGGAAACAAAATATGTAGGAAAAAGTGACGAAGTATTTAGTTCAACAGGTAAATTTACTTGGGACAAATCTGGTAGTAATATTAGTTTGGAAGTTGCTGGTGAAGATAATGCGAACCACCAATATAAAGTAGGTGAAAATACCTTATTCAAACTTGATAATCAAGGAAATAGAATAACAGGTGCATTTGAGAATAATTATATTTTGACAAAAGTGGATTTTGATACTGATATCAGAGAAAAATATTGGAAACTAACAGAATTGAATGGTAACCCAATAAAATGGGTTGATGGTCAATCTAAAGAAGTACATTTCATACTGAAAGCAGATGATAACAGAGTGCAAGGAAATGGTGGATGCAATGGTTTTTTCGGATCGTATGAAATAAATGAAGGTAATCGCATCAAGTTTGCCCAATTAGCTTCTACCATGATGGCTTGTGAAAATCTAGATACTGAAAATGCTTTGATGAAAGTGCTAGAAATGGCAGATAATTATAGCCTCAATGGAGAAAACCTGTTCCTAAACAAAGCTAGAATGGCACCTTTGGCAAAGTTTGAAGTGGTGTATTTTAAATAAATAATGGAGTATATTTGATAAGCATTTATTTCCTAAAAGTTAAATCCACTTTCAACAAAAAATCCTTGTTCGTTAAATTGTGTAATTCCTATCTGACATGATAGGGTAAAATTGTTATACACTATCAAATCCAATGCTGGACCATATCCAAATTGACCAGTGTTTGTGAGTGTATTTGATACTCCATAATAAGGATCGCGAGTATAGCCATAATCAAAATTAAACCTAAAAAACAACTTGACATTCATGACTTTAAATTGATTGGGCAGACGGTCGTACGGTCTGAAATCCTTGTCCAATATTCTAAGTTTAATTGCATTTTTGGACAAGATATAATCTCTACCATCTAATACATACAATTGATATCCTGTGATATTATCGCTAGAATATCCTAGTCCCGAATTAAGCACATAAGGAGGTCTGTTGTTTTGGAGATTGACCTTCAATTTTAGTCTATTGCTGATTATTAGCCATCTTTTTATGGTTGTATGCCTTTCACCACCTATCGTAAACCAAAAATTATTTACATCCTTAAAGATTCCCAAACCTTCTTTCCGGACATTTATATCGAACCTATACCCACCAATCGGATATAAAGGATATAATGTATTGTCAAACTTAAATACGTAATCTAAATAGAAATACCTCATCTTTGTCCGTCCTTCCAAAAAGTAGTCTCTATTTAATTGCTGAGGAATAAATGAGTCAACTCTAGCTGATATAAACTCCAATCTGATATTCTGAAAAGTAAATGCATTCCTTCTATTTACTAATCCGATACTTGCTCTGTATTGATTAAAAATCTTTCTTTCATCAGGATTTTTGTAAAAAAGAAGTTTATTGTCTTCAGTGCGATAGGCTATTTCTCTATTTTCTATATAATTAAAATTTGTAGAAAATCCCCACCCTTTTTTAAGATATGGATACTCATAAGATACTTCATATTTGCGAGTGAAACCTCTTTGAAGTTTGAGCTTCAACTTGTCCTTATTACCTGTAAAATTGATGTGCGTCAGGGCAAGCCCATAATTCACCCTTTCTAGTGAGTAATTCTGCTCCTTTCGCCATACATTAAAGTTTCTATCTGCCAATTCAAATATAATATAAGGATAAATGTACCAATTCTCCTGTAAAACTATCTCTACATTAGCAATGGAAAGGTCTGTATTCCAGTTTTTTAAATTAATTTTTGCATTTGTAAACAAGCCAATACTTTGCAGTCTCTTTTCATTTGATGATAATCTTTTTGCCAATTGATCTAGTGATATGGTGTCACCTGAATGGATATCCATTTCATTCATTATGACCTGACGAGTCGTCTTTTTATTGCCAAAAATATGAATGCTATCGACAATGACATAATCACTTTGACTGTAAATATTGACAGAAAAACAAAAAGAAAAACTAGCAATAAATACCAACCGAAATCGACACATTATTAGAATGATGTAATTTATGTTTTTCTCAATGTTATACACAAGCACTAAACATTTAGATAGGACATCAGCAGATCATAACGTTCTTTGAGTCCATCATGATACTCAATTTCTGAAAAAGATGCAGAAATTTGATAACCGAATCGTTCAAAAGTGCTTTTAAGGGCATTAATATCTTGTCTATTTAGCTTTAATGTCACATACATGAGACTAGTATCAGGTATATTATTGACAAAAGAACTCAAAATCGTGATATCTTCAGACTCAGTAATTCTGGCTATTTCTGCGAGTGAATAGTTTGCCCTAGATATTTCCAAAACCAAAATACTTCCTGGATCAGAAAACGAAAAATGAGTTGCAAAATATTGAAGAAGATGCTCCATAGTAATGATGCCTAGATAATTTTCTTCTCTATCAATGACGGGAATGACAGTAAGTTGCAATCTGCCCATCTTAGTCATCACTTCAAATAAATGTTCATTTTCAAAACAATAAGGTCGCAAAAAAGAAAGCCTATAAGTACCAATAGCTTCTTTTGTGTCATGTATCAGAATATCTTC
>JBGSOH010000638.1:0-2389 GCA_041739205.1 Saprospiraceae bacterium
ACATTAAGAGAATCGTTGAAAAACGAAAAACATTTATTATATCTATTATCATTATTGAGTTAAAATTTTGGACATTAAATCATACATATCATCAGGGACTCTAGAGCTTTATTTGCTCGGCCAACTCACTCCAGAGGAGATGAGAGAAGTCGAAACCTTGCAAGAAAAGCATATAGAAATTAAAAGAGAAATCTACGA
The DNA here is from genome assembly GCA_041739205.1 of Saprospiraceae bacterium. Taxonomy (GTDB): domain Bacteria; phylum Bacteroidota; class Bacteroidia; order Chitinophagales; family Saprospiraceae; genus OLB9. The sequence continues at coordinate 199 of JBGSOH010000638.1, forward strand.
GATCTCTCTTGGACTGGAGAAGTATGGTCAATTAACAGCTATTAAAGCGCCTGAATCTGTAGGTACAAAACTATTTGACAACTTACCTAAAAGAGCTCCTATCGTCCAAAACGCTTCTAAAGACAATACAGAAAGCAATGGTGGTATGAAATGGAATCTGTTGACAAGTTTGTTTGCATTAATAGGTATATTGGGTTTCACGCTATACTATCTACAAATCTCTGAAAACAAAGCGGCTAACAAACAATATGAAAGTCAAATTAGGGTTTGTGACTCGATCACCAATCAGCAAGAACAACAATTCGCATTACTGAATCAGATCAACGATCCGAACAATAAGATCATAGATATGACGCCTACGGCAGGATATGCTGGCATCTCTGTCTATCTTCACCACAATGCAGTTAATAAAAAGAACTTCTTACAACTGGTAAATCTACCTGAAATCACATCTGATCAGGCATTCCAGTTATGGTCACTCAAAGACGGTGCAGATCCAATGCCGCTTAATGTCTTTGCAGATAAAAACACCATCATTGCAGTAGACTTCATAGACCTAACTGCGACCTACGCCATCACTATCGAACCAAAAGGTGGAAGTCAATCCCCTTCTTTGGATAAGTTGATCGGTACGATGGGTGTGATATAATGGTTGTTATTTATTATTAGCTTTTCTTTTCAAAATATAGTTTTCAATTCTGTCGCAGCTTCCTAAAAGTTGTATAAAAAACATGTTCCAGTATTGCATTTATGAATACAATACTGGAACACGTATAATCTCTACTCTTCTTCCTGAATGACCTGAGCTGCAGGTGTATTGTCTTCCACCACTACCCTAGCGGCACCTGCTTTCTGAATAATCACTGCCTTACCAAGTTCAGATAAGTTTTTACTTTCATAAATCTTCATTGCCGTAGATACGTCGATGGCTTGTCTAGTCTGTTCGTCGAGATCAAATGTAAGGGTTATAAAATTCAAACTAACGCCCAATGGCTCAAGTACTTTGTTTGACACTTCCAATAATTTATTCTCTATTTCAGATTGATCAAGCTCCACGATATCTTCATTTACGAAGAGTGCTTTGCTGACATCACGGATACGTTTATCGATGACCATATTCTCAGCACCTTCAAAAGCTGATGGCTCCAAAGCTCCGTCACTATCAGCATTGGCATTAGCCTTGCCCAAAAACTTCGCTTGCTTAATAAATTCTAGTGGATCTGTGATGGAATAGTCATAATCAATGTGCACAAAAGCCCTTACCCTATCTTTGAGATTGGTAATGAAACGACTATCTCCTTGCATTGGGAAATTGGGAATAACGACCTTCATATAACATGGATTGGCGACACCTTTAGGGACTGCGTCACCGGCATTTATCTTCTCCCAAGTCATACCACAATCTGATGAAACCACCACTTGTTGGTTAGATTTGGCATAATTACATGAAGACATAAAGGCAATGGTACCCAAAAAAGAAAAGGCAAAAAGATTTTTTTTGATATTCATAATGTTTGTTTTGTTGGTATGGTGCGTTCAACGCAAATGGATAAAAAATCATTTCAAGAATTGGACAAAATAGCCCATTACATCGTCAGACATACAAATCTTAAAGTAGTTCTTTGTCAAAACATAACTCATGACACAAATTTAAAAAATAGAGATAAGTATCTATAGAAAAGACACTGCCAAAACTTCTAAGATCTTAGCCCTTTATTCTAAATGCTCTTCCTTCCCGAGATCCAAAAAGTCTTTAGTCACTTTTTTAAGTTCAGAAAATGGCATGCTGGCGAGAGTTTCATTGAGTGTGGGTTCATTTCCATAAACTCTGAGCTTTTCTAGTGGGTTTTGTGCGGTATAAAGGACATTTTGGTCGGGTTTCCAAGCTAAAAGATCGTTGGGTTCACAGACAAGGATACGGCAAAGGTCCTCGATGTGGTCTAGTCTAAAAATGCGGGTATTACCATTTAAAATAATTTTTGCCGTATGATGTGTAAATCCAGCTTTTATTAAAAAACTGTATGGTCTTTTGATACCACGGGCTGCAAAAATAGGTGCTGTATGTAAGTATAACATAAATTAGTATTAAGTTTTCAGAATGTAAACGACTAAAACATAAAAAACGCTTCTTTCTCGATCATAGAAAATGCAAAAATGATCATAAATATTGGCTCTATATGGTATTGAATGG
>JBGSOH010000596.1:0-4506 GCA_041739205.1 Saprospiraceae bacterium
TGTATTTACGTTGTCATGTTTGGTTTTGTCCATATTTCCAATATCCGAAACTACTGCAACAAAAAAGGTTACAGCACTAGACCCTGTAGTCTTGGGAGCTTATGTTATATTTAATATCAAAAATGATCACAACCCTGAACGAATTTACCATAAAGTAGATAACGATTTGTGTGCGGAATGGGAAATTACAAAAAATCTTCATCTTACTTATAATTACGAACAAGCCAAAGAAATAAAAGATGATGGTGTATTCTATTATTATGATGATGACAATGAATTAATTCAGACTCAAAATTTTTTACCAAATGGGGACGTGATGATTAAATCTCTTTTTTGGCATCAAAATGTGTGTCATATTATCTCACTCATCTGTTGCAAAAAAAACTTGGTAGAAAACAAAAAAGTTTTGAAATCTCTTCATGAAAGAATAATATTAGGTCAGTTGTAGTTTTCTCCCACTCTGATTTTTAATTCAATATTTGAGTCCACTCTGAAAAGTCAATAGTTCAAAACAAAAAATGGTGGATTATCAATCAATTTGTGTTTTCGGCGTGGATCTATCTTTATACAATTTATTTTAAGCCTATATAAGTATTTATACGTACTAATTTATACCGTATTTATGCGCTTTTACGGTTATGATGCGATGTTTAATTTTGTTGCGAATTCCAAAATGGAATAGCCAACATTTTTTAACCAATTAAATATTGTTATCATGAATCGACATTCATTACAATTTCTCATTTTTACTTTTTGCGTGGTACTTTTTGCATGCAATCAACCAAAACCGACAACAGACTCGCTTGGTTTTGTATATGATAAAATTACGCCTGTACCTTTTCCTGATCCTAATATTCCTGGCTTTACATTTCCGCAAGATTCCAATACAATAAATGGATGGATTAAAGCTGGCCAAAATGATGAAATATACAAACATGGATGGGGCATTTGGGCAGGACTTACGATGCCTACATCACAAACATCTGGTGGAAATGTTTTATTGACTTATGAAACTTGGCTCACACCTACCGAGATATTGGATAGTATCAATAATACAGGCGTAAAAAGATCAGGTAGAGCCAATCTGAATAAACCACATCAATTAGTGCATGCTATGCTTAAAGGAGCACCTGTAGATGATACTTCAGACTCAGAATCAGTGTCTTATAGCCCATCCGCAGCACAGTTTGCAATAGATAACAAAATATTTCTTTATACCACACTTGCTAAATATGCGGAAGAAGGTCGAACTCAAATTCCTGATTTCCCATCTGATGCTATAACGCTTAAACCTGTTTTTAAACTTATTGAAAAAAGTAAGTTGACTTCAGACAGTATATATGCTATGGCATCTTGGCATGGTCCTACAGATAAAGTGGAAGCATTTCCACAAAAAGCATGGAAATCTTGTGTTTATGTAGATCTTAAAAATGGTGGTCAAGGCAAAGGCTTGCAGGATATGACTTGTTCTGATCGTACACCAGAAAATACTTATAATCTTTCTGATTTCATACACTATACACTCAATGCTGAAGATATATATTACTACAATAAAGAATTTGGACTAAATGCCCAAGTTGGAGATATAGCTTTGTTAGTGGCTATGCACGTAGCTACAAGGGAGACATTAAGATGGACTTGGCAGACGTTTTGGTGGGCACCAGATGCAAGTAATCCACCTGCGCCAAGTTCAAAAGCTATTGCAGATGCACGACCAATGGCACAATTAAGTGGTGCAGCGTCTCATTATGCCATGGCTGTAGCATATTCTATGGTTTATCCAGATCAGCCTTACACAGGTGGTGAGAGTGTGGGTGATACGGTCATAGGTTTTAATCCATATTTAGAAGCAAGTTTTGGTCCAGGTGTTTTTACAGGAAGTAATAGTTATGTGATTAAAAATGGAACAAAAATTATGACAAATGCTGGTGTACGTACCAATTGTATGAGTTGTCATGCATATGCTGCATATGATGTTTATAATCCATCCAATGGTACACCTTACAGTGGAGATGCTTATGTAGACTTAAGCGATACGATTTTTAACGGTAAGTTGAAGCTTGATTTTGCTTGGTCAGTGCAAGGAAATGTAGATACAACTGGCATGGCTGCCTTTTTGGCAAAACAAAAATAAACCCACGAACTGCTCATTGTTTTATCAAAGGGAGAAGATATCCTTCGGGATGTCTTCTTTCCTTTTTTATGCTTTGAGTAAAATTATTTTTAATTTTTATTGACCGTTATTTGACAAATTCGTCTGTTGAAATGACTACTTTTGTGCTTCTTTTTAAAAATAATATTAAGCACATGTTAAGAATAATTGGTTCCTTGATCGTTATAGCAATCGTTTTATCGTCTTGTACTTCCAAAAAAGGGATTTTATACCAAAGTTTAGCTCCAGGTTTAGATACATTAAGATTTTCACAAGAAAAACATTTGAAAAATGTTCGTCAACTCACTTTTGGCGGAGATAATGCAGAAGCTTATTGGAGTTTTGATGACAAAAAAATAGTTTTTCAAGCTACCAATAAAATGTGGGGAGCCGACTGTGACCAAATATATTTTTTCGATCTAGAGAAGTGGGAAAGAAAACAATCTGCACCACCATTATTAAGTACTGGAAAGGGTAGAACTACCTGTAGCTTTTTCATGCCAGGCAACAAAAGCATCGTTTTTGCATCCACGCACGAAGCTAATGCTGCTTGCCCACACGTACCTGAAAGAAGAGCCGATGGAAAATACATCTGGCCGATTTATGAATCATTTGATATCTACCATAGTGACTTGAATGGAAATATTATTAAAAAATTGACAGACGAACCTGGATATGATGCAGAAGCAACAGTGTCTCCAAAAGGTGACAAAATCGTTTTCACATCTACAAGAAGTGGTGATCTAGAACTATATACTATGAATGTTGATGGATCAGATGTCCGTCAAATCACCAAAGAACTAGGTTATGATGGTGGCGCCTTTTTCTCTCCTGATGGTAAAAAACTGATTTTCAGATCTTCAAGACCAAAAACGGAAGAAGATGTAAAAGTTTATAAAGAATTGTTGGCGCAGAATCAAGTGATGCCTACGAATATGGAACTATATGTGTGTAATGTAGATGGTTCTGACATGAGACAACTTACTACATTAGGTAAGGCAAACTGGGCACCTTATTTTACGCCAAAAGGTGATAAGATCATTTTCTCTTCCAATCATGCAGCACCGAGAGGATATCAGTTTAATTTATACACCATAAATCTTGATGGAACAGGATTAGAGCAAATTACCTTCGATAAGACCTTTGATTCTTTCCCAATGTTTTCTTATGATGGCAAAAAGATTATCTTTGCGTCAAATAGAAATAATGGTGGTACAAGAGACACAAACTTATTTATTGCTGACTGGGTCGATTGATTTTACCATATGATCCACTTTATACAAAAAGATATTTTAGCGATGGAAAGAATTCCTCGCCTAAAATTAATAAATAGCATCACAGGTTACAAACCAGCTAATCTCATAGCCACCATCAATGGTAAAGGTCAGACAAACGTCGCCATCATTAGTTCTGTCGTGCATATTGGGTCAGATCCAGCACTTTTAGGCTTTTTTATGAGACCAATGGTGACAGAGCGGCACACTATGGAAAATATCATAGAGACTGGCGTTTACACCATAAATCATATTAATTCTGATATCATAGAGCAAGCGCATTTTACATCAGCGGATTTTGAAAGACATGAATCGGAATTTGATAAATGTCATCTTACACCTGTATTTAAAGATGATTTTTTAGCTCCTTATGTGTCAGAATCCAATGTGCAAATTGGCATGGAACTGGCTGAAAAAGTGGATATTAAATTGAATAATACTATATTGGTCATTGGTTACGTTTCCCACCTTTACATAGAGCAAGATGCATTTATCATCGATAGTGGACTAGATCTAAAGAAAGCAGACACTGTTTGCATCTCGGGGCTTGATTCATACCATAGTGTAGAAAAAATAGCTTCCTTTCCTTTTGCAAGGACGAATAATCTTCCTGACTTTGGTAATAGGTAATAATAATAAGATTTAAGTTTTAGACAAAAAAAAAAGACCGATTCTCCCTACAGAACCGGTCCCGAGTAAACAATTTGCTTAATTAATCACTCATAAACTCAATCTCGTCCTTTATAAATCCAAAATCGTGCCAAATTGATTATTACGCATTATATTTGCTTTGTAAAATATAAGTTATGAGTATTGTAATATCGATTTTAATTGGGTTTGTAGCCTTGCTACATGGCTACTTTATGTGGTTTGAAATGTTTGCATGGACGACAGTAGGCAAAAAAACATTCAAAAACTTTCCTGCAGATCATTTTGAAAAAACTAAATCCCTTGCAGCAAATCAAGGCCTATACAATGGATTTCTTGCTGCAGGTTTGATTTGGTCATTATTGATATCTGATGGTATGTGGTCCACTAATATCGCTTTGTTTTTTCTAGGATGTGTCGTTATTGCAGGCA
>JBGSOH010000029.1:0-16016 GCA_041739205.1 Saprospiraceae bacterium
AGTCAGAGAAGTTTAGATAACAAATCTAAGTTTCTTTTGAAATAGAAATCATAATGAAAGTCAGATAGTTCCTGACTTTTTTTATTTAATCAATAAAAATATGGATAAGGAAGCATTATTAGATTTAGGAACAAAAGCTAAATTAATCGTCTCTCAAGCAGCTGATTTCATAAGGCAACATCGAGATCAGGTCAATTCAGATCAAGTAATCGAAAAAGGTACCAATTCGTTGGTATCATATGTGGATCAGCAATCAGAAGAAATATTGGTCAAAGGTCTCTCGGCAATTCTCCCTGAAGCGGGATTTATTACCGAAGAAGGCATGGTGGAGCAATCTCAGAAAAAGCTAACATGGATTATTGACCCACTCGATGGTACAACCAATTTTTTGCACTCTTTACCTTATTTTTCAGTTAGTGTTGCGCTGTACGATGGCAGGGATGTTATTATTGGAATAGTACATGAAGTTATCAGCAATGAAGTCTTTTATGCTGTGAAAGGAGGAGGCGCTTTTCTAAATGACAGACAAATATTTGTGACAAATAGAGATTCTTTCCAAGACGTACTCATCGGCACAGGCTTTCCTTACAAGACAGAACATACAACAATCGGCCATTTTAAAGCTTTAGAAAAAGTGTTGCTTTCTACACGTGGCATACGTAGAATTGGCTCCGCAGCCTTAGACTTGTGTTATGTAGCTTGTGCAAGGTTCGGTGCATTTTATGAAAATTCTCTCAATTCGTATGACATTGCAGCAGGTGCGTTGATCGTAATGGAAGCGGGTGGTAGGGTGTCAGATTTTGAAGGTGGTGATCAGTGGTTGTTCGAAGGAGTCATTTTAGGTACTGCGCCTCAGTTCAGAAGTGACATGCTTGAGATCACTGCTGAATTTGGTAGAAGTTAATTTACCTTCTGACTCCTTTAAATCCAAATACGCCGCCACATATTCCTCCGATGATATGTGCTGCTTCAGATATTTGATTTGCTTCTGTGGTTTGTATTATTTCTTTACCTATAAATAAAAGAGCTACCAAAATAAAAGTGACAGGTACTTGACCAGCGCTAACATTCGTAAAGGAAACAAGTAAAATCAACATAAACACGATGCCGCTCGCACCCATAAGTCCCGTGTGAAAAAAAAGTATATTCAAAATCCCTGTTACAAAAGCAGTTACAAGCATCATGTACAAAAGTTTTTGAGACCCATATTTCTCTTCGATAATGGGTCCGAGCAGAAGGATGAATGTCAGATTCCCTAATAAATGCTCGAGCGTACCATGACCAATTGTATGTGTAAATAGCGTGAGTATAGAAAACGGATTAGACCATTGTATTGACGTACCCACTGCAAAGTATGGCGTGAGATTACCAGCTAAAAAGACATCTAAAAAATATATAACTGAACAAATCAGCGCAAATGTCAAAATGACGGGTGAGTTGAATTTTATTCTTAGGGGCATAAATTGTGGTTTTATTCTTGAATCTTTTTACCAAAAGCAAGGTCTCCTGCATCACCTAGTCCTGGCACGATATATGATTTTGCTGTCAACTCATCATCTTCTGCAGCCATCCACAAATGTGCTTTTGGATAGAGTCTTCTCACATGTTTGACTCCATAAGATGATGCTATGATGGTGACTATGTGCAATTCTTTATATGAGCCGAACTCTTCAAGTGATTCGATCGATTTTTCAATTGATGCTCCAGTCGCCAACATTGGGTCAATGAGAATTAGGGTAGCATCATTGAGATCTGGGCAAGTGACATATTCTAAGCTGATTTCAAATGAGCCGTCTTTATGATTTTTGCGATAAGCAGCCACAAAGGCGTTACTAGCATCATCAAAATAGTCAAGCATACCATTATGTAGAGGCAATCCTGCACGTAGGATGGTACAAAGTACTACTTTGGATGATGGAATCGCAGTTTTGGCTATTCCTAATGGCGTCTCCACTTCTTGATCAGTATATTCTAAATGTTTGCTGATTTCGTAGGCAAAAATATTGCCTAGTCGTTCCATATTTTTTCTAAAAACGAGTCTATTATTCTGTGTATTTACATCCCGCATCTGTGCTAAAAATGTATTGGCAATCGAATTTTTTGTGGATAAATTATGAATCATGAATAGGGACTTTCTTTTGATTATAAATGATGTGTAAAATAACTAAATTTAGCATTAGAAAACAACTACTTCAATAAATATTTTATCTTAGGGCCATAATTAATCCTTCTATAGCATCATCCAAAAGTTGGAAAACTTCATCAAACTTGTCATTGTAGTAGGGATCAGGAACAGCGATATTTTTGTGAGGATATTTGAAGTTTGTGATTAGATTAACCTCAGATTTTTGGGTTTCATTCTGGCAGACTTTTAAGACGTCTTGATAGTTTGCGCTATCCATGACAAGGATATGATCATAATAATCTAGGTCTTTTTTGTTGATTTTTCTGGATGTTTGACGAGAGATATCCACTTCATTTATCAGACTTGTAGCTACTGCTCTACTATCAGGATGTTCACCATCATGCCAACCTGATGTGCCAGCAGAATCAACTTCCCAATTTAAACCGTAGTTCTTAATTTTTTCTTCTAAAATACCTTGTGCTATCGGAGATCTACAAATATTACCGAGACACACCATCAAAATCTTCATTCCTTCTATCAAACTTTTCTTAATAATATAACGAAATCAGTTACCATTGTGTTGGTTGCAAACCAAATAAATTGTAATATTGAAAGCTATTTTCCTAATTATTGGATTAAGAGTATGTTTATATTTTTATTGCCTAATAGTCAATATCTTATGAACCTGACTTCAAAATAATCTGATCATTTAGTTCACTAAACTCTTTAATTCTTTTATCGTCAGAGCCATAACCTATTGATTAGCAACTAAGAAAATTTTAAAACATACTCTAAAGTGAGATCTAAAGGGCATAAAAAAGTATATAATATTTGGTGGAGAGTTTAATCCTAGACTACTCCCAAATTATTATTTTGCACTGAACGCTTGTATCTGTGTCATATATAAGTACTACATTTGCATAAAATAAGGTATTTACTGATACCAAATAAAACTTTTTCTAATGAAAATAGTAATTGCAGGAGCAGGAGGTATAGGTTTTCACTTAGCTAAATTATTGTCTTCTGCTCAACATGATATTGTTATTATAGACACATACAAAGACGTCTTAGAATATGCTCAGACACATTTAGATGTGCAGACAATATTGGGAGATGCTTCATCTATACAAACCTTGCAAGATGCTGACATTCAACGTACTAATATTTTTCTAGCCGTGACAACACATGAGAATGATAATATCGTTGCGTGTATTCTGGCTAAAAAACTTGGTGCAAAACAGACAATAGCTAGGATTAATAATATTGCTAACATTCAAAAAGAGTTTAAAAGTACCTTCAATGAACTCGGAGTAGATAAGATCATTTCGCCATCATTGCTTGCAGCACAGGAGATCGTAAGGCTCATAGAACTTAGTCAAGTTACGGATAGTTTTGAATTTGAGAATGGAAAAGTCTCGCTCATAGGTATAACCATAGAAGAACCATCGATTTACATCGGTAGAACCATAGAAGAAATCCGATTGGAAAAAAGCACAACACATAGTCCAATCGCTATTCTAAGGGGTAATGAAACCATACTACCAAGGGCAAATACAAGATTGCGTAGAGGAGATCATATTTACTTTATCACAGGTAAAAAAGATGTAGAAAATCTATTGGAATCCATAGGGAAGCCAATGCAAAAGATAAAAAGTATCATGTTTATAGGTGGTAATGTGATATCTATTCAAGCTGCAAAACAACTTGAAGATATTTACAAAATCACTATTGTGGAGCAGGACGAAAAATTGTGCAAGAAAATGGTGGATGAACTTAATAATACATTGGTTATCAAAGGAGATCCTTCCAATTTTGAGTTGCTCAAGGAGGAAGGTCTGTCACAAATGGATGTTTTTATAGCGGTAACTCCCAATAGCGAAACCAATATCATTACTTCTTTGATGGCAGAAACCTTGGGAGTATATAAGACAATAGCCTTGGTTGAAAATCTGGATTATACCCATATTTCTCAGAATATTGGCGTTAATACCATGATCAATAAAAAAATCATTGCGGCCAATAACATTTTTAGATTTGTGCGTAAAGGTAAGGTAGAGGCGATAGCAAGTCTACATGGTGTAGATGGAGAAGTGATAGAATATGTCATTCACAAAGAAAACAAGATGACTAAACTTCCATTGAGACAAATAAAATTTCCAGACCAAGCTATCATCGGTGCTGTGATCAGAAATGATGAAACGATTATACCTACAGGAGATTTTGTTTTAATGGTAAATGACAAGGTTATTATTCTGGCATTGCCTGGTGCCATAGGAAAAATTGAAGATTTATTCAGATAAGCTATGCAGATAAACCTTCAACCTATATCCAATGTCGTAGGCGTCTTAATGATTTTGCTGGGAGTAAGTATGTTTGGTACGGCATTTATTTCCAATTATTATGAAGCTACCGATACGGTCAGTTTTATTAAGTCTGGCGGTATTACCACACTATTTGGCGCTTTATTATGGAGTTATAAATTCAGTAGCAGCGCTATAGTTAATAAGAGGGAAGGATATTTGATTGTGGCTTTAGGATGGTTCTTTTTAGGAATATTTGGGGCATTGCCTTATTATTTTACGGAAGTAGTTCCTACTTTTACAGATGCCATATTTGAGTCAGTATCGGGATTTACAACGACAGGTGCCACCATATTTAATGATATTGAAGTCTTGCCGCATGGCATTTTGTTTTGGAGAAGTCTTACGCATTGGATAGGCGGTATGGGTATCATAGTGCTGACAGTGGCTTTGTTTCCTTTATTAGGTATAGCTGGTATCGAACTATTTGTGGCAGAATCTCCTGGACCGACGGCAGATAAGATACATCCGAGAATCAAAGAAACGGCCAAAAGATTATGGTTTATTTATTTCGGTCTTACAGTTGTATTGTTTTTTCTTTTGTGGATAGAAGGTATGATGCCGTTTGACGCTATCAATCATGCTTTTGCCACTATGGCTACAGGTGGTTTTTCTACCAAAAACGCAAGTATAGCTTTTTTTCAGTCTGCCACTATCGAGTATACAATCACCTTATTTATGTTTATAGCAGGGTGTAATTACGTCGTAATTTACTACTTGATGAAGGGGCGATTTAAAAAAGTATGGATCAACGAGGAATTTAGATATTACACTTTATTTATCGTAGGCACTGCACTTGTTTTGGGCTTATGGATAAATTTTATGATAGGTGGTGACTATGAACAGAACTTCAGGAATGGCCTATTTATGCTTGTAAGTCTAGTGACGACAACAGGGTTTGTGACTGCTGACTATACCTTATGGAGTCCAGGTCTGACTATGTTTTTTTTCATGACACTATTTCTTGGTGCTTGTGCTGGTAGTACCGCAGGTGGTATTAAATTCATCAGGCATATGATCTTTGTCAAAAACACTTATCTCGAATTTAAAAGAATTTTACATCCGAGAGCAATGATTAGAATTAAGATAAACAAAGAAACTGTGGCGCCAAGGATACTCACACATATCTTAGTGTTTTTGCTGGTTTATTTGATACTTTTTATACTCGGTTCGCTTGCAGTGACAGTGATCGGCATGGAGTTTATAGATGCTATAGGAGGTGTAGCCACGACTTTGGGTAATGTAGGTCCTGCAATTGGAAATCTAGGCCCTGTCAATAATTTTTCAAGTGTACCTATGGGTGCAAAGTGGGTGTTTACCTTTTTGATGTTGCTCGGCAGATTGGAATTATTTACTATCCTTATCATTTTTACGCCCTTCTTTTGGAGATCGAATTAGTAGTTCGTCCCAAAACTAACCGAATAAGGCAAAAAGTTGTTATAAAATAAATTTAACAATATTATGGGATTAGTACATGCAGAAATAGAATTGATCAATGGTGATGACTTATCAATGGTCCGTCATCACATAATGGGTGAAGAAGAAGTTAAACGAATGTATGTGACTATGCTAATTGACTCAGGCGCATACAATCTGTGTATAAATGAGGTCATTCAGGAACAACTACAATTTTCAATTGTAGAGAAACGTAAAGCTCAGCTTGCAAATGGAAGCATAAGAGAGTATGATGTCGTCGGGAATGTTGAAGTAAGGTTTAAGAATAGAGCCACCACTTGCCGTGCCATGATACTGACTAGAGATTCGGAACCACTTTTTGGAGCTATACCTATGGAAGATATGGATCTCATTATACATCCTTTAAAACAAGAGTTACTCGTCAATCCTGAACATCCATATTTTGCTCAGATGAGTTTGAAATGATATTAATTAGTACTAACTAAATCACGTCGCTATGACTATTTTGCACACTCGTTTAAAACGTACCGTTTCCACAAGTCTGCTAAAGTTTCTCATTTATAGAGATTTCATAAGTTTTGTCCCAATATTTACCAGTGACAAAAAATGTGTTGGTCGATTTTTGGTAGGCTATTCCATTTAGCACTTCACCATTTGGATTTTCATTTTTTAGAGATGAAAGTTCGATTACACCCAATACTTTGCCCGTTTTAGCTTCGATTTGTGCTATCTGATTGGTTGTGTAGATATTGGCATAGATATATCCATTTACATATTCTAATTCGTTTAGGTAATTGACAGGTGTCTTGCCAGCGTATATTTCCATGACTTTTTCGACAGCAAATGTTTCTGGATGTAGGTAGGATAACTTATTAGAACCATCACTTATGATTAACGATACTCCATCATTACAGATGCCCCATCCTTCACCGTTGGTCGATCTGAATCCTATTTTTTTAAGTTCATTCAGGTTTTCATCGTAAATGATGCATTGGCCTTCTTTCCAGGTAATCTGATAAACTTTTCCGTTTAGCACGGTTAGACCTTCTGCAAAAAAAGAAGGGTCCAGTTTTTTTTCAGTGATCAATTGTCCAGTTTTTAGAATAACTTTTCTGATTGAAGATGCGCCATATTGACCACTACTTTCATATAAAATATTGTTGTGAATTTCAAACCCTTGTGTATAGGATTTGGCATCATGGGTAGTGGTTTTGAGTTTTGTAAATAAAAGCTCACTTGGCACCACATCAGACACCACAATGAATGGCAAATCTATTGTCCTTGCTTTCCCTTTTCTGTATATGCTAACTTCGAGTTTATGATATCCCAGAGTATAATCTGTTGTGTTAACACTAAGGGAATATTTATTGATTAGTTTATCAATCAATTTTTGATCCTTTCTGACCACGATGGAGTCATAATTTTTAAGTTTTTCTTCATTAAAGGTGATGTCCAATGATTTTCCATAAGGAAGGTTAGTGTTCATCGTAGGAGACTTCACAATGTCTGGGTAGCGAAGTATGACGTCTTTAGCTGGAAATACATTCATCACAATAAACGCAATAATTACAATGGCAAGAAGCGATAAAATTAACTTTGACCTAAGATGCATGAAAACTACTTTTATAATTTTAAGAATGTTTTTGGATGTAATTGAGTTTTGAATTTATTATGTCAATTTTTTAAATAAATTAACTTTGACACTTTCATTCCACTCATCTCGAAGGATGCTAAGTATGGTACTATCTCTACGGTTTCTGTCAGCGGTATAACCATTGCTTCGTAATGTACCTTCCACCGTACAACCAATAGATTTCATAGCAGCAATGCTTCTTTGATTTCTGCTATCTGCTCGAAATTCAACTCGATGTACGCCCATAACTTCAAAAGCAAATTGCAACATCAAATACTTGCAGTGACGATTTAATCCCGTACCTTGAAAATCTTTACCATACCAAGTAAACCCCAATTGTAAGGTGTCTGCATTAGGTTGGATGTCATAAAATCGTGTAGAACCTGCATACTTGTTTGATCTTTTGTCAAAAACGATAAACGGATAATCTTTCCCATCATTTTTAAGGTTTAAGGCAGTAGAAATGTAGTTTTGCATACCTTCTTGTCCAGCAGCAGAAACCATAGAATACGTCCATATATCGGGTTCGTTATTAGCGAAAGGCAGTAAATGCTCGATATCTGTTTCTAATAATGGTCTTAAAAGTACCACAGGGTTTTCGAGCATATAGGTTTTGTGATTATCAAAATTCATGTTATTTCTTTTGGTCTATAAAAGGATGGTCAAAAGTAGGGTATTTATACAATTTTATTCACTACCTGTATAAATTTATCATAATTGGAATTGCAAAATAGATGTAGAACTTGATTCTTAGTCGACGCTAGTGGGATCTAGTGGGAACTCGGTGGGATTACATACGGAACGTGTACGGAGCATGTAGGGAGTTGATACGGAGTAAGTACGGAGTATCTATGGAGGAAATAGGGAGTTTTGACAGCTTTTAGTCCTAAAATTGGTACACAAGCTCCATAAATAATCCTAAAACAACTTTACAGCTGACAAAAAGACACTTACAAATTTTAAATAATGTAGTAGTTTGATTTAAAAATAAAAAGCTTACCTTTGGTAAAAATATAGCACGTGAATGTAAAAATGTAGAAATATGGAAAACTTTCTAAAAGCATTCAAATGGACAAATGGATGTGAACAATTCGTGACGATTTTTATGGAAACTATAAAATCTACTGAAAAGAATCAGCTTCAAATGCATTCTAATTTTTCAGTTGAAGAGATAAAGACTTTTATCACAAGGATAGTCATCATAGCAATGGTTATGATGATTGATAGTATTAGTGGGATTTCACAAAAAGAAGATTACGTTTGGATGTTTGGAGATGAGCCGTATGATATTATTTTACCAGATCGTGCTTTAGACATAACTAGAGGAGCTACTAATTTTGATTTTAATTTTGATCCTGTACGCATTTATTATGACCCAAAACGCTTTTTGGATATGGCAGGAGGCAATAGTAGCATCTGTAATAAGGAAGGAGTGCTCATAGCATATTCAAATGGGCAAGTCATTATAGATAGCAATAACCTTGCTATTGCAGATACAATCAATTATAATTTTAATGTTCCAAGAAATTGTAATGAATGGGAAGTAAATAATCTTGGAAATAATCAATTAGCAATAACTACCGGACTTACGGTGTGGCAAAGAGTTCTGTTTTTGCCAATAAAGGAAAAGATATATTGTGTTTACAATTCTTATGATTATTGTAAACTCAACGTGCAAAAAATACTGTATAGTACTATTGAATACGATAATATTACTCATGAATTGTTATTAAAAGAAAAAGATAGAATTATTATGAATGACACTTTAGGCGCAAATTTGTATGCCATTAGGCATGGAAATGGTGTTGATTGGTGGGTGGTAACTTTTAATCTAGATTTTACTGAAATATTGGTATTTTTGGTTAATGACAATGGTATTTATTTAAAAAATAAAGAAAAAGTTAGAGAGCGAAACAATTTTACTAAAGGCCTTGGCCAAATTACATTATCCCAAAATGGAAAATACTTGGCTTGGAATAAAAGTTTTGTTTTAGGAACAAATGGAGGAGGAATCAGTGTGGGGGATTTTGACAGATGTGATGGGACGGTTTTAAATATAAAAACCAAAACATTAAATCAACCAGGAATAGGGAGTGGTACTGCTTTTTCATCAGATAGCCGATATCTATATGTATGTAATAGAGAAACTATATATCAATACGACATGGAAAATAGCAATGTATTACAAATTGAAAAGATTGTGGCAGAATATGATGGATATAATCACTATTTTGAATTTGATACTATACAACCTAACCCTATTGGGTACAGTGTTAATTTTTGTTTGATGAAGCTAGGTCCAGATGGCAGAATCTATGTTTTCCCAAGTACTACACTCAATAGATGGATTTCCGTTATTAATAATCCAACTGAAGGTGGAGTAGCTTGTGATGTTCGCCAACATAGTATTTTAATGAATACAAATTTTACAAGGACCGTTCCAAATATGCCTGAATTTCGCCTAGGCCCACTAGATGGCTCCCCATGCGATACCCTAGGCATTGACAATCATCCCATCGCCAAATATCGATACGAGCCAGATACGATAGATCATCTACGGATACGGTTCACAGACTTGTCGTACTTCAGACCTGAGACATGGAGCTGGAATTTCGGTGATGGCAGTCCACGAATCAATATGAGACATCCATATCATAGATATGTTGCGTCAGGCACATATAATGTATGTCTTACGGTGAGCAATGAAAATAGTAGCAACACTTCATGTCGTACTATCACTATCGGTACAAGTAGTATAGATGATGGTATATCAGTCGCAGTAGCAGACATCACGCTATTTCCTAATCCTGTGCAAGACAATCTGCTCGTAACTCTCGGTGAGTATATACCGCAACATGGACAAATTATGATATATGATATCTCAGGTCGACCAGTTCATACACAGAGAATTTATTATGGGCAGAATAATGTGGATATGACACAGCTCGCCAAAGGTATGTATGTATGGAAAGTGATGGATGGGCAAGTGGAGATAAAGAGCGGGAAAGTGGTGAAGATTTAAGAGATGAGAGATTAGATATAAGTGATGAGATATAAGTTATGAGAGATGAGTTATGTGTTATGAGATATGAGTTTTTTAGGGCGATATTTAAAGAAATTGGAATCTCCGTATTGTGATCTTAATATATGATGACTTGGGTTCAATTTGGAACGCATTTCAAATGCTAATAATAAAGTATCGAAGTTGCATTACTTGTGACGCTTTAGCGTTACTTCGACAATCGAATAAAAAGCTTACCTATGCAGTATCCCATCAATGGCATTTGTATGTAATTGGACCATTATAGAACATCAGGTTTTCAATCCATCTCACATATTTAAAAAATATTTATAGAACTATATCTAATATTTTACGTTTCAAATATTATTTCATAGTTTTGCAGCATAGTTTAGTTAAAGATAATTTTTAGATGGACAACATTAAAATCGATAAGGCATTATTAAAGTCATTTGCCAAATACACAAAAACTAGTAAAACAAAAGCTACCATTCAGATTGTAAACTCCTTTATTCCTTTTATAGCCATTTGGGTTTTGATGTATTATTCTCTAGACTATAGCTATTGGCTAACATTTGGTTTAGGTATCATCAATTCTTTTTTTCTTGTTAGGATTTTTATCATTCAGCATGATTGTGGTCACCGTACTTTTTTGACTAATAGTAAGGCTCGAGCGACTATCGGGTACATTTGTAGTCTTTTTAGTACCATTCCTTATCATTATTGGGCTAAATCGCATCATATTCACCATTCTCACAATGGTCAGCTAGAGATGAGAGATATAGGAGATATTAATACCCTTACGGTCAATGAATACAAAGCGTTAACGACATTTGGTAAGTTTAAATATAGACTTTATAGATCATTTGTGGTAATGTTTATTATCGGACCTATTTATTATGTGTTGATACACAATAGATTGGCTTCTATTAATATGGATGTATTCAAAAATGAAAAGTGGAAGCTTTGGTTGAATAACTTCATACTCTTAAGCATCTTTTTAACATTGGGCTACTTCTTAGGTATTAAGTTTTTTGTTACCCATATTACGATCATTGTTTTGTTTTCGGTGATCGCTATTTGGTTCTTTTATGTCCAACACCAGCATGAAGAAGCATATAAACAATGGATGGACAAATGGGATTACCTTACAGCGGCATTAAGAGGTAGTACTTATTACAAGTTGCCTGCTCTTTTTAACTGGTTGTCAGGTAATATTGGTATCCACCACATTCACCATCTGAATCCTGCTATTCCCAATTATAATTTGCAAAGTGCGCTAGCGGAAAACCAATGGGTAAACCAATATGTGACTGTAATGTCATTTTGGGATAGTCTAAAACTAGCTTCTAACAAGCTTTGGGACGAATCTCAGCAGCGAATGATCACTTTCAAAGAGTATTCAAGATTAGAAAAATTAGGTTTGGTGTAAATTTTATTGTAGTTTGCAAAATAAATGTTTATCTTTGCGGCTTCAAATAAAATATAACATTGCAAACATTTAAAGATTTAGGCCTGAGTGAAGACATTTTGAAATCACTAGGCGAAATAGGTTTTGTCTCACCGACTGAAATTCAGTCACGTTCTATACCTACACTACTCGAAAATAAGCCTGATTTCATTGGGCTTGCATCCACTGGAACAGGAAAAACAGCAGCTTTTGGATTACCATTGCTCCACTTTTTGGACACATCGGTCAATAAAGTTTTTGCCTTAATTCTAGCACCTACTCGAGAACTTGCGCAGCAGATAGCAAAAGAACTGGAAACATTTGGTAAATACAAAAAAGGACTATCTATACAGGTAGTATACGGTGGTACTCCTATCACGACTCAGATTCGTGACATAAAAAGGAATATTCCCCACATTTTGGTCGCTACACCAGGTAGATTACAAGATTTGATCGATAGAAAGGCGATTAAACTTGATCAGATCGAATTTTTAGTTTTGGATGAAGCAGATGAAATGCTCAACATGGGCTTTCAGGAAGACATCGACAAGATTTTGATATCGACACCTGACGAAAAAGTAATTTGGTTGTTTTCAGCAACTATGCCTCCTGAAATTCGTAGAATAGTAGGTACTTACATGGAAAAACCATTTGAGGTGAAAGTCCACTCAGATAGTAAGACCAACGAAAATATTGACCATAAATACATCTATGTCAATAGATCTGATAAAGAAGCAGCACTCAAAAGAGTACTTGACTACTTGACAGATTTTTACGGCGTTGTTTTCTGCAAAACCAAGATGGATACACAGGAACTAGCAGAATACCTAGAACATGAAGGCTACAGAGCAGAACCGCTTCACGGTGACATGTCTCAAAGTCAAAGAGATGCCGTCATGGCGAAGTTTAGAAACAAAACAACTTCTATCTTAGTAGCTACAGACGTTGCGGCACGTGGTATCGATGTAGATTCATTGACACACGTAGTCCATTATTCTTTACCTGAAAATCCAGAGTACTATACACACAGAAGTGGTCGTACAGCGCGTGCAGGTAAAAAAGGAACATCGCTTGCTATAGTTACTCAACAAGATATAGGAAGAATCAGATTCTTTGAAAAATCTATTGGTGTTGATATCAAACATATCAAAGTTCCTCTCCAATCTCAGATGTATGTCAAAAAACTGGAGAAGTGGACAGAAAAGGTGCTTCATACAGACACTATCCAACTAAGTGAAGACTTAATTGAAAAAGCTGTAGAAACTTTTGAATCTCTGACCAAAAATGAACTGATTGAAAAAATTCTGGCTTTGGAGTTCAATAAATTGTACAAAAAAGTAGAGAAAGACGATCTTAATCTCAATTTCAGCAACGAGAGACGTGACAACAGATATGGTGAGCGTTCTGGGGGAACTAGAGATTACGGAAGAGATGGAGGTAGAGATGGCGGACGAGATGGACGTAGAGAATATGGAAGAGATGGAGGTCGTGATGGCGGAAGAGACAGTGGTAGAGAATCTTCTAGAGATAGAGGAGGAGATAGTCCACGACGTTCAGGCCCTGCAAATCCGCACATGGACACTTTCTTTATCAATATAGGAAAGATAGATAATGTTCACCCAGGTATTTTGATTGATATTTTAGCAGGACATTCTGGTTTGAATAAAAAACAAATAGGAAATATCGATATCCAAAAAAGACATTGTCTTGTAGAAATCGATAAAAAATTCTCTAAAAAAATGGATGAAGGCAAAATCTTGAAATACAGAGGCCGTAAAATCACCATCAAAAAAGAAGGTTTTAATTCAAACGAATAATTTTTTTATAACATAAAACTATCAGGTTGAGTAAATTGCCTTGACCTGATCAAACATTCAACAAATATATGGAGTCAATCAGAAATATAGCCATTATTGCCCACGTCGATCACGGGAAGACAACATTGGTAGATAAAATAATCCACGAATGCCATGCGATGGATGACAGAAAAGACACAGGTGAATTAATCCTTGACAACAATGACTTGGAGAGAGAGCGTGGTATCACCATCCTTTCAAAAAACGTGTCTGTTATGTTCAATGGTGTGAAAATCAACATCATAGACACTCCTGGTCACTCCGATTTCGGTGGTGAAGTAGAGCGTGTACTTAATCTTGCGGATGGTGTGTTACTTCTAGTAGATGCATTCGAAGGTCCAATGCCACAAACTCGTTTTGTATTGAACAAAGCAGTAGAATTGGGTCTTAAGCCTATTGTTGTAATCAATAAAGTGGACAAAGAAAACTGTCGCCCTGAAGATGTACAAAGTGATGTATTCGACTTGATGTTCAATCTTGGTGCTACAGAAGATCAATTAAATTTCGTAACTCTTTTCGGTTCATCAAGAGATGGATGGATGAGTTTTGAGCATGATATCCGTACTAAAGATATCAAACCATTATTACAAGCAGTGATCGACGAGATACCTGAAGCTCCTTACAAAGAAGGACCAGTACAAATGGGTATCACTTCATTGGACTTTAATGCTTTCCAAGGAAGACTTGCGATCGGTAGAGTGTACAGAGGAGATCTAGAAGAAAATAAGGATTACCTTCTTTGCAAAAAGAATGGTGTTACTAAAAAAGTAAGGGTAAAAGAACTTTATGAGTTCAAAGGACTTGGTAAATTAAAAGTTTCTAGTGTTAGAAGTGGTGACTTGTGCGCTGTAGTGGGTATAGAAGATTTTGAAATCGGTGATTCTATCGTAGATCCATTACAACCAGAAGCTTTACCAAGAATAGAAGTAGATGAGCCTACGATGAGTATGTTATTTACCATCAATAACTCCCCATTCTTCGGTAAAGAAGGAAAATTCGTCACATCTAGACACTTACGTGAAAGATTATACAAGGAATTGGAAAAAAACCTAGCCTTGAGAATCGAAGACGGTGAAACAGAAGATAAATTTAATGTATTCGGTCGTGGTGTCTTGCACTTGAGTGTATTGATAGAGACGATGAGAAGAGAAGGATACGAATTGCAAGTAGGAAAACCACAAGTAATCATCAAAGAAATAGATGGTGTCAAGTGCGAGCCTGTAGAGTTATTAGTCGTAGATGTACCGGAAGTATCTTCAGGTAAAGCCATCGAATTGATCACTCAAAGAAAAGGATTGCTTAAGGTGATGGAACCAAAAGGCGATATCCAACACTTAGAGTTTGAAATCCCATCTAGAGGTATCATCGGATTGAGAAACAACATACTTACTGCTACATCAGGTGAAGCAGTGATGACACACAGATTTTTACAATTCGAACCACATAAAGGAGATCTTCCTGCACGTATCAAAGGTTCGTTGGTATCTATGGAGCAAGGACAAGCACTTCCTTTTGCAATTGACAGACTACAAGATAGGGGTAAGTTTTTTATCGATCCAGGTGAGCAAATATATGTAGGTCAAGTATTGGGTGAACACTCTAGAGATAATGACTTGGAGATCAACGTCATAAAAGGTAAAAAATTGACCAATATGCGTGCTTCTGGTTCTGACGAAAACGTAAAGATTGCACCAAAAATCCAGTTTTCACTAGAGGAAGCAATGGAATATATCAGAGATGATGAATACTTGGAAGTCACACCATTGAACCTTAGAATGAGAAAAATCAAGTTCTAAGCTTAGTGATTTTTGGGTGTATCCCATTTTTGCACCGAAACTAATTTAAAATTCATTTTGTCCCCTTTAGGGTCAGGGTAAAACAAAAGGAATTTTAAACTAAATGTAATTTTGGGATACACTCTAACTTTTAAGTTATATATATAATAAAAATGGTCTCTTGCTTGATAGCTTGAGACCATTTTTTTTGGTTTAATATGTAGTTAATGCTACTTATAATTGAAAAATTACATGGCGCTCATTTTATATCTGTTAAAATAAATTATTTACTTGTAAGTATTATCAGTCATATACGATGTATAAAAATAATTATACCAAAATTAACCCAATATAATTTTGGGAGTTTGAAAAAAAAAAAAAA
>JBGSOH010000601.1:0-17388 GCA_041739205.1 Saprospiraceae bacterium
CATAGCGACGTCGAAGTCGTTTAAGTTCTTTACATCCTTAAAAATGTCTGAAAAATTAAAATTAAAGTCGTTACTTTGCATTACATAAAGTTGTTAGGTTAAAAAATGTGTTTAGGGTAAGCACCGCAAACATATAAAAAAATTTGGACTAAGGGGGGAGATTGCCCCCGCGGGGGCAATCTCCCCCCTTAGTCCAAAGCCTAACTCCCCTTGGGAGTTTACACAAAGTATTCTACACTCCCATAAATTGAACTTTGTTTTTAGAATGTAAATGTAAAGTAATTATTAGTTTATATTTTATAGTATTGATATCTAGCTATATACAGATGTGTTAATTATTTATATAATAAAAAGTAGCTATTGATGGTTAAAAGGTCGACGCTTATTTATATTTTTGCGCAATTATTATAATTTGTTAACACTCACAGGTAGCCCTAAAGTATAGTATTATGAGTTGGTTCAAAAGACTGAAAGAAGGAATACAAACAGCCACCAAAAATAAGAAGGAAACACCTGATGGGCTTTGGCACAAATGTACTCGGTGTCAAGAGATGACGACTGTCAAAGATTTGAAAGCTAATCTATATATCTGTCCTAAATGTGATTACCATACTAGGATAAACTCGACTGATTATTTTGAAGTAATTTTTGATGGAAAATATACACGTCTTTTTGACGAAATTGTTTCTGTAGATATGCTGCAGTTCAAAGATGTAAAAACTTATGAAGATAGGTTGACAGATGCTTATAAAAAAACAAATCTAAAAGATTCTATGTCTGTAGCAGCTGGGAAAGTAAATAAGTACCCACTTGTTGTAGCTTGTATGGATTTTGGTTTTATTGGTGGTTCAATGGGATCAGTGGTTGGAGAGAAGATTTCTAGAGCCATAGATTACTGCCTGGAGCACAGAGTCCCATTTATGATTATTTCTAAATCTGGTGGTGCAAGGATGATGGAATCTGCTTTTTCATTGATGCAAATGGCAAAAACATCTGCAAAACTGACACTACTTGCCAAAAAAGGTATCCCGTACTTTTCATTTATGACGGATCCTACTACTGGAGGTGTGACCGCATCATTTGCAATGTTAGGTGACATTAATTTTGCTGAACCAGAAGCGCTTATTGGTTTTGCAGGTCCAAGAGTAATCAAAGAAACCATAAAAGTGGATCTTCCTGAAGGCTTTCAAACTTCAGAGTATCTATTAGAGCACGGCTTCCTAGACTTTATAGTACATAGAAGAGACCTTAAAGCCAAGTTAACGGATCTTTTATCTTGTTTTGATGTTAAAAAGCCAGATTTAGAAGGATCAGAGGTAAACGAATAAAAATTCTTTTTGCAAAGGATTTAGGTTGTCAATTAGTTTCTGTAAAAAATCTTTTTCTTCACTAACCAAATATTGAAGTAAGCTTTCTTTTCTTTCTTGCAACCCATGGTCAGGGAAAAGTTTTGATTTGATATTTTTGATTTGATTGACAGAAACTTCTTCTTTTTGTTTTAATGATCTTTTTAACCTAGATTCTATAGCTTCAGTTGCTTTTATGATTTTGGTGGCTTCGCCAATGACAAAATGCTCTAAAGTAGGATCTATAGACTTAGCTTTTTCGGCAATTTCATAATAAATTTCAGTTATTTTGGCTGTTTCTTTATCTAACTCAAAATCTGTAGTTGATGTCTTTTTTAAATATTGAGAGACAGCAGCATCTTCGTCCAATAATAACTCTTCTTCTGTCATTCCGAGTTTTGCCATCGATTTTTGAATAGCCTTGGATATCAACATGACAGAATTTCTACGAATCAAGGTTGGATAAAATACACCAAAATATTTAAACTGTGATTTTCGTTCTAACCAATAAGCTATTTCTCCACCACCGCCAATGTATGCTATATTCGGTAAGGTATATTCTTGGTAAATAGGTCTGAGTACTACATTCGGGCTAAATCGTTCAGGATGCTTATCTACTTCTTCCATCATAGCGGATTCCGTAAATGTTAACGTAGTATTATGAACTTTGTACATGTCATCTTCAAACGTAATACGCTCTCTAGATTGTGCAGACATATAAAATAGATTGATGTCCCTTGCAAAAGCTTGTGGCTTAAAGTTGAATTTGTGTAATTCGTTTTGTGTGTCATGTACGATACTTTCACTTTTCCTTTCTAGAAGTTCTTTTTTTAGAATGGGTATGAAATTTCGTTTTAATCTAACGTCATCCATATTAATTACAAGTAGTCCGTGTTCTGCGAATATGTCATTTAACCAATTGAAAACGAAATCGTTATATTCATGTGCGTCAACTAAAGCTTTATTGAATGATTGGGTCATTTCTTTACTACTTTCATTGTCGCCCAGAATGTCAGAAACATTTTGGATAAGTTGAGCAAGATTGCTTGTATTGAACTTTCCTACTGGTCCGTGCTGCTCAGTTTCCCATGATAAAGATTTTCCAAAAAGCTGAAGTTTATTGACTTCATCAAAATCATGGTCTTCCGAACCGTTTATAAAAACTGGGATAAAGGTTTTGCCAGGATGTTGCTCCGTCAAATGAAGGCAAAGATTTATAGTAGAGCATATTTTATAAAAATAATAAGCAGGTCCACCTAGTATAATTGGTTGATGAGCAGTTATTACAGTATATGTTTCTTCTGAAAGAAGAGACTTTATATTTGAAAGCTGTTTAGCAGATGCACCCTTTTTTTGATACTGATCCGAAACCTCACCATGAATCAATGAACGGTCAACTTTATATTCCGATCGATCAAGTATTGCTTGTTTTAAGCCATGATCATCAGGTGAGTAAGTAATAAAATCTGTTAATTTTTGATTTTGTAACTGGTAGAAAACATCTTTGTGAGCAAGTGCACTTATTTTTTCAAACCCAATTTTTGAAATACGCATAAAACGGTGTTGATTTTAGATATGAAAACGTGGAGCTTACAAATATTTTTTAAAGAAAGCTATCGATTTACTCCAAGCGTCATCTGCAAATTCTTTGTTGAATTTTGGATTACTAGGATTTGCAAAAGCATGATCCGCAGCATATGAGTGAATTTCTATTGATTTATTTACCTTTTCCATATTTGACTTGAACTCTTCTACAACTTTTGGTGTAATCCAACCATCCATTTCAGCAAATATTCCTAAAACGGGTGCTTTTATCTGAATCAATTGGCTCGAATCATTCACAGGCATCCCATAATACATGACGCTCGCCACTACTTTGTCTCCAAGTAATACAGCTGCTTTATTCGACCAAGCACCTCCAAAGCACCATCCTATAGTCGCAATCTTTGCATCTTTTCCTGCAAAAATAGCTGCATTTGTTATGATTTTCTCTAATCTTTCAGGTTTAGCTGCTTGCATTAAGGCTGCAGCTTCTTCTCTTTTTGTAGCTGTTTTTCCATCGTACATATCCAACGCAAAAATATGTGCATCAGGAAATTCTTTATGTAATTTTTCGGCTTCATTTCGGATATAATCATTTAGTCCCCACCATTCTTGAATGACAAAAATCCATTTTGTTGAAGATTTTGAACCTTTGATGTAATATCCCTGTCCATCAGTTTCGCCAGCTATCGGAAATGTGGTAGTGACTCCAGAAGGATTTTGCAAAATAAAAGGTAAAGGCTCTTCATGTGTTAAAACAAAACTTAAATCTTTTCCTAGGTTTGCAAATTCTGTCACAGAACTAGCACTACAGCATGAAGGTGTTTGAGCCGATATTGAATATGATACTAAAAGTATAGTACAGAAAATGAGTATTTTGTGGAGCGTCATATAAATTGTATTTGTATTGTTAAATTGATTACTCGATACAAACTCTATATGGAAGGATATTGTTCATTCGGATTGAGTAAATGCCATTTGTTAAAAGACTAGTTAAGACTTACTTTGGTGTTTTTAAGATGCTTAAAATGTAATATGTAAAATGAATTAAATATTCTTAAACCTTCAATTAGGCAGTAAGATCGTTATTTCACAAAAGGGAATTTCTGTCTTTTCATGAATCTCTTCCATACTTTTTTGTAAGACTTTTGCTTTGAATTTGTGTAATAATAGTAGTTCTTCAGATAGTCTCAGTTGAACAATTACTTTGCATGACGACTCAAATGTCTTATCCGTGATCGGTATGTCAAGTTCTTTTAACACGTTTAATATCTGACCCATATGGTCGTAGCCAAACGTCAATTCATAGGATCTGGTAATATATTTTTCAATAGTAATTGCTGATCCCAATGCTTCTTTTGTTGCTTCTTTGTAAGCATGGATCAGTCCAGAAGCTCCCAATTTGGTGCCTCCAAAATATCTAATGACAACAATTGCGATATTCGTCAATCCATTACTTAATATTTGACCATATATTGGTTTTCCAGCTGTTCCCGATGGCTCTCCGTCATCATTGGTTCTGTATCTATTATTATCTACACCAATTTTATAGGCAAAACAATAATGTCTGGCCTTAGGATGAATAGCTTTTAGCTCTCCTAAAATGACTTCTAATTCAGATTCATCGTCAAAAGGGTATCCGTAGGCAATGAATTTACTACCTTTCTCCTTGTATTCACCTACACACGCTTTTGCTAATGTTATATATGAATCAATTATCATGAATGGAACTTAGGTTAGGTATTATATTTTGAAACTAAAAAATCAAGCTAAAGTTATGAGAATTATTGCCAAAATGGCTAAAATAAAACCAACAATTCTCAATGGAACTAATCTTTCTTTGAATAAAACGATACCAAAAATCGCTGCCATTACTAATACGCCTACATTATTCACTGGAAAAACCACAGATCCGCCCCAACCTTGCTGCAATGCTAAAAATAGTAAGTAGATTGAGAAAAAATTGGGAATACCTAAACCAATACCACCTACTAAGTTTTTGATCTTTAAGATTTCTTTTTTTCTGATAACTTGTATAATAAGAATCAATATACCATTGATAGCTGCCGAGAGGAATAAGGAAGCTACAAATCCTATATCCCCATTTTGAGCTAAATTTTGTTTTTCCACCAAATATAAAGCACTATCAATAAGACAAGATCCTAAAAATGTAAGTATTGGTAGCATCCAAATCAATCCGGAGTGGTGGCCATCAATGCTTTTTTGTTCTTTTTTCTGATAACTCAGAAGTAATATTGCTGCTATAGAAGATAAAATACCTGTCCACTTTATAAAATTGGAAGTCTCGCCATAGACCCAAATAGCTATCAAAGTAGGTGCCAACAATGACATTTTTTGAAAAATAGTGGCAATAACTACTCCAAAATTCTGTACTGTTAATGCCATAAGATTAAATACAATTATAAATATACTTCCCAGTCCTAAAGCATACCAAAACCATGGTTGACCAGTTAAGTCAGACGGAATTGGATTGCCGCCTACCACTACAGCAGCGGTAAGTACACATACAAAATAATTGACCACAATCGCTTGTAGATTATCTATCTGATATCTATCGAAAAGCTTGAAAATCACACCGATAAGTGCATTGAGTACAATACATGCTACAAGTATCCACATAGTCTTATGATTGTTTAGTAATTAATTTTAGCGAGTCTGGAATGATTTCAAAGGTGATGCTGTTTTCTGCTTCAAATCCTTCACCATCCACATGGAAATAAGGTGTACCATCTGTACTTTCGATGGTGATTTTTTTGGTCTTAAAATAATGCACTAGTGGACTTTTATGAAAAGTTTTGTTCAGCATTCTAGGAACCAGTAAGAAATACCTAAATATCTGTGTTTTTCTCACCAAGATCACATCAAATAACCCATCATCTAATAAGGCAGCTGGCGCCACAGCAAAATCGTATCCGTAAATTGAACCATTAGCGATCACAGCCATAGCATAATCACCTTCCTGGACATCATCATCAGAAGTAATCTTAAGTTTCATGAATTTAAAACCAATACTCTCTTTTAATGTATTGATAAAATAGGGTATAAATCCACGTCTTTTATTCAATTTAGTTTTGAAAGCAACAGTCGCATCCAAACCCAAACCAGCCACATTTATAAAAAAACGACCATTAGCAGCTCCTGTGTCAATGAGTGTAGTATGATGGTCATTTATGATTTTTATGGCTTCTTCCACATTTCGACGAGTTCCAAGGTGATAGGAAAATCCATTTCCTGATCCAAAAGGCACAATTCCAAGTGCGGTTTCTGAACCGTTGAGTGCGGATGCCACTTCATTGATAGTACCATCTCCACCTACTGCTATTACTGCATAATATCCTAAATCTCGCGCTTCAGCGCTTAACTGTGTGGCATGTCGTGGGTATTCCGTAAAAGATATTTCGAAATCAAAATCTATTAAATTTAGGTTTTCTTCTATTGTTTCCTTTAGTTTTGCCTTAGATTTTGTACCAGAAAATGGGTTTGTGATAAATCTTATTTTCTTCTTAACGATGGTTGACATGTTCATTGATTAGGAATAGTGTGAACGGGATATAGACTTACATCTATGCACGCTTGTTTGGCGAGCCGCAAAAGTACAAATATTGCCATAAATTGACTATACCTTTGGTAGAAATGTCATAGCCATTTTTGTTCTTTATACCATCGTACCGTCTCAGGGATGCCAGTAGATAGGTCATATGCTGATTTAAATCCTAGTTCAGACTCTAAGTCACGAACATCACAAGACCAGTTCCTAGCTTTGATTTCATGAAATTTATCTACATTGAGTGGTGGATAGCTACCCCATAATCCTGAGACTTTCTCACTGACAAACGCTACGAGTTTAATAATAGAAATAGGAAGTTTAATATGAAGTGTCGATTTATTTATACTTTCCTTTATAAATCCACTAAAAGCTGTTCCTATGTAAATCTTACCATCTGTAGCAAAATACGCTTTGTGAGAATATTTGCTCAAGGTAGCAGTTATCATTAGTTTCGCCAGATCTTTAACGTAAATAAAAGTCAGTTTCTGTGGCAAAAGACCAGCTTGTAAGTCTATACGTTTATTGATCATCTGAAAGACATTTAGCAAGTCTTTTTCGCCAGGACCATAAACGGCGGTTGGTCTTATGATAAGATATGGTATATCTTTTTGCTCTGTAAGATAAGTCTCAGCTTGATGTTTGCTGATACCATAATTGGTTACAGGATTATAGGTCGCTTCTTGTGTGAGCATTCCATTTTTTTGAAAATCAGCAGGTCCAGTGGCTGCAAGACTACTGACATAAAGGAATTTTTTGAGATGAATGCCTGATTTCCTTATGGTATCTATGACGTTTATTAGATAATCTTTATTAACTTTTATATATTCTTGTGCATTGGGCGTTTTCGTAAGTCCTGCATTATGTATTATATATTCAAACTGATAGGTTTTCAATACCTCAGCCATTTGATCTATTGATTCATAATTTAACTCTAATATCTTAGTATCCAATTCTTTAAGGGATGCTGTATTACTGTTTTTTCTCACTCCTGCATATACTTCCAAATCTTTTGCAAGAGCTTCTTTGACTAGAAAAGAACCGATAAAACCATTTGCACCGGTAATTAATATTTTTTCTTTCGACATGTTTTAGATTGGTTTTTTGTAAAGTCTATAAGTTTTATATTTTTCACCATTTAGATGCTCAGCTGCAGCTACCATTGCTTCATTACTTTCTAATACCCAAGATGCTTCACCACCTATAATACCTCGTCTGCGTGCTTCTTGTATGTTTTTGGCAAAAAATATAGCTTCTATCCCCATTTTTCTATACTCTTCTAATACGCCTAGCGCTAAAATTCTCACATATTTGGTTTTGCTTTTCCCCCAAAGCAGTCTAAATATACCAAATGGGAATAGTTTGCCACGTTTATTTTTTATAAGGACTTCATTGATATTGGGTAGTGTAAGACCAAAACCTATTGCTTCTCCATCTTTTTCGGCCATGTAGGCAAATTTAGGGTCGAGCAACATTTTTAGATCATTTTTGAGATATTCAAATTCTGCATCTGTGAATGGTACAAAGCCCCAGTTTTCTTCCCAAGCATCATTATATATCTTTTGTATTTTTTTAGCTTCGTTGTCTATATCTTTGAGATTTATGTTTCTAATGGATATTCCTTTTGCTTTCAGCCTGTTTTCCACGGCATCTGCAATCCTAAGTGACTTGTCAGAAGCTTTGTCACTGTATATCATAAATGCAAACAAATCCATTTCTTTATGTAAACCATATTTTTCCATGAGTTTACCATAATATGGTTTATTATAAGTCATCATTAGCTTAGGTGAATCGTTAAATCCATCTACCAAAGTACCTGCTGTCTCATTTGTAGTAAAATTTGTAGGTCCCATTAAGAAATCTTGGCCATTTTCTTTGGCATAAGCAACCGCTTGATCCAATAGAAGATTGCATACTTCTTGATCTTCAATAAAATCAAAAAATCCAAAGAAACCAACATTGCTTTTATGGTGCCGATTGTAGTTCGTATTGTTAATGGCAGCAATTCTACCTACCGTTTTACCATTCTTTTGAGCTAAGAAATATTTCACCTTGCCATATTTATGAAAAGGGTACTTGTCAGGATTCATCATGTCTTTTTGACCAATAAATATTTCAGGCACATAAATAGGGTCATCCTTATAGAGATCATGTGGAAAATTTATAAACTCTGAGATACCATCTTTGAATGTGACTTCTTTTATTATTGTGCTCATAATTAATGATTTATACTCGATTTGTTAAATTAAAGTTGATGTCAAAATGACATAAATTACGAATCATTATCCAAGATATAAAAATGTCTTAGTTACAATTGTCCCCAAAAGTAAGATTTATTCAAATGAATATTGCCAAATGCGTAATTGTTTTTGACTTTATTCTAAATCTTAAGATAAATTTGAATGATAGTAAAAAAAAATGCCATAAAAACCACTTCTTAAGAGGTCTTTATGGCAAATATTTTCATAAGTACGATTAAATATGTTTGACATCTCTTACGTACTCCTATACATTTACATGTCGATAAAATTCACTGACATTTCTGGGTTAACTTCAAACACACCGATTTCATCAGCTATTTGTTTTAGTATAGATACTGACTCGTCTATTTGAGCTTTCGTATGAGTTGCCATTAACGAATATCTGATAAGTGATGATGTACTAGGTACTGCAGGAGACACTACAGGATTAACAAATACGCCTCTTTCCAGAGCAATTTTTGTCAATTGGAAAGTTTTATAATCATCTCTGATTAATATTGGAATAATAGGCGTGACAGAATGTCCAGTATCAAATCCAGCTTTTTTGAGTGCAGCCATAGCATAATGTGTATTATCCCAAAGTGCTGTTATTCTTTCTGGTTCTTCTTGTATTAGATCTACTGCCGCAATAACACTTGCTGCATTTGCTGGAGCTATACTCGCACTAAATATTAATGACCTAGCATTATGCTTTAAGTAATTGATAGTATCCATATCAGCCGCAATAAATCCACCGATACTTGCAAGTGATTTACTGAAAGTACCCATTATTAGGTCTACTTTGTCGGTCAGACCGAAATGATCAGCCGTACCACTACCATTCTTACCGAGTACGCCCAATCCATGCGCATCATCCACCATTATGGTAGCATTATATTTTTCTGCTAATTGGACGATTTCTGGAAGTTTTGCAATATCACCTTCCATACTGAATACGCCATCTATTGCAATTAATTTTATTTTATCTAACTCACATCTGCTTAGTGCTTTCTCCAGTGACTCCATATCATTATGGCTATATTTCATGACTTTTGCAAATGACAGTCTAGCTCCGTCTATAATACAAGCATGGTCTAAGTCGTCCATTATGATGTAATCATGTCTTCCGGGTATAGAAGAAATGACACCCAAATTTACTTGATAACCAGTACTAAATACGAGTGCACCAGGTTTTCCTACATATCGTGCCAATTTTTCTTCTAGTTCGAGATGTATGTCCAATGTTCCGTTTAGAAATCTAGATCCAGCACAACCAGATCCGTATTTTTCTATTGCCTTGATAGACGCTTCCTTTAGTTTTGGGTGATTGGTTAGCCCCAAATAACTATTCGATCCGAACATCAAGACATCCTTACCATCGATCTTTACTACGGTATCTTGTTCAGACTCAATAGTTCTAAAAAAAGGATACAAACCCATAGCTTGAATCTGCTGTGGTAAAGTGTAGCCGGTCATTTTTTGTTTGAAAGGAGACATTCTTATTATACTTTAATATTGGTGTAAATATATATTTTGGACTTTAACGTCTAAATAAAACGCAAATATCAGAAAAATAAATAAGATTAAATATCGAGATGTATTTGTTTTTTCAAAAAATCTATACTTTAAGTTAGTTTTGTATGCTTATTGACCCCGAAATTGCACAGAAATATAAATCAAACCGAATTTATCAACTGTAGACTTTGGCTGAATGATAAAATTAAAACTACCTTTGCCATAGTAATTGCACAAATGGATTACATACACATTTTATTGAATAATCAATATATTACGAGTAATCACATGCCATAGTTTTTATAATTATTTAATTTAAGTCTAATAACAAAATAAATGAAACGAATTTTAATCACGGGGGCTGCAGGTTTTATTGGTTCCCATCTTTGCGATAGGTATGTTCAAGAAGGGTATCACGTCATTGGGATGGATAATTTGATCACTGGGAATATAAAAAACATTGAACATCTTTTCCCACTCCAAAACTTTGAGTATTATCACCATGATGTGTCAAAATTTGTACATGTACCTGGTAATTTGGACTACATATTGCATTTTGCATCTCCTGCGAGTCCCATTGACTACTTGAAAATGCCAATTCAAACCTTAAAAGTAGGTTCTTTAGGGACGCACAATTTGTTAGGTTTGGCTAAGTCGAAAAATGCTCGAATTCTTATAGCTTCAACATCAGAAGTATATGGTGATCCATTGGTGCATCCACAAAAAGAAGATTATTGGGGAAATGTAAATCCCATAGGTCCACGTGGCGTCTACGATGAAGCTAAGCGGTTTCAAGAAGCGATCACCATGGCTTACCACACTTTTCATGGTCTAGAAACCAGAATTGTGAGAATCTTTAACACTTATGGGCCAAGAATGAGAGTGGAAGATGGTAGGGTTTTACCGGCCTTCTTTTCTCAAGCGATACGAGGAGAAGGATTGACTGTTTTTGGTGAAGGAAACCAAACTAGATCATTCTGTTATGTAGACGACTTGGTAGAAGGTATTTATCGTTTGCTTTTAAGCGATTATTCTGGACCTGTGAATATTGGAAATCCATCAGAGATAACCATCATGCAGTTTGCAGACGAAATATTAAAACTTGTTCAAAACCCTAAAGCGCACATTATTTATAATCCATTGCCAGTAGATGATCCTAAACAAAGAAGACCAGACATCACACTGGCACAAAATTTATTAGGTTGGGAACCTAAGGTGCAAAGGGAAGAAGGACTAATAAAAACTTATGCCTACTTTAAGGAAGTTGTAACTGTCTAGTGTAAATACAATAAAATCGCTCAGCCAATGGTGTAATTACAATGGCTGAGCAATTCTTTTTATTACATTCCTTTTTGTTCGTTGAGAATCTTCTCGAAATCAGCTTGAGCTTGATTTGGCAAGCCGATGATAATGTGATCTTCTTCGTAAGTTTTATTTTTAGTTTGTCTGAAATTATACACATTCACTCCATTTTGTAGTAGATCTAAAACCAAAAGGTATCTATTCGCTTTACAATCACCTGCTTTGCAACCAGTTGTATACATGACTTCACCATCTTTTTTAAGTGGCGTCTCTTCATTCCAGTCTTGTTTAAATTCTGCGTAATCTGTACCCATGATTTTTTCTATTCTTGCATCCAAGCTGTATTTCGTAAATAGATCAATTTCTTTAGGTAGTTTACCGACATGTTGAGCTATTTCATTCAAATCAATTCTTACTACAGGCGTTTCTGGTTTTTCCCCTTCATAGGTTTCACTTTTTTCCCCTTCTGAACTTGATTCTTTAGTGGCATTTTTGCATGAAGCAAACGAAATTAATAATAAAAAGACAAAAGAAAATATTTTCATGATTTAATATATTTTGAAAAGTAAAATAATGCGACGCAAATTTAATTTTTTTTTCAAAGATTTTAACCTTAGTTTCGCACTTAAATTTAAAGTGTTTTAGCAACGTCGACTTTTAGATTTTAAATTGTATCAAGATAGTGTTTTCATTGTTAAATATGGGACCTACCTTAATTTATTGACCATTATTCATTTACCATAAAATTTTAAAGCCATGTTACGTAATCTTCTTAGTTTGTTTTTTATGACTTATTCTATATTATCATTTAGTCAAGTTGTCGAGCCCAAAGATCCAAAACATACCGAAGATTGGACAAGAAAACCGTCTGTACTAGCTGGCAAACCACTTAAATGGGATATCCCATCGGATGCCATAGTTTTGCTAGATAATAATGTAGATCAATGGAAAAAGTTAGATGGGACAAAAGTAGAATGGACACTCGATAACGGTGTACTTACCGTAAAACCAGGTGGCGGTGATATCATGACCAAAGCTTCATTTGGGGATTGTCACTTACATCTTGAATGGAGAAGCCCGCTCGTAGTTAAAGGTGATGGGCAGGGTAGAGGCAATAGTGGCATATTCATGCAGTCAAGGTACGAAATCCAGATTTTGGACAATTATAATAACGAAACATATTATAACGGTCAGGCTAGTTCAATTTACAAACAAAGACCACCTTTATATAATGTATGCAGCAAAACGGGTGAGTGGAATACTTACGACATTATATATTCAGCACCTAAATTTGATGCTTTCGGTAATAAATTAGCATCTGCTCGTGTTACGGTAATTCATAATGGTGTAGTTACTCAAAATAATGCCGAAATCTTGGGTACGACGGAATATATTGGATTCCCAAAAAATCCTGTCCACGGTGGAGCACCATTTATTCTGCAAGATCATGGTGATTTAGTTAGTTTTAGAAATATTTGGGTTAGAAGACTTTAATTTAAACTTAATGAATTTATACGATACGATCATTTTTGATCTTGGTGCAGTTCTCATAGATTGGAATCCAAGGTATGTGTACAAAAGTATTTTTGTTACGGAAGATGCAATGGAATATTTTCTGTCCGAAATATGTACTTCTCATTGGAATGAGCGACAGGATGCTGGCAGACTTTTTGCAGATGCGACAAAGGAGTTGATAGACCAATATCCACACTATACTAAAGAAATTGAAGTTTATTATGGTAAATGGGTAGAAATGCTTGGCGGTCCAATTCAACCCACCGTAAAGATGTTTGCAAAACTCAAAGCAAGTGATAAATTTAAAATAGTAGCGTTGACCAATTGGTCGGCAGAATCATTTCCTATTGCACTTGGAATGTATGATTTTTTGCATTGGTTTGATGGAATTTTAGTTTCAGGTAGTGAAAATCTCAAAAAACCTGACCCCGCTATTTTTGAATTACTTCTTGATAGATATGATATTGATAGATCTAAAGCTATATTTATAGATGACAACCCAAATAATTACGCTGCGGCAACTAAACTAGGTATAAAGTCGATTCATTTTCAGAATTCTGATCAATGTAGAGACGAATTGGCTGTTTTGTTGAATATGGATTTATCTTGATGTCGACAAATTTACTTTTCAGAATAAGTTACATAAAAAAGCCATTGAATAGTCAGGCTTATAATTTTATGGAATATAATATTTAATGGGATTCAAAAGTCTTTAACGCTTTGGCGTCACACAGTCCATTTTAAGGATGACTGCATGGCTGTGGAACAAATTGAGTGAATGATTTCACTCAATAATAAAGGAACCACAAACTTCGGCTTGTGGACACCAATTTAGGATGGGTAAATTCGGAATAAAAAATTATCTTTCTAATACACTAATTACAAAACTTATATTTTAATAAATTTAGAGATAAGACGTTTTCCATCTTTTTGACAATTATAGAAATAAGTTCCTGCAGTCAATTGTCCAACGTTGATGTTTAATTTATGCTGATTCAATTGAGTATCTTTATTTGTCAATACCGTTCTTCCTAATAAATCAATAATCTGCCAATTCTCTATATTCCCTAAGTTGGAAAACTCAATTTGTAAATTTTCGATAACTGGATTAGGAAGTAATTTTATTTGATCACCTTCTTCAAAATTTTCTGTATTGTTTATAATAGATGCTTCCCAAACTTGACTGTTCCATAAACAACCATTCGCATCTGATACCAATACTTCATAGCTTCCTGCATCAGAAACAGTAATCATACTGGTATTCTGACCTATACTTTCACCATTTAATTGCCACTCATACACGTATGGTGCTGTACCTCCATTCATTGTAATGGAAATATATCCTGGATTAGCATCAATTATTTCAAGAGATAATGAGTCTACTATCAAATTTAATGGTGCAGGACTTAAAACTTCAAAGGTATCTTGTTCAATACAATTATTATCATCCGTAACTTCTACCGTATAAATTCCAGCAAGTAGGTTGGTGAGTTTTGCACTACCTTCGTTTCCTAACCACTTTATGTCGTAACTTCCAGTACCCCCTTTTATGAATAAAGATATTTCACCGAGTGAGTCACCAGGACAAGGATTATTTGTGATGTTTTCAGTAATGATGATTTGTTCTGGTTGTGACAATTGGAAAGATTGGGAAGATGTACAATTATTACTGTCAGTGATGGTAATAATGTAGTTTCCACCTGCAACTTCGCTGATTAATGATGTAGTATTCTCATTGGACCATTGATATTGATAAGGACTGATGCCTCCGATTACAGTCAGATTAATACTACCTGTTTCGTCTCCAAAACATAAAGGCTGTGTAAAGCTAGGATTGGTCAATATTTCCGCAGGTTGATTGATGACAACTTGTTGTATAAGTTCACACGCTGAACCATCAGAAATAGTTACTTGATAACTTCCTGCTGCCAATGATGTTACTACATTACCTACTATGCCATGTGACCATCGGATCTCATACGGCTCAAGTCCACCTTCCACTTCAAAAGATGCCATACCGTTATTTTGACCATAGCAAGTTGCATTGGTCTGTTCCAAAGTAGCCGCGATGGTACAACCAAAATCATTACAGGATTGCGTATTGATTACTTTGGTGACTATACAACCATCATCATCCTTGCCTTCAATTACATATCTTTGACCACCAAGTACTGGCTGATCCATGTCTATACCATCAAAAGTTATATGTACAAGTGTATCTAAATTTATGGGTGTCAATAATACAGCACCTTTACTGATACACTCTTGATTTACATCAAATGTAATCGGTTTCCACATAGGATCTTGATCCAAAATTTCGATACATATATTACCTGTCTGAGCACCTGACTGAATAATTTTAGAACCGACTTGAATATAGTATGTTTTGCCTGATTCTACATTGTCCAAATGTATGAAACCATTACAAAAGTGTGGATTTTTATTGCAATAAATAGAAGATAAGTCATTACAAGTTCTTTCATAAACAGAAAGTATGTGCTCAAAATCTACGTTTGCTCTGATGAAAACATTATTCGAACTTGGCGCTACAAAAGAAAACCACAAATCAGACATAACCGTGTAGTCGCAAGATGGTCGCACACCTGAGTAACTAGCACCAGTATTAATGGACCCAGTACATTGACTGTTGAGTATAATGGGAAGTGAAGCCACACAATCATCATTAGGGATAATAGGCGATTGCTGCTCTAAAATTTGACCACAGACATTTCCTTCGAGAATGGAGAAATATCCACTGACTTGGAAATAGTAATTTTGACCAATTTCAACATCTTTAATGGCTATTTTTTGTCCCGAATACTCTGATGCTACTTCTACCAATTGATCGCAACTTCCCTTATATACAGACAAAGCATCTGCAAAATCAGCATTACTTTTAAATTCGAAAGCATTCGTATCTTGTGGTGTGAATGCATACCAGATATCCGCTCTTGACCTTATGTTTTTAGTTGGTATAGGGCCATCGAAGTCAGCAAGTTTATTTTGTGAATTCACACAAGGTTGATTTTTTGATATCGGAATGGCTTCCAAACATAAATCACTGTCAGGCTGATCTATGATAGTAGGATTGGATAGCAAAGAAATGCATCCATTCCCTTTTTCTAATCCAAATTCTGCAGCTTTACCAGATAAACGTATGATATAATCTT
Organism: Saprospiraceae bacterium; assembly: GCA_041739205.1. GTDB lineage: Bacteria > Bacteroidota > Bacteroidia > Chitinophagales > Saprospiraceae > OLB9. Next base: position 16,196 of record JBGSOH010000601.1, read on the forward strand.
TTTCTGCTTCTGCTTTTAGAATAATTTCTTCTCCTTCAAATCCATATTCATCTCTGTTTACACTTTTTATTTTTAACGGTTGTGCACAACTACCTTCGAATACTTCAATTTGATCATTAAAACTACTTTTGGTTAAGATTTTGAAATCAGCATTAGATGAAGACTTCCATGTATAATATAAGTAACCAATGGCAGGTTCAGAATTTGTGGGATTGAGATCATCTGTATTTAAAGCATTTGTATTATCAAAAACGAGACAATCGCCATCCATAACCAATGGTGTAGCTTTATCACATCTATCATTGATACTACCTTTTCCAGTTACTTTTACATTGTCAAAACCTACCCACCAGGCCCAACCTCCATCATTGTGCTCCCATATTAATCTTATCTGTTCTCCTCTGAATGGAGATAAATCTATGGAATCCTGTTGTGATTTGTCCACCTCAGGTCCACCAAAATCTGATGTGTAGATTTTTACAGGAATCCATTCTTTTCCATTGTCTACGTATAATTGCAAGTATTCGTTGGCTTCATAAGTCCTATATATAAGGTCATAGGTCAACTTGTAATTAGAAAATTCTGTAGCGTCAAATGTAGGACCGTAAATTCTGATTTTAGATAATGGAGCAGTTTCACCCAAGATGTCATCGTTAAAATAGACAAAACAACTACCATCTATCGTTCTCCCATCGTTAAATATGCCGAAATTCCAATCATCTACGCCATTTAGTATTTCTGTGGTCCATCCTTCTGGCAATTTACAATCATTAAAGTTTTCGCCCAAAACGATTTGACCATCTTTATTTCCTGTGACACTTATATTGTCAATGCCTGCCCACCATCCCCAAGCATTAGCATCGTCATATTCTATAATGATTCTCATACTGTCTGATGCAATAAAACTAAGGTCAGCAGAAATATCCACATAATCAGTAAATTTATCTCCTGAGTAGTTTCTATTTTTAAATTCCCTGATAAGATATTCTTTTTTGCCATTATCAATCCAAATGCGCAAATATTCTTGTTTGTCTCTCCTGAAATGTACCTGAGCTTTAAAGTCTATATCAGAAAAATCACTGCCATCAAAATATGTTGAAGTAAACTTAATATTAAATGAATCTGTTTTGTCTCCGGTAAGATCGTCATCTATAACCAACATGCACGAACCATTGATAGAAAGCGTATCTGCT
>JBGSOH010000604.1:0-1631 GCA_041739205.1 Saprospiraceae bacterium
AATGTCAAAATTCAAATCGATGTGCTTAGCTTTAATTTTTAGTTGATATTTTTGAATAATATCTGATACCAATTCATAGATATTAAATGGTTCTTTATGTATTTTTATTTGTCCAGATTCAAGTTTTGTTAATTCGAATAAATCTGAAACGAGTAGATTGAGTCTTTTGGATTCTGCAAATGCTATATCTAGGTATTTATTTCTTTCATCCAATGACAGTTGATTAGCACTCGTTTTTATGATATCCAAAAAACCTATTATGTTTGATAGCGGTGTACGTAAATCGTGAGAAATATTTGATATCATTTCCTTTCTGAAAAGGTCCAAACTGCTCAGTTTAGCATTGGCATCTGATAGTTCCGCATTGATCCGTGATATCTGTTGATTGGCTCCTTCTATTATATTTTTGTCTTGTTGCTCTCGGCTGAGTATTTTACCCATTTGCCAAAGGAGTAACCCGATCATAATACTAAAAATAATAAATGAAATGACAAAAGCTTTGAGTAATTCTGATCTTACAGATTCCAAAAAGTCATCTAGCTTTTCATCCACCATTACGACAGCCACAGTTTTCCCTTTAGAATTTTTAATAGGCGCAAAGGCTGAAAGCCACATGCCAAATTCATCTGTATATTCAGGAATCATACCACCACTCATGTAATAATCATTGAGCGATGAATGATAAGTATTGTAAGCATGACGGAAATAGGGCACTATATCTGATGTAACGCCAAACTCATATAACATACCACTATCATTCATCGAAATGGTGTATATCGGGCTTCGCAACATATTTGCTTCGTAGTTGGTTTTCAACAGTTTGTGCAACGAAAAGTAGATACTATCCTGCTCATTTTTTTTAATATCGTCTTTAGACTTGTACGTCACAAATAATTGTTCATGTAAGTCCCCATCTATCTGTAGTGCTAGTGAATTTGCTATCCCTGCCAAATTTAGTAAAGTAAATTGTTCGTGTTTTGACACTGTAAATTTGTAAAACATGATCACTATAAGTAACCATAAAATCATAATAGAACTTCCTACCAATAACAAGATTTGTCTAACCCTTTTACTTTTCCAGATATTTGTAGTAATCATAATTAGCTTTCTGGATTTTTATTGAACTTATAACCCAATCCCCATACAGTAACTAAATAAGTTGGATTGGCAGGATCATCTTCTATTTTACTTCTTAGACGGTTAATATTAGAGTTGACCGTGTGTTCCAATCCTTCAAACTGCTCTCCCCACACTCTTTCTAAGACGTCCATTCTACTGAAATTCCTTCCTGTATTAGTCATAAACAGCTTAATAAGTTCAAACTCCTTTGCTGTAAGTCTTACTTCGACATTATTTTTAGTAAGGACCTGATTTTCAATATCCAGTTTTAAATTTCCTATAGAGATGATTTTATTTTCACTATGACCAGTTTGGTTTTTTGCTTCCGATCTTCTTAATAGCGCTTTTGCCCTTCCCAATAATTCTCTGTTGCTAAATGGCTTAGTTAGGTAGTCGTCTGCGCCTATTTCCAAACCAGCGATTTTATCGTCCTCTTCGGATTTTGCAGTGAGCATGAGGATGGGAAGTTGATTGTTAGATTGTCTTATTTTACGACATATTTCTATACCACT
>JBGSOH010000218.1:0-4051 GCA_041739205.1 Saprospiraceae bacterium
TTGTCGGTCATTTGGGTTTATTATGTCGCAAAATTATCTTTTATTTTTACATACATACGTTCATTTATGTTAATTTTAAATCTATATTTTCTATCACTTTACTGCATAACATTGCTATGGCTAAGGTTCACAACATTTCAGTTGAATAGTTGGCATCTGGACATTTTTTATACTATATATTCGTCATGTCGTTAACTTATAAAACAATTCCACCAAATACCCAAAAGTGTAACAAGTGCTCAACATTACCACCATGGAATCCAATGGTTTTTTTTGAAAAAATAATAACAGTTACAATTAAGATTGGTCTAAAAAGTCAAATTCATTTTAAAAATATCTCATGCACAAAAAGAATTATCCCATGAAATCGATGGTATAAACGTAATAAAAGACTAACTTTGTGCTTATTATGTAATTAAATATTTAAATATGAAGTCTTTCTTTACTTTTTTATTCCTTTCATTTATAATATCATCTGTATCCTTTGGGCAGGATGGAAAATTAGAAACAACTTTTGGTACCAATGGGACAAAGTTGATTAGTACTAACTCTGGGAATGCAGAAATACTAAGCATTTTAAAAGACGAAAATAAATTGGTTGGTGTTGGATTTTCTAGAAATGGAAATTTTGACAAAATTTCTATAGTCAGAATGGATCTAAATGGCAACCTTGATACAACTTTTGGTAATACAGGATTAGTTACTATTCCCATAGGAACGGGTCATGGAAGGGCATCATCGATTATTCAACAACCTGATGGAAAATATCTTGTGGCTGGATGGACTAGGTTTTCAAATAAAGATCAATATGTAATACTAAGAATATTGCCAAATGGCAGTTTGGACAGTAGTTTTGGAGAAGGGGGATTGGTTACTGGCGTATTTAGCAATTCGTCATTTGCTGAAGATGAGATCGCACAAATTGCATTATTATCAGATAATAAAATTGTTATAGCAGGTAGATCTTATAATGGCCAGGATGATGATGGATTTGTGGCTTGTTTTAATACAGATGGTACGATAAACCAAAGCTTTGGAACAAATGGTGTTGTAATTGTAAAATTTGATGTCATTCCACCATATGAATCCGTTAGAGCACTTGCCATAGATAAATCAGACAACATATACCTAGGTGGTGATGTTGCTGTAGGTTTTAATATTGAAGATGCTTTTTTTATAATGAAACTTAATAAAGATGGTGTAAAAGATACAAGTTTCGGCACGAATGGTGTTGTGACAAAGGTTTTATCAGCGAATGTTATAGCTGGATTAAATACTATGGAAATTGATGCGAAAGGTAGAATACTCACAGGTGGTGGCGCTTTTGATACAGATGAACTGGACAATAATTATTTTTTGACTAGATATAATCCAAATGGTACACCAGACATGAGTTTTGGTCAGAATGGTCAAGTCATACTTGCGAGGTCTGCAAATGAGTCTATATCAGATTTGATCGTATTTCCTTCTGGATTGATCATCGCAGCTGGAACCACCGGAGGTTTTCCTTCATCTTTTGCTATGGTGAGATTATTTGAAAATGGTAGTCAGGACATCTCCTTTGGAACCAATGGATGGTCCATAGAAAAAATTACCAATGACTTTAATAGTATAAAATCAGTGGTGTACAGTGATGGATTTATCTATGCAGGTGGAACATCAAGGGTTGACCCAGAATGGAAAATGGCGTTTGCAAAATATAAAAACAAAATTACTTCATCCACCTATGATGATTTAACCAACTTATTTAGCAGTTTCAACCTGTATCCTAACCCTACCGCAAATGAAATAAATCTATCGTTTGATACCAACGTTGAGATGTCAATATCCATATCACTGAATGACATTATGGGTAGAACCGTACAAGATTTTTCATTAAACCAAACTAAATTTAATGGTAATAACAATTTAAACTTACAATTATTACCTAGTCTCCTAGATGGTATATACATCCTTAATATACATACAAGCAAAGGACTATTTACAAGAAAAATTTATGTATCTCCTTAAGGTAATATTACTTTTAATAAGTGAATATAAAAGATATGTTAAGCAATCATTTTTTTTTAACAATAATAACAAAATTATATGAATCACATTTTACACTTTCTCTTATTTATGATGATCAGTTTAAGCACATTTGCTCAGCAAGCAACGCTCTTGAAAAATATAAATCCAGGATCTGCAGGCTCTTTTGATTTCCTTACCGATATATCTACTTTTGAATATAAAGATAGATTGTATTTTGTGGCAAATAGTTCAGAATTTGGAATAGAACTTTGGGTGTACGATGGAGAGAAGACAGAATTATTTAAGGATATCAATCCTGGTCCTAATAGTGCGGACATTGATTTTATGTTCCAATTAGGAGACAAAATGATATTCGCAGCAAATGATGGAGTACATGGATATGAATTTTGGACTACTGATGGTACACCTGAGAATACAAAATTGATGATTGATTTATTGCCTGGTGCAGAAGATGGACTTTCTAAATGTTGTTACTCTTACAGTTCAAGGAATTACCATGTTTTTAATGACGAACTTTATTTTAATGGCAATCGTCCTAATTTTGGTGTCAGGTTTTATAAAACGAATGGAACAGCAGAAGGTACGATTGAGCTAGCAGCTTTAAATGGAAATCAAAGATATGCTTCTGGTTTCTTAGAGTGGAAAGGTGATTTGTATTTTGAAGTGCTTTTTGAAGGGTTATGGAAGACAGATGGGACTCCAGCAGGAACTGTTCAAATAAGGGATGAAGACAACCCAGGTAGTGACGATTTTGAACCAAGTTACTTAACAGATATGGGCAATTATATCTTAATGAATAGTGGATATAATGAAGATATCTGGGTTAGTGACGGTACCACTGATGGTACAAAGTTTGTAAAAAAAATGTTCTATTCAGCAGCTCAAAATAATGTTGGGCATCATTTCTTCAGGTATGGAAATAAAGCATATTTCCCAGGAAGTAATCCTGGGTTCAATACAGAAATGTGGCGAACTGATGGTACAGAAGCTGGTACAATACAAGTTTCCGAAATAGAAACAGCTATTAACCCATTTATTCCTGCCTATCCAAAAAGAAGAGTGGCTATGAAAAATAAAATCTATTATCTTGGTGGCAAACAAGAGTTAGGTAGCCAAATATATGTGATCGACCCCATTACAGATGAAACTGAATTGTTGATAAATTTCAAAGAAAAAATTGATGGTCAAGTCTATTTTCAAACTGATTTAGTAACTAATGGCAAACATATTTTTTTTGTAGCAGGTCGGGCTTTTGACCGTGAATTATGGTACAGTGACGGGACTGAAAGTGGAACATTTGAAGTTAAAATTTCATCTAATGGTGAGTCTACACCTGAGAGATTGACATTCTACAAAGATAAATTATTTTTCTTTGCTAATGGTAATAATAACATTGGTTTTGAACCTCACATAATTAATTTAAATTCATTACTCTCTAGTACTCAGAATTATGTACAAAATCAGAAATTTTTCTTTCCAAATCCAACTAGCAATAACCTCAACTTGATGTTAGAAAACAACATTAAAAAGGTCGAAATTTTTGATATCACTGGAAGGCTTGAAGCTACTTTTTATGACTCTGAAAACTTAGATATTTCTACACTTCATTCAGGAATTAAAGTGATTAGGGTTTTAGACAATACCAATAAACTTTATAGTGGTAGATTCTTAAAAATCTAATGACTATTTGCTTAGATATTTAAAACTTAATATTTACCAATCGCTAAAATCCTAATTAATTCGTAAATTCTCAAGCCATTTTCTAGGTTTGAATTTGGAATTAGAAGGATTTTAGCGCTTTTTTACAGAAGAAAAAAGATTGCTACAACTTTTGTATCTCCATTGAAGTCATTTTGTTCAGCAAATTACAAGAGATTTGATTTTTAAAACCCGAAAGGGTGTTATTAATAAAAGTGTTCTGAGACATGTTTGATTTTAATACACACTCAATTCCAATAATGTTACAGTAACGATAAAAATAATGGAAAAAACATTTTATTTTCTGTTTTTCTGAATTATT
>JBGSOH010000222.1:0-7168 GCA_041739205.1 Saprospiraceae bacterium
AAGCAACTGCTTTCTGTCATTGGAGGACAAAACTTTGGGATCAGTTTAAAGCTGATGAACCAAATACAGAAGTTTTCAGATTGCCTTCAGAAGCTGAATGGGAATATGCTGCAAGAGGTGGACACGATATCTCTCCTTACCCATGGGGTGGACCATATATCAGAAATGCAAAAGGTTGTCTACTAGCAAATTTCAAACCTGGTCGTGGTAATTATCCAGAAGATGGTGGTTTACATACAGTAAAAGCTGATGCATACTTCCCTAATGATTATGGTCTTTATTGTATGGCAGGAAATGTGTCAGAATGGACATCATCTGCATTCCATGAAAATGCGTATATTAACGAACATGACCTTAACTCTGATTACAGATATGATGCTAAAGAAGATGATCCAGAAGCTTATAAACGTAAAGTAATAAGAGGTGGATCATGGAAAGATATTTCATATTATTGTCAGACAGGTACAAGAAGTTGGGAATTCCAAGATACTACTAAGTCTTACATTGGATTTAGATGTGTTATCACATATCTTGGTAGATCTATTAACGATTTCTAATACTATTTTAATTCATCTTATTATTTTGGCTAAAGATTGGATGCCTGATTTCAGTGGAATCCAGAAGTATATCAATTTATTATTTAACAAATCACAAAATTTAATTCACAATGAGTTTTTTCAAATCACCTTCGTTTAAGTACATTAAAAATTTATTAATAGGTCTTGGTGCTGCCGTTGTAATGATTGGAGCATTAGGTAAGCTGAACAGTACTTCTTGGGGAGGTATGGCAATCACAGCGGGTCTATTAGTAGAAGCGTTTCTATTTGCAATGTTGGGTATCTTAGGACCTGAGAAGGATTATTACTGGGAGAAATTATATCCAGGTTTAGATTCATATGGTTCTCACATTGCTCCGTTGACAGCTGGTGGTACAGCTTCTCCAGCAAGTAGAGCACTTAACGCTGAAGTAGTAGAAAACAAATTAGGCGGTATGTTGAGCGAGTTACAATCAGTTGCTAAAAGCATGGGTTCACTTAAAGCTCTTCAAGAAGTTGATTTCTCTCAAACTGGAGAGCAATTAAAAACAATGAACAATTTTTATACTAGAATGAACGAGGCAATGCAAACACTTAATGCTAGTGTAGAAGATACTAAACAGTATCAAGCACAAATGGCTAGTCTTAGCAAAAACCTTACTTCTTTGAATGCGGTATATGGTAATGTATTGTCTGCATATCAGACAAAAGGTTAATTTTAACCATTTCAAAAATTATTATTTAATCGTATAAAAATATAAAATATGTCAATACCTAAGGAACCGCGGCAGTTGATGATCAACGTAATGTATCTCGTACTGACTGCGCTATTAGCCTTGAACGTTTCTGCAGAGATTTTCAATGCGTTTGATATGGTAGATAAAGGCTTGATTTCTGCAAATTCAACTCTAGATGAGTCAAATTCTCAGTTACCTATTTTAATTAAGGACGCCGCAAAGAAAAAAGAATCTTTGGCTACTTATGCTGAAAGAATAGATGGTATCACAACTTTGTCTAAAGATGCCACTGCTTACATTAAAGGTATCATGGATAAACTAATCGATGAATCTGGAAACCTTAATGGAAGTGTAGATGAAGGCGATTATATCGAGTCAGAAGGTGTAAGAGAACTTTTGGGTAAGAGAGATTATGCAGGTACCACCCGTTTGATGGTGGATCAAGGTGTTGGAGAAGACTTAAAAACCAAGATGCTAGAATTCAAAGCTAGCTTCGCAAAAATAGCTGATCCTGCTGATCAAAAAGATTTAGAGTCTAAAATTCCAATTCAAATAGACGATGAATCTTGGAAAAAATCGGTAAACAAAAAAGAAAGTTGGGCTGATTTTACATTCGGTCACATGCCATTAGGAGCTTGTATGCCTATCTTCTCCAAGTTTATTAATGATATTAAAGCGTCTGAAGCAGCAGCTTTAAATTACCTTGCAGGTAAAGTAGGGGTTGGTGGTACAACTATCGTTTTGGATAAGTTTACAGTAGTGTCTGCACCTAAAAAATCATACGTGATCAAAGGTGAGCCTTTCGAAACTGAAGTTTTCCTTTCAGCAGCAGCAGGCGCCGATTCAAAAACTGGTATTTCTATATCTGTAAATGGTAGAAGCTTACCCACTAATTCAGAGGGTGTAGCAAAATATACCGAAACAGCAAGCAGTGTGGGTATCAAGAAGTATTCTGCTGTTGCAAGTGTAAAAGATCCTGTATCAGGAGAAGTTAAATCGTACAAAAGCGAATACGAATATGAAGTAGGTGAAAGATCGGTAACTATCTCTGCATCAAAAATGAATGTATTTTACATGGGTGTTGACAACCCGGTAGAAGTTTCTGCAGCTGGTGTGCCTTCTGGTCAGATCAAAGTATCTATGGATGGTGGAGATATTAGCAAAAACAGTGATGGGACCTTTAATGTAAAGGTTAATAGTCCTGGAAAAGCAATTGTCAAAGTATCTGCACCTGGTGTAAATGCAAGTAAAGAGTACAGAGTTAAAAGAATTCCAGATCCAGTTCCATTGTTAGGTGGTACACTTCAAGGCGGTGGTATTGGTAATGGTACTTTTAAAGGTCACACTGCGTTAATTCCAATATTGAAAGATTTTGAATTCGATGCTAGATGTAACATGGCTGGTTTTACTTTAGTGAGAGTTGCAAAGAGATCCGATCCGGAACCTGCAGTGAATCAGGGAGCAACTTTACAGGGTAATGCTAAGGCAATTCAAGCTAAAGCAAATCCTGGAGATAAGTATGTATTTCAAGACATCAAATGTAAGTGCCCGGGTGATGCAGCAGCAAGAAACCTTGGTCAGTTAGTTTTTGATATTCAATAATTAATATTAAAATTTTTATTCTAATGAAGACATATCTTAATTATTTTGGGTTAGTATTCATACTAATGATGTCAACATTTTCTTACGCACAGAATGGGGCAGAAGAAGTAGAGGAGGTCAAAACTGAATCATCTACTCCTGAGGAAGATATTTTTGTAGACGACCTAGTTCGTAAAAGAATAGTTGTTGAAAATAGATTGATGACTCAGCAGCCTATTCGTGAAGCTGATATTTCTTGGGAAAAAAGAATTCAAAGAGTAATTGACGCTAGGGAAAAGTTAAACTTAGTGTTTATCAGCGAAGAACTCAATCTTTTTACCACATTAAAGACAATGATAGGTAATGGAGATATAACCGCTTTTAGTGATGAATTCTTTAAGAATGTTCTGCCTCCAGCTGAGATTGAAGCCAAAATGGTTAAGATGGATACATCAATGACATTAGATCCTGATACTTATGAGGAGAAAATTGTTATCGCTAGAAACGATGTAAACTGGAGGGACATTGTTCAATACAGAGTTAAGGAAGTTTGGTATTTTGATAAACAAAGATCTGTAATGGATGTTCGAATATTGGGAATTGCCCCTATATATCAAAGTCCAGCGGATAAACTTTCTGGTATTCCACCGGCACCTATGTTTTGGATATATTATCCTGAAGCTAGACTACCTTTGTCTAAATTCAGGGTCTTCAATGAAGAGAATGATATCGCTCCAATGACTTGGGCTGATTTATTTGATCAAAGAGTCTTTACAAGTTACATTTACAAACGTTCAAATGTATTAGATTACAGACTTAAAGATTTCTTTGTAGCTCAACCTGATGAAGAAGGTAACAGGTCTGGTATAGATTTATTATTACATTCAGAGAAAATCAAAAATGAGTTACTCAATTTTGAGCATGATCTTTGGGAGTATTAAGATCTAATATAAAAATAAGAAGGGAATGGTCATTAGACTGTTCCCTTTTTTATTTTATCTAAATTTTTTCATTTTATATTTCTAATGTATCTTACGCACTCAAAGTAAATTGGTCCAAAATTGTTAAGGATTTATGTTACTTATTTTGTTAACAAGAATTGGATCATCAAAGACAACAATTGGTGAATCAGATTTTACTTGATTTTACTTTATAAACTAAATTTTTACACCAAATATTTTAATGCTAAATGTTAAATAAAAAAATTAACTCAGCCCTAATTTCTGTTTATTACAAGGATGGACTTGAAGAGATCATACAACTTTTAAAGAAACAAGGAGTGACAATTTATACCACAGGTGGAACACAAACTTTTATAGAGTCACTAGGAATATCAGTAGAAAAAGTAGAGGATCTTACTAGTTATCCTTCAATATTAGACGGTAGGGTAAAAACACTCCACCCCAAAATCTTTGGTGGTATATTGGCTAAAAGAGATGAAGACCATTTGAGCCAATTAGAAAAATATGAAATACCAACGATTGACTTAGTTGTTGTGGATTTATATCCGTTTGAGGAGACAGTTGCAAATACATCAAACGAGGAAGATATAATTGAAAAAATTGATATCGGTGGTATTTCTTTAATTAGAGCAGCAGCCAAAAACTTCAATGATGTTGTAGTTATTCCTTCTCAAGCACAATATAGTGATTTATTATCCATACTTAAAGATTCGGACGGAACGACAACTATTGATCAAAGAAAGTATTTAGCAGGGCAAGCATTTTTGGTTTCATCTCATTATGACACTGCCATATTTAATTATGTAGCTGCCAACAATGTTAAATCTAAGGTATTTAAGGAAAGTATTTTGGAAAGTGAGGTTCTAAGATATGGAGAAAATCCACATCAAAATGGTGCGTTTTATGGCAATCTATCTCAAATATTCGAAAAATTATGTGGTAAAGAGTTGTCTTACAATAATTTAGTTGATATCGATGCGGCTTTACAATTAATGGCTGAGTTTAAAGATGAAGAACCAACTTTTGCAATTTTAAAACATACAAACCCATGTGGTGTAGCCACCAGAAAAACTATCTCGGAAGCGTGGGATGCCGCCTTAGCTGCGGACCCAATTTCTGCTTTTGGAGGAATCTTGGTATCTAATACTACTGTTGATTTAAAAGCCGCTACAGAAATAGATAAGATATTTTATGAAGTACTAGTAGCAACTGACTTTACAGATGAAGCAATAGATTTACTCAAAGCTAAGAAAAATAGGGTTTTATTAAAATTAAAAAAATACCCTGAAGTTAGCAAAATGTATAAAAATCTTTTGAATGGAGTCATTGTTCAAGATGCCGACAGTAAAACAGAAACGACTACAGATTTTGAAGTGAAAACAAAAAAGTCACCATCACAAGGAGAAATGAATGATCTTGTTTTTGCATTAAAATGTGCTAAACACTTGAAATCAAATACCATAGTTTTAGTCAGAGATAACCAATTATTGGGAATGGGTTGTGGTCAAACTTCAAGAATAGATGCTTGTAGACATGCTATCGAAAAAGCAAAACAATATGGTTTTGATCTTATGGATGCAGTCATGGCTTCTGATGCTTTTTTCCCGTTCCCTGATTGTGTTGCTTTAGTAAAACAAGAAGGTATAAATGCTGTGGTCCAACCTGGTGGTTCATTAAAAGATCAGCTTAGCATAGATTACTGTGATGAAAACGGTATGTCTATGGTTTTTACAGGAATCAGACACTTTAAACACTGATAGGATAGTGAATTTGGTCATTGACATCGGAAACACTAGAACTAAAGTAGCTGTTTTTTCGTCATCAGAATTAATTCATTTAGAGATATTTGATGTATTTGGTGTCATGAAAGCGCGCCAAATCATCAAGAAGTTTGGTATTAACGAGTGTATATTATCTAATTCGGGCAAAGTTTCAGGTAGATTACTTCTATTATTGTCGTTATTAAATCAATTTATTCATTTTGAAAAGGACACACCGTTGCCAATTATTAATCGATATGATACTAAGGCAACACTAGGGAAAGATAGATTAGCTGGGGCAGTTGGAACCTTAAATTATTACCCAAAAGGAAGAACATTGAAGGTTGATCTAGGTACCTGTATTACTATGGATTTTGTGAATGAGCATCTTGAGTTTGTCGGAGGTAATATAAGTCCTGGAATCAATATGCGGTTGAAGGCTATGCATCAATTCACAGCTAAGTTACCGCTAGTCCACGTAGAGGTTAATGAAGGGCTTTTTGGAAAGTCAACAACAACTGCTTTACAAAATGGCGCTGTAAAAGGCGCGTTTTTTGAAATTGAATCGTTTATACATAGAGTTAGGGAAGAATTTGGAATTATTAACGTTATTTTAACCGGTGGAGACGCAATTTTATTTGAAAAATACACAAAAAATGAGATCTTTGTCGCCCCTAACCTCGTTTTGGAAGGTTTAAACGAAATATTAAAATATAATGCAAATAAAAATTAAATTATTAGTTTTTTGTCTTGCCATCGCTAGTACGATGTTAGGTCAGCAAAATGACAATAGTCCATATTCTAGATTTGGGATTGGAGACATTTCTGATAACAATTTTAACCATTCAAGACAAATGGCTGGACTTGGTGCATCTTACCTTGATGGATATCACATTAATATAGTCAATCCAGCATCTTACTCTTTTTTAAATTCTACTGCATTTGATGTAGGTCTTTTTGCAAAAAGAACATGGATAGAAGATTCAAAAACAACTACTAAGATTTGGAGTGGTAATTTGGACTATATTTCTTTGGCCTTTCCCTTAACAAATCCTATAAATGAGGTATATGATGGTGTCCAAAATAAATACAAACTTGGAATGGCCATTACATTAATGCCTCATTCTACTGTTGGATATAATATATCTTCACTAGACTCTTTGGCTGGGATTGGTGTGTTTAATAGAAATTACATCGGCACAGGTGGTACTTATAAATTGTTGTGGGGAAATTCCATTAGATACAAAGACTTTTCCTTTGGTGTGAATGCTGGTTATCTTTTTGGTAAAATTCAATATGAAAGAAATGCCGTATATCAAGCATCTGAATTTGCATATAATACTATTTTTTCTAATAATTATAATGTAAGTGGGTTCTTATGGAATGCTGGATTGATGTATACTAAGGTGTTGAATGCTAAAGAGTTAAAAGAAAATAGAAATTTGCCTTCAAAAAGGATTTCCTTGGGGCTTCATGCTAATTCTGCAACAGGTTTTAATACTTCTTCCAATATAAACGATAGGCTATTACAGCAAATTACGTCTACTGTTTTTAACATAGATACTATTAATTCTGTGGTAGATTCTGCAGGT
>JBGSOH010000640.1:0-5508 GCA_041739205.1 Saprospiraceae bacterium
AATGTATTCATGTTGATCGCTATCTTTTTTGGAACATTACAACTGGGTTATATTAATAAATACAAAACGGAAGGGGATAAGACGATGTCTTAATCTTCAGACATTCAAATGTTCATTTTATAAAGTAAACAAAAAGAAGTCACAATGTAAACTTCCTTTCATGTCCGTGTAAACTTTTGTACTGACTTTTTATTTTTGGCACAGGAAAACGAAGTTAATTTAAAATATTCATCTTCAAAAACCAGCATCTTTAAAGTCAAAGTATCCTTCATTAAAACAACTTTCTAGAGATTTTCTTATGAATAAGCCTATGTCACTAAAGTGGAATAATTCATCTTTTTGCTTAAAACTAGATATTATATTTTAAAGATCAGAATCAATTTTAATAAAAGACTTTCTTAGCTATATTATGTGGATTTTTGGTTATCTTTGCCAAATTACCAAGTGGTAATAGTAAGTTTAAACAAATATATACATGAACAACTACGAGGTAGAAAAGTCAAAAGCATTCATTACTGTAGAAATCATAGAATACGTACCCAATTCAGTCGTTATCAAAACGATACTGAAAAAGTCAACGGGTAATATTTCTGTGATGTCTGTAGATAGTGGTGAAGGATTGACAGAGAAAATATCTCCATTTGACACATTTGCACAAGTCATAGATGGACAAGCAGAAGTGGTGATCAACAACGTCTCACATATACTCAAAGTAGGTGAGTCTATTGTCATCCCAGCACATGCACCCAATCTAGTCCATCCGAATGGACGTTTCAAAATGATCATGACCATCATCAAAAGTGGTTATGAATAGGTTTTTACACTGAAACTTCTTGCATGAAATCCATTTGGATTGTCCAAAGGACAATTTTGTAATGTTCTATTTGAATTATGTAAAAGTATCCGCTATTACCATCACTATCTTTGTGGTAATAAATACAAATATTATGTCCGTATTAAAAAAATCCACCATGACAAAGTTGATGCAGATTATGTCGAGTATATTGCTTGTCATGTGGGTAGCGTCATCTTGTACACCCAAACTTACTTTTCTAACATCCACTGTAGTCCCAGCCGCTAGGGGGACTGTCAAGGTAAAGATGGATGATAACAAAAATCATAGCATCGATATTGCCTTAACCAATCTAGCTGAGCCACAAAGGTTAAATCCACCCAGAGAACTATACATGGTATGGATGGAAACAGACCAAGGTATTATAAAGAACTTAGGTCAAATCATCACAGATAGTGGCACTTTTTCTAAAACTTTAAAGTCTGAATTTAGGGCAGTAACTACATTTACGCCTGTCAAAATATTTATCACAGCTGAAGATGATGTCAATGTAGATTCACCAACATGGGAATTAGTATTGACTACGGCCCGTTTTTAAGGAAAAACTTAAAACTATGAATATCGCTATACATGAATACGCGATTGTAAGGTGATATATAAAGTTATGTCCATTTGTGAATCTCTGATATTCTTAAAAGTCAACTGTTTTTCCTTTGAATAAAAGGGATAGGCAGTTGGCTTTTTTATTTTTCCTATATAACTAACATCAATTATTGTCTCCATTCATGAGGCGAGACCCCAAACTCCTGCTTAAATACTTTAGCGAAGTAACTCGGATCGCTAAAGCCGCAGTCCATAGAAATATTCAGAATGGTATCATTGGTTGTGCTTAAGAGTTCTTTAGACTTTTGAAGGCGTAAGTGACGGATGAATTGATTAGGTGACAAGCCAATGATGGCATTGAGTTTGCGCTGTACCTGAGAGTATGACATAAATAATTTCTTAGCGAGTTGCTCCACATTAAAACTTTCATCGGAAAGGTGAGCGGCGATTTCTGATGCTACTTTTTGAACAAATTCATTTTCTATTTTTGGTAGTTCGATTCCATGATCATGAGCTTGATCATCTTCATCATTTTTCAAGGATGTTGGACTCAGGTGCAAGCCAATTTTACTGGCATAGGCTTTTTGAAGTGTGGCTCTTTGCTCCAATAACTTACGCACACGCAGTAAGAGTTCGTCCACATTAAATGGTTTTTCGAGATACACTTCAGCACCGTGCTCTATCCCTTCGAGCTTCGAGTCCATATCTGCTTTGGCAGTGAGCATGATGATCGGAATATGGCTTGTGCGCTCGTCCAAACGGAGGTTTCTTGTCATTTCAAAACCGTCCATAAAAGGCATCATGACATCTGTGATGATGAGATCAGGTATGAGATCGCGTGCTATGTTCAAGCCTTCTTGGCCATCTTTGCCGACAGCAAGACGGTACTCTTGGAGACAACTTGCCGTGTATGCTACTACATCAGCGTTATCTTCTACCAGCAAGATGAGTTCTTTATCTGTATTTTCTATATTCTGAATGTCTAAAGGTCTGTTTTGGGTTTTACTATCCGACTCTGGATGAACGATTACAGCAGGCTTTTTAATCGATGTTTCTTCCACATAATCTTTGATAATTTCCAAAGGCAAAATGACTGTAAATTCTGTGCCTATTTTAGCGCCAATCGGGGGACTCTTGACAGAAATTTGACCATCCATGAGTTGTACCAATTCTTTAGTCAGCGCGAGTCCTATGCCCGTACCTTCTGCATGTCGTGTATGTGTACTGTCAGCCTGGTAGAATCTGTCAAAAATATGATGTTGCTGACTTTCAGGTATGCCTTTGCCTGTATCTTTGACTTTGATGCAGAGATGATTATTGTTATCTAGAAATATAGAGAGATAAATGTCCCCTATTTTAGATGTAAATTTCAGTGCATTGGACAATAAATTGGATACTATCTGACGAATTTTATCTTCATCATATTTTACATACATGGTATCGATAGAGGAAAGATAATGCATTTTTTTATCTTGACTTTCTGCCACTGAATGAAAAGATTCTATAATATATCTGATAAAATTAATCACATCACCTTGGACAAGATTCAACTCCATTTTGCCCGCTTCGAGTTTTGATAAATCCAACATTTCATTGACCATTCTCAGCAGATTATTGCCGTTGCGTTCGATCATATCCAAACCATTATCTAAGTGATCCGCAGCAGATCGCCTTATATGTTGCACCATACCCAGTATAACAGTGAGAGGTGTTCGGAATTCATGGGTCATATTGGTATATAGGTCTGTTTTGATCTTATCGAGTTCTTTTATGCGATGGGTTTCGTTTTGCTCAAATTGTAGTTTTGTGGCCATTTTGTTTTGCTCGATTTTGTATCTGTAATATGCCCGAATACCTAATCCAAGGAAAATCGCATATAACAAATACGCATACCTTGATGCATACCATGGTGGCAGAATTTTGATAATTAATTCTCTGACTTTATCATTCCAAATCCCTAAACTGTTACTGCCTTGTACTTTGAATGTGTAAGTCCCAGCTGGCAAGTGAGAATAAGTGACACTTCTTCTATTGCCAATTTCCAACCAATCTTCGTCAACGCCATCCAATAGATACCTGTATTTTATTTGATCAGGTGCTCTGAAATCCAGTGATGAAAACTCTAATGTAAATACATCTTGACTATGTTTCAATGTAATGGATTGGGTAAATTCTATGACCTGAGTTAAAATATCACTTTCGTCGTTTGGTTTTATGACTTGATTATTTACAATGAGTTGGGTGATAAATATATTGGGTGCAAAAGAATCCATTAATACTTTCTGTGGATCAAAAACATTTAGTCCATTGATGCCCCCGAACGCTAAGTGACCATTAGGCAGCTTAGCATATGCACCCGTATTGAACTCTGCAGCTTGTAGACCTGAAGCTTCTGTAAAGTGTCGGATTTCAAAATTGCCTTTGCGATTAGTACTACTCAATATACAAAAAAGACCATTATTGGTACTTCCCCAAATATTGCCATCATCATCAGCCAAAATGCCATAAACTGTATTGTTACATAAGCCTTGATTGACAGTGATATGCCTGATCTTACCTGAAGATTTTTCCATGAGATTGAGACCACCACCTTTGGTGCCTATCCATAACAAACCATTATCTATTGGGTCATCCAGAAAGGTAGTCACGTTATTATTATTGAGCGATGTTTTATTTTTTGGGTCGTTGCTATACCATGTGATGGTAGGATCCGTAGTTAAAATGTCCTTACTCTCCATTTTTGCAAATCCATCTTGCGTACCCATCCATATAGTACCCTGCTTGTCATTATACAACACCGTATTATAATTATCTTCACTAAGTTTTTTTACCGTAAATTTTTCGATATTAAACTCTTTGAAATTTCCCGTTTTAGGATCAAATACCGCATAAAATCCATTCAATCCTCCAATCCATAACAAACCATTCTGATCTTCAATGATGTTTTGGACATGAGGGTAACTGCCTTTGAAATCAACTTTATAGCTTTTTCGTTCTTTTGTAGAAAGGTTAATCTGTTGTAACGAAACAATAGTTTGAGAAAAGATATCCATTATTTCTGTCAACCAAAGATCTCCAGTTTTAGATGTAAAAAAACTTATAAAATGAGCCTTACTAGGTACCTTTGCGTGGTCTTTAACATTGCCTTTTAAATCTATTGTAAAATGTTCATGCCATGTATGGACATAAAGGTTATTTTGGGAGTCTGAAATGATTTTTCTGATACTTTTATTTGGTGCGATATGGTTAAACTTTTCAGAATCAAACGAATATTTTCTCAAGCCATGACCATTTTGGCCTATCCATATTAAGCCTGAGATGTCTTTAAATATTTTTATGACGTAAACATTATGATCGCTAAAAATAATGCTCTTTTTCTCATCTATAGGTTTGTCTTTTTGCCACTTTGAGACATCAAAAACTTCCAGCGATCCATTCATTTTACTAGTGCCCATCCACAAACGCCCATTGTCTTCTTTTAAAATCCGTGGGGAATAATTGCTTGAAACAGGCGTAGTAAATGTAGGATATGAATTCATTCCGTCATATAAACTTATGTATTCATCATTGTACAATACACTGCCATCTATATTTTTTATAATTTGGTCTCCCCACTGGTATTCCCCTTTTTGTTGTTCAAATTGTAAAGTTTTCTCATTAAATCTGTACAGATTATGATCACATTTGTACCATGTAATATTTTTGGAATCTGTATAAGCTATTTCATTATAGCTATTAGTGGAGTTGAAGTAGTTTTTAGGTTTATTGATGTGTTCGATTCTTATGTCCTTTTCACGCTCGAAAAAGTCATCAGGAAGGGCGATGACATCCAAGACACTTGGAGATGTATTAACTAAAAAACGACCATCGGCTAATTCTGTAATTTGATTTCGGGTTATATTACCACTCAGGCTATTTGGATTTTTAGCATCGTGAAAAAGTCTATAAAATCTTTCTGTTTTCTTGTCGAAAATATTAAGTCCATTCTCACTACTTACCCAAATGCGGCCTTTGCTATCTTCATAAAGGAATAACGTTGCGTTGCTAGAGATGGAATAAGGGTCAAAGGCATCATGGTAATAGACCTTGAATGAGTAACCGTCATATCGATT
>JBGSOH010000707.1:0-7745 GCA_041739205.1 Saprospiraceae bacterium
TTTTTTATTTTATTATCCATTGACTGATTATCCATGATCTGCAATATTATATTGTTGAATGGTCTGTTGTAAAATTTTACGTGCGTATGCTAGTTGCGACTTAGATGTGCCTTCTGTGATACCCAAAATATCTGCTATTTCTTGGTGTTTGTAACCTTCTACTGCAAACAAATTAAATACCATTTTGCATCCTTCTGGCAACATGTCTATCATGGCTTGGATATCTTGTGTCAGCAGTGAAGCATCCGTACTTTCGCTGGCTGAAATATTCATATCTTCTTCTACAAAACGAACTTTCTGATTGGACCTGATGTAGGAAATGCATTCATTGACAAAAATCCTTCTCATCCATCCTTCGAAATGTCCTCGTTTCTCAAACCTGTGCAGATTGCTGAATACCTTCATAAATGATGTCACTAGCAAGTCTTCAGCTACTTGTATATCAGCTACGTACTGTCTGCAAACACCCAACATTTTGGGTGCGAATTTATTATACAAAACCTTTTGTGCTTGCCTATCTTGTCGGATGGCACTTTCCAATATTTGGTACAAATCCTGATGTATATCTACAACTTTCAAAATGTTGATTTATGGTTGTTTGATAGTAATGACGGAAGAAAGTCAAAAAAGGTTGTAATAGAATGAAAAAAAATAAACCAACTTGACAATTAAGTAAGTTGGTTTATAAAGATGAACCACATTTTGAAAGTATGAAATGTTCTATTCGTTACTATTTTTTCTTAATGTATAGCTGAAATCCACCTGTTGCCAATCCTTCAGCGCCGACCACACCGATGACAACTTGATAAGGACTAGTGGTAGCTAGAATATCTTTGACGCGTCGTGTATGATCTTGTACTTGACCACGTTTTTTATAATCCCATTTGTGATCTGCTTCACATCGAATGCAAGATGATAAGTTAGGTACTGTGTTATTCGGGGAGATAGTGCCTACTTGATATGCATAAATGCTAAAATTGGCATTTTTATCTACTGGTTCTACCCAAATTTCGTACTCTGTATAGGCTGGTAAATCGATGGCATATAAAACATGATGACCAGTAAATTTTCTGCTCTGTGTCTGTGGAAAACAAGCAACAGCGCTATTCCAAGCCCAAGAGATATTAGACATAAATGTACCTTCCCCGAGGTCACCATTGATAGAGACCAAACCCGTTGAAGGCATTTCTATCCATTTTATTGTGGTGTCTTGTTGTGCGAATGACATTGATGCGATGAGTACTATCAAAAAAAAGAAAAATATCGTTCTCATTATATTGTATTAAATTATGATTAGAGTAAAAGGTAATATACAATTTACCAATAAATAACTGATTAAACATAACAGGTAGTTTTTCAAAAGCTATTTAGGCAAACATCTAATCCTACTTACCACAAACTACAGGAAAATTGTTATTATAACAAGTCACCTCAAAATAAGTCACCCTTTTAGCAATTATAGAGTTTGAAGAAGGATAGCCAGGTGTCGGTGTATTTAAAAAAATATTCCCTTTAGTACCAAATGCAAAAGTTCCATTGGCGTATGAAAAACACATACAATTATTTGATTGTGAACCAAGTGAAGAATTTTGCAATGGAAAACCATGTAAAATAGCCCAAAAATTGGTGCCATCTGTTATACCATATACCAATCCATTTGCCAATGCTTCATCTATATCATTTGAGTAATAAAACCTAGCAGTAGGCTCATTTGGATATGAATCTTTACACATTTGATTGGCAGCTTCCACTCCAAATTTACCGGCATATTCAAACCTACCATCAGATGTTGTATTCGAAAATCCAAGTATTTCTTTTTTTATTGGAGAAAGTAAATGCCATGATATTCCATCACATCCATAAAACAGTCCATTTTCATATCTAATTGCCCCTGCGATTGTATCGGATGCATTTGACAGTACGATTACACCATTTTCCATAACTAAATTGTTACTATTGGAGTTAGATATATTGCCAATTTTTACATCTTGGGCTTCTGAATTTAAATGTGATAATAAACAAATAAAACAAAAGAAAATATTGAATTTAAACATAACAAAAAGTGTATTAAAAAATAAAAATTGGCAATAAAAACAAAGAGCGATGGGTCCATCTTTCATTTGAGATATTAAACCCATCACTTTTATTTTATAGATTATTCGATAATCGCCAAACCATTCACCACGTCAACTTTTGTTCCTTTTTTAAGGTTAATATTTGATGAACATCCTTCTATGGAAGCATTCTCAGCAATGGTGAATGAAGTCACATTGCTATCCGAAAATCTTAATATCATACCTTCATTTGACATAAAAGCATCAGTCATAATTTCCGAACCATCTCTTAGACCATTGCCTCTGCTAACTGTGATACAGGTTTTATTGCCTTTGGGTCCTTTCCAACATATTCTTACAGATAATGATTCGTCTTCTAAACCTGCGGTAAATGTAGGTGTTATTTCATTTGTAGAAGTCATAAAAAATGGAAATAAAAATAAGATTAAAAATTTCATAAATGATAATTTAAATGTTAAAAATAATTATTGAGTGATACTAAGATTATATTTGAATTGATTGGTGGCAGATCTATTTTTTAATTCTACGGTTATAAATTTATTGTTGACACCTGTCAAATCAAGTGTTTTGGAACCTGTTCCATTGCCATTTGGAAACTCATCAGATTTGATCAACGTACCCTGACTATTTGCTGTATTGGAAGCATAAACTAAGATGGTGGTTCTTGCCTGACCATCTGTTTTATTGACTCTGACTGTTGCAGTATTTTTACATGCTTTTTTTGTGGAAGTATATTTACCTACGGTATTTCCGATCACATTTCCCGTCTTATCACCTAGGTCAGAATAATTACAATCATTATTCGTATTATTGTTGTTGTTGCTGTTGTTTGTGCCATTAGATCCATTTCTATTTCCTCCACTAAATATTCCACCACCTCCAGATGATCCTGACGAGCTTGTTTTTGTAAGCGTGATTTTGTAATTCAAATTTGTATTGTGATCTGCTCTACCTACTTTTACTTTCAACATGCCGTATCCACTAGGCGCTCCTCCAGATTGACTTTTATAATCCTCTATTACAAAAGAACCTGTTTTTGTTGTCCCTGGACTAAATTGTTGGTCAACTTTTTTGTCGTCTGATCCATTCTGATATTTGACAGTAATATCAAAGTTCAATTTTCCTGGTTGGTTATTTCTTTTTATTGTTTCTACCGAATAGCTGTAAGTACCAACATCCAATTTTATGTCATCAAACGTCTTTTGAGTGTGTGCAAAATCCAAATAATACTGATTGATATCGCCATTAGTCCATGTAGTCGGTTGAGAAGTATTAACTACGACTACTACAGTCTTTTCAATTGGATATGTATGAATTCCATTTGCAAAGATAAATGAAGAGAAAAGTAAAAACAAAAGACTAAAATTAAAGAAGGTTTTCATGATCCAAAAAATTAAGTGTTAATAAATGATGTTATAAATAATAAGACAAAATTACTTACTGCTAACTACCTGATTTTCACCCTAAAGTATGAATTTACAGTTTACTTCATCAAACAAATAATATTGGCTACAGGGAGCAATCTGGTGAGCTTGATATCACTTGTAAATTGCGTACGCAAAGCGAAATTCAAAAGAATATTCCTACTCAATTTGAAGTCGCCACCATAAGCCATGGTATATTGGGTTTTACTATCAGTATTATTAAAATCTAACCATCCGGAGCCGATATCTTCTATATATTTCCCAGCAAAATATTCATCTTCATCAAAAGCGAATTCCTGATTTGGATCAAAATAATTACCCAAAACTTCATAGACTACTTCCGCATAAAAATTGTATCGCTGACTACCATATCGGAGATTCAAACCAAACATCTTATTGGCACTATCTCCAACCTTGGTATATCTAAACAGACCACTTACAAGACCATTGTCGCCCATCTTGAGACACCCATTTACCCACATTGAAAAACCTGCTCTTTTCACTTTAAGGCTATCTATAGCGCCATTGTCATAAGTATAGACCGAACCAAATGCTGCATCGAGCATGGTATTATTCCAGTTTTCAGCGTTATATTGTTCAATAATATTTCGATATTTAAGTCTAGATATTTCTTGTGCATTTTTTACTTCATATCGGATCACATCAAGCTCTCTTTCTATTTCCTCTTTTCGTTTTGGGTCTGTAGTTTGATATCGAAGGATGACTAAGGAATCTATTTGTTGGTTAAATCTATCTTGTTGATTTCGATGTTCTGATGTCAATTGTTTGAGCAAAATCGTATCATTAATCACATCATTTTTTTTATAGAGATTTAGTTTGATAGAATAAGATGCATGGTTGATATTATCGATTTTGGCAGTGCCCGCAGACAGACTAAGCGTCGATAGTTTTTTGGCAAACCTACTAGCCGCTGCATATTCATCAAAGGATCGCTTTTTGTAATAAAAATGCCAAAGTGGTTGGGCTTCGAGCGCAAGATCTGGGGCCAAATTATAATTTTTGACACGCCAATCTACTTTAAAACTTTTCAGGTCTGAAGGCCTTGCTACTATTTCTGGATTGACGCCGAGCATGGCAAAAGCTGGGGCAGAAGGTATAGACATCTCTGCATTTTTTACTTCATCATAGACTTCGCCGTCTTGTGCTTGGATAAATAAAGTAGAAAAGATAAAACTAGTAAAAAGTAACAAAATTTTGTGCATGGTAAGTTGGTTTTGAATGGTACAAAAGTATGCAAGAAAATACTCCAAGATTTCATACTTTAGGGTGATATTCAACCAAAACGGTTCCAATACCTTTGCAAGCGTATTTATATTAAAAGGTAACAGCCAATGATCGAAGACAATAAAAGGCCCGACGAAACAAACAAAAATGATAGAGAAAACAATCAATTAACTTTTGATGATAGTATGACTGTTTTAAAAATATTGGAAGTCGAACTTACCATAATTGAAGAGGACATCAAAAAATGTGTTCTAATTATTGATAATGCCAAATAATAGTTATATATTTGAAATACTTTTTTCTTATATATTGATTTATATCCCTAATTCCTCCTCCATCTGAAAAAATAAATAAAGAGCATATGTCGCACATGTTTAGAAATAAAATCTATATATGTCTTTTAATTTTACTTTATATTTGTTCTTCCTTGAATGGGCAAGATCCAATAGAAGAAAAACAAAAAAAAGAAGCTGATTTACTACAAAAAATTGAAGAAACGTCTAATGATTCTTTGAAAATGGAGTATTATAATCAATTGAGAAGATTAGTGACTTACGATGATCCTCAAAAAAACTTGACGTACACAAAAGCATATGGTAAACTTGCAGAAAAATTGGGGTATAAACTAAAAATAGGATTGGCTAAGTTTTATGAAGCGAATGCCTACGTCCCAATGGGTAATAATGAAGAAGCTTTAAAATCTCTGCTTGAAGCGGAAGAAATATTCACATCATTATCAGATCATTCCAAACTGATATCAGTCATAAACTCTATTGGTGCTGTGTATGAAGGTTTAAATTTAGATAAAGAAGCTCTACGTTTTTTTCAAAGAAGTTTAGACCTAGCTATTAGCATATCTGATAAAAGGCGGCAAGGCATAGCATTAAATAATATAAGCAATATTCACTTTAGGGCTGGAAATTATACAAAAAGTAAAAATGCCCTCGATTCGGTATATAAAATTTCAGAAGCATTAGACGATCAGTTAAAAGAAATTTTAGATCTAAACTACGCTAATACTCTAATGGGCTTAAAACTATACCAAAAAGCACAGACACTTTATGATAAAATATTGAAGTCCAAAAATCAAGATAATGCAATTATTTCACGTTGTTACTTTGGTCTTGGGAAAATCAAATATTTCCAAGATGATCTTGAAATGGGATTGAAACATTTTAAAAAGGCAAAATCTATAGCCATCAATAATTCCCTTACGCAAATATCAAATGAAATAGATGAATGGATCGTTAAGTGTTACGAGACAAAAACAGATTTCCAAAAGGCTTACATTGCACTAAAAGATTCAAAACTACTTTCAGACAGCATGCATAATATAGAAGTGGAAGAAAAAGTTGTCGATGCCCTTAAAAAATATGAGGCTGAAAAACTGGAACAAGAAATAAAAGTTTTAACCTTAGAAAATGAAGTAAATTCTTTAAATCTTAAGAAAACAAGACAATTGAGTTTGATATTTATTGTTGTTGCTTTATTACTTGGTTTACTTGCTTTCCTAGCTTGGAGGCTGAAGAATATAAAAACAAAAAACAACATTGAATTGACGTCAAAAAATCAACAGATATCCAAGGCGCTCGAAGAAAAAAACATACTCCTGCGTGAGATTCATCACCGTGTCAAAAACAACCTACAAGTCATCTCAAGTTTACTCAAATTACAGTCACAATACATAGAAGATGAAGGAGCTGTAAAAGCCATAGCAGAAGGTCGCAATCGGGTTCATTCCATGGCGCTGCTTCATCAAAATTTGTATAAGGAAGATAATCTCACAGGTGTAAATATGAAGGAATATTTTACAAACCTTATAGAAGGATTGTTTGATGCTTATAAAATTACAGATATCAAATTAGTGACAGAGATCGAAGATTTGACTTTGGATATTGATACTGTGATACCACTCGGATTGATAGCTAATGAATTGGTTAGCAATGCTTTAAAACATGCATTTGAAAAAGTAGAAAATGGTGTCTTGACTGTAAAGTTATGGGAAAAAGATGGTCATCTCCTATTTAATGTCAAAGATAATGGCAATGGTTACGACAAAAACCTTGTAGCCGAAGGTAAAAAAAGTTTTGGACAGAAACTCATCAAATCTCTTTCTGATAAGCTCGAAGCGGATATACAAGTGACGACCACAAGCGGAACCAATGTTACACTTTCCATCAAAGATTATAAAAAAGTAGGATAAATATGTCATTGAGAATACTCATCGTAGAAGACGAACCCATCATATCTGACGACATTGAGTCAACATTACTATCCAATGATTATGATGTAGCAGGTAAAGCTTATAGCAGTACGCAAGCTCTAGATATGTTACTCACAAGATATCCCGATTTAGTACTTCTTGACATTTCGATCAAAGGAGATAAGGACGGTATTGATATTGCCACCATTATTCGCGAAAAATACCATATTCCTTTTATTTTTCTGACATCATACAGCGACAAAGTGACGCTTGATAGAGCCAAGCCTACGATGCCTTATGGTTATATAGTAAAACCATTCAAGGATCGGGACCTTCTCACCGCTATCGAAATGGGAATGTACCGTTTTTCATCAGAGAATAACACAGTACCCATCATCAAAGAAAATATCGAACAAAAAAACAATGTCCAACTTACCAAAATGGAGTATAGTATTTTGATATTGATATGGGAAGGTAAGTCTAATAAAGCCATCAGTGAAGCACTTTTCATATCTGTGAATACAGTAAAAACACACGTGAAAAATACCTTTGAGAAGTTTGATGTGCGCAGTAGGAATGAATTGATGGTGCTATTGAGGTGATTCTAATAACAATAGAAAAAGCAAATTTAACGTATCCAATATGCATAAAACAGACAGATTTATCTTATCTTTGTCTAAAATTTTTAACCATGGATCACACTGAAAAACAAACAATTACAGAACTTGAGTACCTAGAAATGGAAATCGTTTCGGCAGAAAAACATGAATACTATCAAGGAGAAATCTTTGGCATGGC
>JBGSOH010000037.1:0-2027 GCA_041739205.1 Saprospiraceae bacterium
AGTACTTTTTGATGAAGCAAATAATTATTATTTCGGGGGCGGATTTGATAATACTATTAAGTTCGAAAATAATTTGCCAAATTTAATTTCTAAAGGAAAATCTGATTTGTTCATACTAAAAACCGATAATAATGGAAATGAAATTTGGTCAAAAAGTCTAGGTGGAATAGGTTATGATTTTTGTCTCTCTATGACTTTTTCCAATAAACAACTTTTTTTAACTGGAGGATTTTCTGAAACCACCCAACATGATTGTTTTGAAAATGAATCAAATGGTGCTTATGACTTTTTTAGTCTTAAAATCTCTGAATGTATTCCTGAAAATAGTGTGGACACAATTGTAGCTTGTGATTCTTATAAATGGATAGATGGAGTTACATATATAAACAGCATAGATTCCATTATTTATTCGCCATCAAATAATATATGTTGTGATAGCACATTTACCCTTAATTTGACGATAAATAAATCAAGCTATGATGTTTTACAAATTACTGCTCAAGATTCCTTTGAATGGAATGATTCCATTTATAATACTACAGGTAATTATGTAGAAGTGTATACAAATAGAAATGGTTGTGATAGTACAGTACATGTAAATTTATTTATCATTCAAGACGAAATCTGCAACAATGGAATAGACGATGATTTGGATGGATATGTGGATAGTTTTGATAGTGAATGTCCATGCAATGATAGTAATATCTTGACACTATGCCCTACAGACTGTGTGTATGTGCCAGATACTACGCAAAAGATAAAAATGAAATTGAAGTGGTTGAGCCAAACTTTGAGTGATAATCCTAGCTCTTGTGGTATTGTTGTAGGTGACTATAATGGAGATGGTGCGGTCGAAATTGTAACGAAAGGAAGTAGAGGAGGGTTAATGAATGCTTTAAATAAGGTATTTATTTTAAATGGAGGAAATGGGAAAGTCAAAGATTCTTTTAATATCATAGAAAATTACACTTTGTCTGATTTTTCAACAAATTTATCAATTGCTAATAATAATTCTGGAGAGACAAAAATATATCTAAATTTCGGTGCAGATGTATATGCTTTTGATCCAAGTGGAATACAAAAATTTATTTCGAAAATGAAAAGTTTTTATGCTACTAATATAGCAGATTTTAATGGAGATGGTCAATATGAAGTGTATTTAGGCCATGAAATAATAAATGGGCAGACAGGAAATTATATTATGGAACATTCCGACATTACCTGTGGAGCTAATAATAATTGTTTAAAAATAATTTCTACAGCTGCCGATGTTTTACCTAGCCCAGGATTAGAATTGATTACTGGACAATATATATACTCCATTGAAATTAACAATACTGATGGAACCGTTGGCAATATAAAAACAGCAAAAGAAATGAATGCGCCTGTTAAAGATGGAAAATGTTCCGTAGGCGATTTTAACGGCGATGGATTATTAGAGATAGTTGTCTCTAGAGGAGGAGAAGATGGTGATGGAGGTATTTGGCTTGTTGATCCTCGTATTGGGACAATATTAGCTAAAAATATAGCGAATGATTATGGTGGTCTTCCCGTAGTAGGTGATGTCGATGGAGATTGTGTGCCTGAAATTTGTATTGTTTTCGAAAACGAACTAAGTGTATACAAATATGATGGCAGTCCCATTTTGAATCCAGTTCATAGAATACGTACTGTAGAGAGATCAAGAACAACAAGTCCAAGTCTGTTTGATTTCAATCAAGATGGTATCAATGAGATTGTATATCGAGATCAGGAGAGTTTGCGTATTTTTAATGGAATCACTGGAACAACGATAGATTCATTTGCAATTGAAAGCGGTACTGCTTATGAATTTCCAATAGTAGCAGATATAGATCATGATGGACAGGCAGAAATCATAGTCAATGGTTATATTCCAGGGACGAAGCAAGTTCGCATATTCTGTTTTGAATCAGCTACAACTCCATGGGCACCTGCACGCAAGGTTTGGAATCAGACTGGTTACCACGTTACCAATGTCAATGACGACCTCACCATACCTAGATACC
>JBGSOH010000054.1:0-11850 GCA_041739205.1 Saprospiraceae bacterium
ACGATGTAACTGGTAAATTAGTGATAGTAAGAAACATTGATGCAGTGAAAGGTTACAATAGTGAAATATTCACTACTGCACAACTTGGAACTAGCGGAGTTCTTTACTACACATTAGTAAGCGGTGAGTTCACAGCTACTAAGAAAATGATCATCGTGGAGTAAGATCTAGGATTTAGATCAACCTTATAAAATAAAAAGAGCCCAACAGTTTTTAGTGATTGTTGGGCTATTTTTTGGATAATTGTGAATATAGCTAATTTCAAATACAACTTTCGAACAAATTATGGTTATTTATTCATACTACTTTCCCTTCCAAATCAACAATTCATCAACGAATAATACCCCAAATTGACCGCTTAATAGATGGACATCTTTGATGATTGGGTACTTACATACTTTTGTAATGTATTTAATCAATCACATTTAAAAGTTGAAACATCATGAAAAACATCAAATTTTTATTTATTGCAATCTCATTAATTTGGGGCTTTATTTCCAATGCTCAAAATGAACAACCACCCACCAAGACCGAATCTCCTTACTTCAAAACATCAAAAAGTGAAAAACAACTCGATGATCTTCCACTGAAAGGAACCCAAGCAAAAGTAAATATCACAAGCATGATTGCTGATGTGACCATTGAGCAAATTTATCAGAATAAAGGCACCAAAAACTTAGAAGCTATTTACGTCTTCCCCATGTCGGACAAAGCAGCCATTTATAGTTTAGAAATGTTCATAGGTACAAGAGTTATTAAAGCTGTCATTAAAGAAAGATCTGCAGCAAGAAATGAATATGAAGCGGCTAAAACCAATGGATACAGAGCTTCACTTCTAGAGCAAGAAAGACCAAATGTTTTTACAATGAATGTCGCCAACATCAATCCAGGTGACGAGATAAAAGTGATAGTAAAATATACAGAATTGATTTTGCCAGACGATGGAATTTATAGCTTTGTATTCCCTACAGTAGTAGGGCCAAGATATAATGCCAAAGGAAGTAAGGCTAAATACGCTGGTATTCCATATACAAAAAGTGGTGAACTACCATCGGCTACATTTTCTCTGGATGTGGATATATGGAGTAATATACTGATTTCAAATCTAAAATGCAAAACACATAATATAGCTATATCTTACCCAAATCCAAAAACAGCTAATGTTAAGCTTACAACCGATGAGATATATTCTGCCAATAGAGATTTTATCTTAAACTATACCTTGAAGGGAGAAGGTATAGAAAGCGGTATTCAACTATACGATCATGGAAACGAAAAGTTTTTTATGGCTATCGTCCAACCACCAAAAAGAATTACTAAAGATGAAATTCCTCCTCGAGAATATATTTTTGTAGTAGATATTTCAGGGTCGATGCATGGCTTCCCATTGGACGTAAGTAAAAAACTTCTAAGAAATCTTATTGCTAATCTAAAGTCGACCGATCAGTTCAATGTGGTTTTATTCGCAGGGAGTTCAGAAGTTCTTTCTCCTAATTCCTTAAAAGCCAACAGTGCTAATATTGAAAAAGCAATACAGTTTATTGATAACTATAATGGTGGTGGCAGTACGGAATTGCTTGGTGCATTAAAAACGTCGCTAGCATTACCTAGAGTTTCAAAGTCTCTCTCTAGATCAGTAGTTGTCGTCACTGATGGATATATTACCGTAGAAAAAGAAGCCATGGGCTTAATCAAAAAAAATCTTAACAACACCAATGTCTATGCTTTTGGAATCGGAAGTAGTGTCAATAGATACCTTATCAATGGATTAGCTCATGTGGGTGGTGGGCTACCATTTGTAGTGACAAATCCTGAGGAAGCAGATAGCATTGCTGCGAAGTTTAGAAAATACATCCAAACGCCTGTGCTATCAAATATCCAAATAAAATATGAAGGCTTTAAAACTTATGATTTGATTTATGAAAAATTGCCAGATGTGATGGCTGAAAGACCAATTATTATCACAGGTAAATACAATGGAAACGAAAAAGGAAAAATATTGATCAATGGGCACACAGGTAAAGGCAAATTCAGCAAAGAATTATCTCTAAATAAAACCCAATTATCCGAAAATCATAAGGCAATTAGATATTTTTGGGCAAGAGAAAAGAATCAGAGTCTAAGTGATTATGGGGATGCTGATATAGATGAACAAACTGTCTCAAAAATTACAAAGCTAGGCTTGGATTATAACCTTATGACGGCATACACTTCATTTGTTGCAGTGGATTATAAGGAAGTGGTAAACTCAAAGGGAAAAATCGAAACAACACATCAAGTGTTGCCTTTGCCACAAAGTGTATCTAACTACGCAGTTGGTGCGGACTTTAATTTGATCGGTGGTTTTATGGCAACTTCACCTAAATCACTAAATTTTATTTGGATTACATTATGTATCATTGGTTTTGCTTCAACTTTGATTTTTTATTTTAATAAGAAAAAACGAATGATTTCATAAATGACGAAATGGATAAAAATGCTTTCAATAGTTCAAAAATCAAATTTATGTTTAACAAAATATCATTGACCTTACTATCACTTTTGATGTTAGTCGCAATAAAATTATATCTTCTGAACGAAGCGCCAAAACAAATAGGCAAATCCATTGATCCATGTGTAACGGAAGGTAGAACTTCCGTTACATTTATAATGGGAGATGATGAAAGTAAAAAGAATAACTTTTACAAAAACGCGACATATTTTTACCATATGGACATCACACAAAAAACCGACTTTGTGGTTCACTCCTGTAAAACATTAATGGATGTGTCTGAATACTTATTTAATAATTCTAATGGAATAAAATTTGGTACCATAAATATTGTCTGTCATGGAAACCCATGGCAAGGATTGAGTATCCCTATTGCCAAGCATTTGCCACGAGCAAATGTTTTTAATCTCGAAAATGCTTTAAAAAACAAATGGATAAAACCGCTTTGCTCGGATGGTATAGACCACAACACCATTATAAATATTGTAAGTTGTGGGGTCGGACAAAACAATGACTTTAAAAGCGTTATAAATAAGTTTTTCACTTGCCCTGAAAATCCATATTCACCTTTAATAAATATTGAAACCCATTTTGTTAACTTTTCTGATAAACACGAAAAAAGACTCTCAGATTTTTATTTCGTTTTATCAAAATAAGAATACGATGACCCTCAAATTATTGCAAATAAACTTCAAAATAAATACCAACAAATACCAATTGATTGGCAATCTGCTTATAATAATGAGAATAAATTATCAGGGGATCGACCTTATAAACATCAATTCAGAATGTTGGTAGAATGGAAAATTGGCTTTGAACACCAAAATGAAATCCCTAATTTAAGTAAGGAACCTGACATAGTAACATGGTTAAAAACCCAAAATGAAGCTATGACTGAATTGGAACAAATGAAACTAAAACTCGAAGATTTTATGTGGCACTCTTTAGTCGTCACCGATCAACAAAATACCTTAAAAATAAAAGGCTATGCAAACGTGGATGGTGTTCTTGTCGATGTTCCACCAAACGAGATCTCAGAATTATAAAATATTCCATGCCAATAATTTCTAAATTCAAACAATTAGAATTACTTTTCAACCATAAAACAACTTTGTGAGCGTCCATACCAAAAAATTATTTCATGTCAGTTTCTTTTGTATATTCCTATACCATTTTGGTTTGGGACAAAGCGGTAATTTTTTCAACTATTCTATAGCTGAAGGACTTCCACAATCACAGGTATTTGCCATTTGTCAAGATAGTTTCGGTTATATTTGGGCTGGCACACAAGGTGGTGGTGTAGCCTCATTTGATGGTAAACAATTCAAACCACTTGTGGATAACGAAAGTACAATCAAATCAAAATTTATAAATGCCTTGTATACAAGTTCTGATGGTAAAGTTTGGATTGGCACTATGCAAGGATTGTACTTTTATCAAAATGACACTATTCATGAAACTAAAAATGATAATAGTCTAGATTTTCAGGTTTATTCCATCATTGATTATAAAGATACCATTTACGTTGGTACAAACAATGGTTTGTATCATTACCAAGCTGGTAGATTGGTTAGAACTTTATTGGATTTTAAAACATCCTCAATCATCAATGATTTGAAAGTGATCAATGGTCAACTATGGGTTGCATCAGATAAAGGGCTTTATATTCAAAAAAGTAATGGTCGATTTACTAAAATATCAGGTCTGCCCTACCCTAATATAAATCATATTTATGGAGACGAATCTGGATATGTTTGGTTATCAATATTTACCTTTGGGCTTATAAAATTAGATAGTCATACACACAAAATAGTAACAAAGCACGACAACTCATTATTGTCCAAAACAAAATCTATTTTAGGACAACCCAATGAAACCTTATGGCTCGCTACAGAAAATGAGGGAATTTGTATCCTTGATGTGTGTAATGATAAAATTTCCAGAATATCTGAAGATGAAGGTTTTTCGACCAGTAAAATCCAAAACGTTTTTCCAAGATATCTGGGGAAATATCTGGATTGGAACTTCTGGAGCTGGATTAGTCAAAAAAACAAATCAGCTTTTCAAATACTACAATATGTTTGATTATGGCTTTGGTGGAAATCGCGTTTATGCCATTACCAATGACCGTAATAAAAGAATCTGGGTTGCTGTCAATAAAGACAATATCGGTTATATTGATCATCAAACGTTTAAAAAAATATATCATGACTCCTTGCAAATAGGTGTGAAAATAAAAACCATAACCACCGATACATCCGGTAAACTTTGGATAGGTACTGAAGGAAAAGGTGTATTTAGTTATGAAGAAAATGGTACTGTAAATATTTATAATATTGGACGTAATTCCTTAGTTAGTGATTGGATAACACATATTGTATCAGATGCACAAAACAAGGTATGGGTAGCCACTCAATCTTCTGGAATACAGTGCATTACCACACATAATGACACTTCGTTTCAATCAATTGCTTTTAACATTCAAAATGGATTACCAGACAAATACATCCAAAGCCTTGCTAGTGATGATAGACACAACAGATTGTGGTTTGTGTGCAGAAATGGAAAAGTTGGATACATCGATAGCAGTTTTAAAATAGTTGTTTTTGACACATCAAATGGACTACCTGAAAAACCAATTAAAACCGTAACAGTTGACGAAAATGGAAATTGTTTTATAGGCATACCTGGCAAAGGTGTATTTGTAATGTCCAATGAAATAACTTCTACAAAACCTAAATTTATTAAAATTACGGTAGCTGATCAACAATATTCGACCAATATTTATGCAATGATCTGTGACTCAAAAAGCAATCTATGGTTAGGTACTGAAAACGGTGCTTACAAATTTGTAAAAGACCAAAAATCAAATGTATTTACTGGTATCATCCACTTCAAAAAAGAAGACGGATTTTTAGGAATAGAAAATTGTCATAACAGTATAAGTAAAGATGAAAACGACAATATTTGGTTTGGTACAATGAATGGATTACTCTATTATAATTCAAGTTTTGAATCAGGAACGCAACCACCACCGATATTACATATGTCTGAAGTTTTATTGTTTAATCAAGATATAAATCAAACGAATTTTAAGACCTGTTTTTCAAATTCAAACAAAAATATAACTTCCACACTACCCTATTCTCAGAATCATCTAAGTTTTAATTTTGATGCAGTTCATGTCAATTTTCCAGACAAGTTAAAATTTAGATACAAACTCTTAGGCGCAAATGCAGAATGGTCAAATTGGAACGAAGAGAAACGTATAAATTATTCAGGAATTGCACCAGGTTCATATTGTTTTATGGTTCAGTCTACGTTTGACGAAATCCAGGTCAGCAATACCGAACAAGTGTGTTTTGAGATTAGCAAACCTTTTTGGGAAGAAAACTGGTTTAGAATTATGGCAATCTTATTAGTTTTATCCATTTTAATTACTACTTTTAAATGGCGTGAATCCATCATTAAAAACAAAGCCCAAGCCAAAACACTAGAATTAACACTGAAAAATGAACTACTAACACTTGAACAAAAAGCACTCCAATTGCAAATGAACCCACACTTCATTTTTAATGCACTAAATAGTATTCAGTCGCTAGTAGTCAATAAAGATGCAGATGCAGTAAGAAAACAGATACAGAATTTCGCCCAATTAATGAGAGGCATTCTCAATAATTCACGAAGTAAAACCGTTACCATTCAATCAGAAGTGGAGCTATTGACCAAATATCTGAATATGGAACAGTTTTGCCAAAAAAATGAGTTTAATTACAATATTAAGGTCAGTGAAAATATCAACCAAGAAGAATCCAATATTCCTTCCATGTTGATTCAACCATATATCGAAAATGCGATCATTCACGGCATTTCGCATCTTTCCAAACCAGGATTAGTTCAAATAAATTTTGAAATTGAAAATCAGCTTCTTATTTGTACTGTAACGGATAATGGTGTAGGCAGAGTAAAAGCAAATGAGCTATCTCTTCAGCATAAAGACGGACATATTTCTGTAAGTATGGAAGTGACGGGTCAAAGGTTACATGCACTTAAAAATCAATCAAAAGATGCTGGACATGAAATTATTGATTTACATGATCAAGATGGGAAAGCACTCGGCACCAAAGTAATTCTAAAAATTCCAGTGACAACCAATTATTAATATGAATCCTAAAATTCCATACTCAATTCAAAATAGAATACCATGTTAAAAGCCATTATCGTTGAAGACATGCCCGAAGCTGTTCAATTACTCATTTCGGATATACACACCTATTGCAAAGAAATTCAAGTCATTGGAACTGCAGGCAGCGTAGTCAATGCCGCAAAGCTGCTACGTCAAGAGATACCAGACATTATATTTCTCGATATTTCATTGAGTGACGGTACTGGTTTTGACCTATTAGAAATCTTCCCTGATTTAAAAGCAAATATTATTTTTACAACAGCACATGAAGAATTTGCATTGAGAGCTTTTCGTTATGCTGCCACTGACTATCTACTCAAACCTATAGATGCAGAACTACTACAAAAAGCAGTCGAAAAGGTGAAAAACAGAAAATACAGCATGACGCCATCCATCGAGATATTGAAAGAAACCATAAACCATCCAAATACCCTGCCGTCGCGAATTTCACTAAGTACCTCAGAAAAAATCCATATCATCACAATTGCCGACATCATCAGATGTGAATCCGATGGTAATAATACATGGTTTTATCTTCATGGTGGTGAAAAAGTGTACGTCACTAAAACACTCAAATATTTTGAAGATATCCTAACACAACACCACTTCATAAGAGTGCATCAATCACATTTAGTAAACTTTAACTACCTACTAGAATTCTCCAAAAGAGATGGTGGATTTCTTCGTCTCAAAAATGGCCATGAAATACCAGTTTCAGTTAGAAAAAAGGCGGAAGTATTATTGATGTTGGATAAGTTGGGGTGAGATTTAAAAATCTTAATTTGAAATAATCTTGCATTTCAAAGTGAACTTGTCAATTATTTAAGGCAACTTTCATCTACATTTAATCTAAACTTAATACTAATTCCGCAACCATTCTCATTAAATTTGAGTACTCCAACGGACCTTCTTTGCAATATACGGGTGAAAGAATACTAATGACTCAACTATTATTGTAGTTTTGTTCCGTCTAATTTATACAAACATGAGATTTATTTTATTATTATTAACTATGCACTTATTTTCAAGTGTGCGAGCCCAAGTTGTCATTAATGAATATTCTGCATCAAACTTAAAGGAGTTTTATGATGAATTCGGTAAAACAGAAGATTGGATTGAACTGTACAACACGAGTGATGTCATGGTCAATGTATCTGGTTGGCATCTTTCTGATAAACTTGACAAACCAAAAAAATGGAAATTTCCAAATGGGACTTTGATTCAACCAAAAAGCTTTCTATTAGTTTGGGCATCATCTAGAGATGTTGTCACAAATAAAGGCATACACACCAATTTTAAATTTACACAATCTAATAAAGACGAGTTTGTTGTTCTTGCAAATCCTTCCGGTGACATCATGGAGTCTACGCCATTGATCTTGACGCAAGTACATCATTCTATTGCTAAATCTCAAGATGGAAGTACGAATTGGGCAATTTGTACAGAGCCTACACCTAATGATTCCAATGACGAGAAAGAGATGTTTAGTAGCTATACCACAAAACCTTCGATCATTACGCAACCTGGTTTTTATAAGGATTCTATTGTCGTAACCATAGGGGGCAACATCCTAGAAAGTATCAGATATACATTAGACGGTTCTTTGCCAGATCTTGCTTCCGCATTATATACTGAACCCATTACCATAAATAAATCGTGTGTTTTAAGCGCGCGAAGTTTCTCCATAAACCAAATTATTTATCCAGGTTTTACGGATTTCGCCACTTTTTTCATAAATGAACCAACTAGTACACTCCCTATTATTTCCATAGGTGCAGGCCAGAAGGTCATTGATCTAGCTAATGGTAATAGAGAAATTGAACCCATTGGATCATGCGAAATTTTTGGCCTTAATGGCTCTCGTTCAAGCAAATCATATGGGGAGCTAGATAGACACGGGCAAGACAGTTGGGTGAATGATCAAAGGAGTATAGACTGGATCAGTAGGGATGAAATGGGACACGACAATGGATTAAAACAACAGTTGTTTTCATATAGCGATAGAGATGAATATCAGAGAATAATACTTCGCGCATCAGGAGATGACAACTATCCTTCCGTAGACGATGGAGAACATGAAGGCAGTACCCATGTACGCGATGAATACGTCCATACCCTTGTCCAACAATCGGGCATGAACATGGATGTACGCGCTTTGGAGAGATATTTAGTCTATCTTAATGGTGAATATTGGGGCGTGTATACCATCAGAGAAAAACCCGATGACCATGATTATACAGATTTTCAATACAAACAAGATAAATATGATTTGCAGTTTTTAAAGACTTGGGGCAATACTTGGATAGAATATGGAGAAGAAAAAGCATTAATAGATTGGATTAAATTTAAAGATTTTGTGCTCAACAATGATGTAAGTAAAGCCGATGTTTATAAAAAGATTACCGATGAGATGGATGTCTTAAGTTTGATGGATTATATGATTGTAAATCTTACTTGTGTATCGTCCGATTGGCTGAATTACAATACAGGTTGGTGGCGTGGATTAAACGACAAAGGAAGTCACAAAAAATGGGGCTACATCATGTGGGATAATGACGCTACCTTTGATTATTACATTAATTATAGTGGTGTACCTGACACATCACCTGATGCAAAAGCTTGTGATATCGATGACATAAGTTTGTTTATGGATGATTTTTTTCCACTTGATACCACAGCCTACTATTTCGAAGGAGATTCTTTTTTTATTGATGGTGAGTGGATTTATTTCCCAGCGGATACATTGTATGATTTCCCAAACCCTGGCAAACATGAAAAAATATTCCTTAAACTTTTGGAAGAAAACAATACTTTCAGAAATTTATATTTTGCAAGATATGCTGACATGTTGAGCACGACCTACAGTTGTGAATCTATGGTCATTATTTTGGATAGTCTGATTACCATCATTAGACCAGAGATGCCTAGACACATTGCCAGGTGGGGCGGAAGTATGAATGAATGGAATAAAAACGTATCAGATCTACGAGATTTTGTACAATCACGTTGCCAAAAAGTAGCCGTAGGACTTATAGATTGTTATGACTTATCAGGCCCTCATAAAGTTACAGTCGAGACAGACCCGCCAAATTATGGTAGCATAAAGTTGAATACAAAAACACATGTGAATCTACCATGGTCAGGTAGCTACTTTGGCAACATGACCAATAATATAGAAGCTTTACCAAATAGTGGTAAACAGTTCTTATATTGGAGAAGTAAAAATAACCAATCTGTATTTGCAAACCCAACTTCATTGATATCTGATTTGGCTATTAACGAAGCGGACACATTGGTGGCAGTTTTTGAAGGTGCTGTAAATACGACGGATATAAATGGTGTGGCTGTAAATATTTATCCCAATCCAGCATCAAGTTTGGTACATTTTGAGTTTCAAGATGCTGTAGAAGATGACTTAATAGTCCAATTGATATCTAATGATGGCAAAATATCAGATTTACATCCAAGCTTTATCACTGATGATAAACATACAGTGGACATTACCCATATTCAGCCAGGATCTTACATATTAAAATTAATGACTAGCCAAGGCATTGCATGGCAAAAATTAATAATTTTAAGATAGTATTTAACAAAGCCTTAATTTCATTTCTTGATCAGAATCTAGAGTTCCTTTCGGTTTACTCCATGATTTAACACAATTTATACACACCAGCATGATTTTACATTGAGATTCGTTTATCATGTCCAAAGATGGTACATCCATTTATCTCGTACTGATTACTATGGTCATCACGATCATATTATCCATCATTTTGGTATTTACTAATGATAAAACTACCTCACCGACCAGTGTATCATTTCAACTTATACAAAATTGAGTTACAAATAGAAAAAGTAAACATCAATAATATCTTATATTTCACACAAATAGGGTACACAAAAAGAAGTGACTTATTATTAGTCAGATAAATCCCCTATAGGTGTAGGATTAAATATACCTCTGTATGGTTCTTCTAAATACAGATATCAGTCGAAACTTTACAAACAAGCAGATGCATAATTTGAATATCAGTTAACAAAGTTGGAACTCATTAGAAAACTAGAAGACAAACGCGCTAAATTCGATAAAACGAACCAAACCTACCAATTATACAACACCCAAAATCAACTTGTAAGTTGGACAGACATGAAGTCAAAAATAGAAAAATCAGGAAGAATAGACCCAATAGAAATATTACTCATCAAACAATATGAAATAAATAACAAAGAGAAAATTCACAACCAGTGCTATACCCTACTCCATCTCTGTGTAGAATCCATCTATCTATCTAAAAAACTAAATTCCGACCTGAATATCCATGTGCAAAGCTACCCCTATCTACCACTTTCGACCATTTTGCTGAGTTCAAAGAAGACTGATGTGCGAAAGTATTTACTCCCCATCACATTCGATATTTAAAAATAAAACTCTACATAATACAAAGCTACCCCTACATAAGCAATCATGTGCAGCTTTAGCAGCATCCGCAAACGCGTGTAGATATAGCGTCATCCAGCAACTAATCTACAACACCAAGTTGGTAATTTGTGCATATTTTGCAAAATCAAATCACATCGAAAACCTGTCCCTATAGGGACAAAATATCGGTAGAAAACAAGATGGAAACCCAAGCCCCGTGCCTTTAGCTACGGAACAACAACTAAAAAAATCTGTTAAATCTGTATAGTCTGTGAGATAAAAACCAATTATCTTGTCTGTATGATTAAATCGTTGATTTCCCTTTAAAAAATAAACTGCTCGTCGAAATAAACCCGAAAACCTGTCCCTATAGGGAAAAAATGTCGGTAGAAAACAAGATGGAAACACAATCCTCGTGCCTTTAGGTACGGAACAACTTTAGCGATTAAAAATATACAATAAATATCGCAAAACTAGCCCCTACATAAGCAATCATGTGCAGCTTTAGCAGCATCCGCAAACACGTGTAGATATAGCGTCATCCAGCAACTAATCTACAACACCAAGTTGGTAATTTGTGCATACTCTGCAAAATCAAATCACATCGAAAACCTGTCCCTATAGGGACAAAATATCGGTAGAAAACAAGATAGAAACACAATCCCCGTGCCTTAGGTACGAAACAACAACCCAAAAAATCTTCGAAATCTGCATAGTCCCCCTTGGCTAGCGCAAGTTTGCAACTTGTGC
>JBGSOH010000077.1:0-7919 GCA_041739205.1 Saprospiraceae bacterium
GGTTGAGACTGAGGTTAAGGTTGAGACTGAGGTTAAGGTTGAGACTGAGGTTAAGGTTGAGACTGAGGTTAAGGTTAAGGTTAAGACTAAGGTTAAGAGTAAGGCTATCCAAAACGACTGCATCCCTTAAACCCTAAACTAGGAGCGTAACTCTGACATCTTTGAAACACTAAACTAGGAGCGTAACTCTGACATCTTTGAAACACTAAACTAGGAGCGTAACTCTGACATCTTTGAAACACTACTTCATATATCCTCTACGTAGGGACATAGCCCTGTAATCTAAAAGTTTAAAAAGTTAGAGTCGTGCCATTATAATATAAGATCATTTTAATAAGGCTAGGTGACTATTCATTAAGAGATTATGGGTTATGGTTAAGACTTCGTGGCTTCTCACTAAGCCTTCACGGAGTAACCTTAAGAGATATCGTCGGTCTATGAAGCCTACACATGGTAACATGAAGGCTTCGCGACTACTCATTAAGAGATAACGTCGTGTCATAAAGGCTTTGCGACTTCTCATTAAGAGATAACCTCACGTCACGAAGGCTTCGCGACTACTCATTAAGAGATAACAACGTGTCATAAAGGCTTCACTATTAATCATTAAGAGATAACAACGTCTCGTAAAGACGTAACGGAGTAACCTTAAGAAATAACGTCGTCTTGTGAAGGCGTAAAGGACCAACATTAAGAGATAACGTCTTCTTTTGAAGGCTCTATCAACTAAATCAAAGAATTCTACAACAATGCAAATGTATTATGTAATGCTTTATTCATTATTTAAACCCAACTTTGTCTTTGTCTTCAGAGTGTAAGA
Organism: Saprospiraceae bacterium; assembly: GCA_041739205.1. GTDB lineage: Bacteria > Bacteroidota > Bacteroidia > Chitinophagales > Saprospiraceae > OLB9. The sequence continues at coordinate 821 of JBGSOH010000077.1, forward strand.
GATATTCTAGAGACCATTATACAAGCATCTATTAATGAATTTGAGCATTGAGCATAATTAAAAGCAACCCTTTTTTTTTAACCAATAAATCATTAAATCATGATGCGTTTTTTAGTTTTAATTCTATGTTTTATTTTTGCCAAAAGCACGCTAACTGCTCAGGTAAGCATTGGATCTGCATTGACGGATACTTCTGCCATCTTGGATCTGTTTGCTATAGACAAAGGCCTTTTGGTCCCTCGTCTTACGACAGCACAAAGAGATTTGATATTCAATCCCGCCAAGGGTTTGATGATCTATAATTTCGATTCTGATGAAATCCAGATCAACCGTGGAACAAGCATTATACCTTTATGGACAGGATTCCAAGGTAGTAGCAGCGGAAACGTACAGTCTATCACTGCTACAGGCGATGTATCTACTACTTCCACAACATTTGAAGCCATAGATGGTGTAGAAATATCACCACCTTCGGGCACTTATTTGGTCTTGTTTAATGGACAATTTGGCCTTTTAGAAAGTGTTCCTATCAGCACAGCTCAAGGCGTTATAGACCTCAATGCAGCTTATGATGAGCTGATGGCTATCCCTTCTACAGATCCTCATGGGCCCGTTCTTGGAAATGAAGAAACTATCTTGCCAGGTGTGTACGATATGGCAGCAGCTGCATCTATTGCAGGCAATTTATATTTAGATGGTGATGGAGACACAACTTCAGTATTTATTTTTAGGGCTGGCGGAGCTTTGACATCTGGTGCTGAAACTACTATTACTTTGACCAATGGTGCCCGAGCTAGAAACATCTTTTGGATATCAGAAGGAGCATTAAGTCTTGCTGCCAATACCATTATGAAAGGTACGTTAATAGCACACAATGCCGCTATATCAGCAGCCGCTAGTTCAAATCTTGAAGGTAGGATGTTCTCCACTACGGGTGCCATAGCTTTTGGTCCAGGTACAGCATTTTTGCCTTTTGGTGATTCTTACGTAGATCTCGGCGTTTTGTCCACATTTGTCATGTTTACAAACTCTGGCGCAGTGAGTAACACAGAACCATCTATTATTACAGGTGATGTAGGGACCAATCTAGGAGCTATCACAGGTTTTGATTCACTCAATGGCAATATTTATGGCCCTGGTGCAGCACCCAATCCCATCAATAATTCCTTGGTTAGTTTTAGTGTTTATGTAGATGACGTTATGGTCCCATTCTCTAGTAGGACAATGGATATTAACACTTCTGTGTTCTCTTTACAAGCACTTGCCACTGTAGCATCTGGGGCACCCATTAATATTAGATGGCAAGTAGATACGGGAGGCGTCGCCTTAGGCAATAGAATACTTTCTTTAGTCAAAGCCGATTAGTGTCTGTTTAAATTTACAAAAATAATTCATAATCAGATACATATCATAAAGCAATAAAGACTAACTGTAAAAGTAGAATACAGTCAACTCCTAATTTAAAATAATTCACCCAAAGCAAGATATATGAAAAGACATCTCGCTTTGGGTGCTTATTAATATTTCTAACAAATATCACGTTACCCATTTAGACCTTACCCAAAAGATCTTTAAAACTTTTATTTTTTATAATCTTCCTTATTAATTGTAACAGATGTTAAAAGCTCCTTTTTAGAATCATAATATTCAGCTTTTAATTGTATGATGCCCATTTCAATTGCATCCATTAGAACATTCTCAATTTGTTTATTATTTTTTACTTCTTCCTTTAGAACATCAGAAATTAACGCATCCTTAAAGTACAAACTCAAGGAATCTGGTACTTGGATTTGGTACACTAATTGCCTTTGGTTATTGATGTCTATTGCTAGAATCAAACACCCTGAACTTTTATCTTCAAAAGGCAAATTCCTGTTTAATATTTTTAAATATGATTTATATTCATCAGGAAGAAGGGGATTTTGTTGACTTTCTTGTTTATTTTCAGTATCCAGAGTTGCCATATTACTTTTCCTAATTTTATTTTCATAGTCATTCACAGTACTTTTGTTAAGAAAAGTTTCTAATAATTTTTGATTATTTTTTGCCAGAAAAACAACTTCAAAACTTACTCCTTCGTTTAGCAATATTTTTGTGTCTGGAAGTTGTAATAATAATTCAGTGTACATATCAGGAAATAATTGAGAATAATATTCCTTATTGCTTTCAGTGTCAATTAATGTTGTTGCAAAAGTCAAACGAATGAGTGTATCTACAATTTGCCTAGCGTGGGTATGAGATATCACACTACTTTTGATTGTTTCAGAAGCTAAGTTGTAATTATTAACAAACTCATTGACCCTATCCTTTCTACTTTTACAACCAACAAGGGAAAACATAAGGATTGTGACGATAAAAAGTGTTATTCTCATGATAATGCTATTTATTATGTTTAATCTTGTTTTTCTCAATTTAAGAAAAAGATGATCTCTTTTTAATATTTTCTATAACAAATGGTGCAATAATACTACTTTGTAATTAAAATATTAGATACAAATACATTTAATTTTTCAAAACCTATATTAATATCTTAAATAACACCAAATTATTAATTAATCTTCAAATCATATCATATTCAAAACATAAAAACTCATAGAGCCCTGATTAATTCTGACCCTATACTACATTCTCTAAAATAAATTCTCATCACAAAACTATGCATTTCCGTTTTTATACTTAGCTTTGTTTAGGATTTCCAATGATGACTTCCATGCTATATCATTCACTTCTTAAAGTTATTTCTTAATATATAAATTAATTCACTCAAGCTAAAACTATGAGATTTCCATTTTGCCAATCTTTTATTTTGTTGATTCTCCTTTTACAATTTCCTATCGAAATAATCGGTAGAAATATGTCTGATAACGAAACATTCACCATCTTATCATCTAAGCAAAAAATAAGTTTCTACATTGAAAAAAAAGTATTGAAAGCCAAAATTGAGACAGACGAAGAAATACAATGCAATGTGAAAACAGGGGAGTATTTTAGAAAATATATGTACTTTGACAATACAAGTACTATTAAAGATATTGCAATAAATGGCGTAGATATTAAACCCATCATCACAGATGATTTTCCAAGGTCTGGAATCTTCCATAGTGATTCCAAACTTCTATATGTAGACCACAGATTTAATACAAAAAGTAAGGATATCGATATCTATACTGAAAAAGTATTTGATGATTTTAAGTTTATCGACTTATTAAAATTCCAACTGTATGCCTATGCAGTTACTTACTCAGAGATTAGCGTAGAAATACCAAATTGGTTGGAATGTGATTTACAAAAGTTCAACTTCGAAGGGCAGAATATTACCACAAGTGTAGAAGAAAAAAGTAAGTCAAAGATTTATACTTTCATTTTGCAGAATATACCTGCTGATCTTACACTAAAAGCAGTACCCGACACTCGTATGTATCAGCCACATATCATGCTCCTGCCAAAAAAAATGGAACTAGACGATAAAAAGGTAGCACTTTTGCCTGACATCAATAGTCTTTATGGTTGGTACAATTCATTGGCAAATGAAATAGGCAATGATAGATCCGTTTTAGTTTCATTGGTGGGAGACATCACTAAAGATAAAACCACTCAATTGGATAAAATAAAAGCCATTTATTACTACATCCAAAACAACATAAAGTATGTAGCTTTCGAACATGGCATCATGGGATTCAAACCTGAATCCTGCCAAAACGTACTTAAAAATAAATTTGGAGATTGTAAAGGAATGGCAAATCTAGCCAAAGAGATGCTCCAAATCATAGGTGTTGATGCCCGTTTGACTTGGCTCGGCACGGACGGGTCTCCTTACAACTATGATTATCCATCTGTCTATGTGGACAACCACATGATCTGTACGATTGTATTGGATGGAGAATACATTTTTCTAGATCCTACTGAAAAACACAATGACTTATTTGCTTATGCAAATCGTATCCAAGGTCGTGAAGTTCTCATCCAAGACGGAGACAAATTTATAAAATCCATCGTGCCTAATCAAGATAAGGATAAACATTTGTCTCAATATGATCTCGATATGCGAATGGAAGGTAGTTTGCTCAAAGGTGAAGGTAATCTGCTCATGAAAGGAAATAGTAAAACAAGTTATGCATCTTTTATACAATCATCAGGAGAAAAAAACAAGGATAGAGCCATCAATTATTTACTAGGCAATAATGATAATAACTTTATTGCAACCACGACCCAAACTCAAGTCATGCCAAATAGAGATGAAGATTTTCATTTAAAGTACGAACTAGTAGCAGACAATCAAATAATAGTTTCTGGTCAAGAAAAATACATAAATCTAGAGTTTGAAAGACCGCTTGGTAATATGGTGATAGAGGACAAAAGAAATTGTGACTACTATCATGGTTATAAGCAATACGAAGAATCCAACATTCACCTACAAATACCACCACAGCATAAGGTGAAGTATCTACCACCATCTATCACAGAAACCAATGAATTAGGAAGCTTTTATTTTGGTTACAAAGTCAAAGAAAACAAGATATTGTATAGCAAAAATATAGTATTAAACAAGACACAAATCCCTGTAAAAAGCTTTGATACCTGGAAAAAGATGATCAAACAACTCAACGAATTTTATGATGATAGAATCATCCTAGAAGTAGCTAAATAAACCCTAAAAACAACAAGAATGCGCATATACACCTATCTGCTTATATGTCTTATCGGCTTATCACTAATACCACAATTCAGCTATGCACAAGACAGAAAAAAGGTCAAAAGAGATGCCAAAAACATGCAATTCTACAATGCTGTAGTAGATGTTGATGACAAAAGTTTTGATGTAACATCTGCACCCGAAGTGTGGAAAAACGAATCATATGTATTGCTAGCTATCAATACTTACATAAATGTCGGTTCAAAGAAAGGACAGTTACGCGGTATCAATCGAAAAAGAGTCTTATTGCAAGACCAAAACGCGGTAGAATTATTTACAGAGTTTTACTTTCAAGATTCTGAGACAATTCTCATTACCTTGACCAAAAAGAATGGAGAAGAAATTGAAATCAACACTAAAGATGCGATAAAGGTAACCACAGAAGTGCCGTCCGTGTATTCAAGTAGATTTCAGTCTTCACAATCTTATAAATTTGCCATTCCTAATATCGAAATAGGTGATATCGTAGATTTTACTACGATTTATTCTCAGGATTTCGGAGGTATATTATCGTATGCGGATGCATTGAGTGATTCCGAACCCATTCTACATCAGAATATTACCATAGATATAGACAGAAAATGGGATATCTACAGAAAGACCTTTAATACAGCCGCAATATTTGAATTCCATAAAGGGAAAGGACATGCTTTTGATGGAAGTCCAGATATAGAAATGAATAGATTTTCGCTCACAACAAACAACCTTGAAGCAAGGTCAGATGAAAATTGGGAAAATGTGTATGAAGTAGAGCCAATAATTAAGTTTGTAGGTATTGCTCCAACTTTCAAATCTTACTTTTTTGGTAATAATCGAGTCAGAGATAGTCTAGACCTAACAGCCATATTGAATAGAGTAGTAAAAAACATCAATATAGATGAAGCATATTATGACCCTATTACGAATACAGTACTAAATAAAGTTAAAAATACGGTTACAAAAACTGATCAACCAAAGGTAAAAGCGGATGCCTGTTACTATTATTTAAGGGAATTTATGAATGATGGTTTCTATCCTGCTAAAGCCATAAAAAGTATAAAATCGGGTACTGAAACCTATGAATCAATATACGGTGACTTCACTTCAATGGAAGAAATGGCGTTTTTATCCTTATTTACATCTATGTTGAGAGACTTTAAAGTAGAAACAGAAGTAGTAGCATTATTAGCTGACAGAATGGGAGACTTATCTAATGCTGTCACGCTAAATGAACTATATTTTGGTGTTTATGTACCTAGTTGTGATACTTACTATTGGCCAATGAATAAAAACAGTACACATCTAGATTTACCATACGAAATCATGTCTGGTGCTAAAGGTTACGGTATGTTAGATACAAAGGATAAAAAACTGGAGAACAAACCAAAATCTAGAACAGTACAACCCGTGACAGCTGAACACAATAAAGAAAAAAATGTAATGAATTTCACCTTAAATACGCAAGACTATACGACCAAGATCAAAAAACAAATGACTGCAACAGGTTATCAAAAGAAAAATTACAAGGCATTTATCGAAGAGTTTGGTGATAATATGTTTTTAGACTTCTTAAGCATGTATGACGACCGGGATGTAAAAGATGAGTTGGAAGATTACAAAACCAAATCTGCAAAGGATAAAAAGGGGGTTTATGAAGATTTTGTAGAAAAGTCAGACAAAAAAATGGCCGATGCTTTTAAATCTTGGATAGAAGAAAAGGATACGAAAACAGAACTAATCACATATGAAACTAACTCAAGTGGAAGATCATCAGATCAGCCAGATATGAAAGTAGAAGCAGAATATACCACTGATGGATTGCTAAAAAAGCTAGGGCCAAATCTCATTTTCGATATTGGCAAAAATATAGGTGGACAAGTATTTATAGAAGAAAAATCAAAGACTGATCGTAAACACGATATCTTTATGGGGGCAGCACGGCAATATGAATATCAGATGGAAGTAGAAATCCCCGAAGGATACTTTATAGAAAATATCGAATCCCTTAATAAATCTGTCACTAGTGAGTACATCTCTTTTAAATCTACCGCAGTGGTAGAAGGTAATAAACTAAAGGTAAATACCTACAAATCTTACGACAAACCCAATGCGCCCAAAAGTGCATGGAATGATATCGTGAAAGTCATAGATGAAGCATATAAGTTCTCACAGGAAAAAGTGATATTAAAAAAGAAATCTTAGGGTGTAGTTTATTTAAGGTCTGCTGACACTGGTTTAAACAACTGATAATCTATAATATATGTTATTAATGGACAATCTAGTGCCAGGCCTTTTAACAATTTCAATTAAAACTCACGCACTTACGTTTTTTAATCGACGCCTCATGCCGGCTAGGCAAATACTTTTTGCATTGCCAAAAAAGTATTCAAAAACGCTAGTTCAAAAAAAGGCAATTGCGGAGCACCG
>JBGSOH010000080.1:0-2339 GCA_041739205.1 Saprospiraceae bacterium
GACACCTGCATTTTTTGATGGCTCTCGTCTGTGCCATCGCCAAGCCTAATGACCCATTCACTAGAAAAAGACAAATGATAACTTGCTTCCTTTATACTTTTTTTAGCAATACTGCGTAGTCTTTGATCTGTGGAAGTTGTAAGACCTTCCAGCAAGTAATAATGAAAACAATCAAACATAAATTGTCTCATTATTGTATCTCCCCAATGTCCATTCGGACGCTCTACAAGGATGATGTTTTTGAATGATCGGACATCACGTTTCATCGGGTAATCGTCCTCATGACCACCTTCGATCTCAGCTAGATACTGATAGTAATTTCGTGCTTCACCAATCAAGTCCAAAGATATATTGGTCATAGCTATATCTTGCTCTAGCACAGGCCCGTGTCCACACAGCTCTCCAAGACGCTGTCCGAGTATCATCACATTATCCGCTAGATACAGTATATAATCCTTCTTAAAATCTTCCATAATATTACATGTGTTTTAGTTCGATGGGCAAATCATAAAAAGTAGGATGACGATAAATCTTGTCTTCTGCAGGATCGAAAAGTGCTTCGCTATCGTCGGGATTAGATGCCGTGATGTGCTTGGCTTCGACTACCCAAATACTTACTCCTTCACTTCTTCTGGTATATACATCTCTTGCATTTTGGATAGCCATGTGGGCATCAGAAGCGTGGAGGCTACCTACATGTTTATGATTAAGTCCATTTTTGGATCTGATAAAGACTTCGAAAAGTGGCCAGTTGTTCATATAATATTTATTTTATAAATTTAATTAGGGCATATGGTTGGAATAGTGATCATTTGTCCAAGGGTAGTGATATTCGTAAGATAACAATTGTTACTCTCATCTCTTAATATCACTCCTTTCAGACCTTCTTGGATATAAAAATCACCTGTTTGGATTATGCTTATATTTGATGGTACACTAGGTATGGATAATGCGACCAACTTCCCATTTACATCTATACTCAATCTCCATAGCGCATTATTGGGCGATCTGAGTATAAAACTAATGGCCTGATCTGATGAAAAACTTCCTGATATAATACCTATACTTGAAGGAAGCACATTTGAAGTCAGGCTTACAGACAACTCGCCGGCGTTATTTACATTAATCCTATATTTTTCATTATTAATATTGGTCAATACTAAACCTGCATCTGAGTCATTTATCAAATAAGCGGAAGTTGACTGAACATATGGTTCATATTCGGTAAGCAATGCCATTTCTACGGCTGCTAAAGCATCTATTCTACCATAGCCAAAATTGTTATTAGGGATATTAGAACCTGGTAAATTGCCACATGTATCCAAAGAAGTTAAGTGTACAGCAGTTTGTTCGATAATATCTTCTATAAGATCCACTTCACCTGATAATGATGGGTTTGCAGAAATTAATAAGGCTACTAAACCTGCTACATGTGGGCCTGCCATACTTGTGCCGCTGAAAGACGCATAACCGCCATTTCTTAATGCCGATCTAACACCCGAACCAGGAGCAGAAATATTGGGTTTAAGTCTATTTGACCCATCAATAGTTACGGGACCTCTACTACTAAATCCAGAAATAGCGTCAGTACTCATTGTAGAACCGACAGAAAAACTTCCTTCAAAGATGGCAGCAGGATCTCTAACTGTACTGCATCCCGCTGAACCATAATTTCCAGCTGAAACAACAATTACACAACCAGCACTCCTGAGGTTGTTTAGTGCTGTTTCCATAATATTAAAATTAGAAGTATCACACCCTTCAACTGGTGGACAGCCCCAAGAATTATTGATTACGTGTGGCATTTTGCTAGGATCTGCTGTTCCTCCTCCAACTGGAGTAGGTGCTAGAAACCATTCAAAACACTCCACGTAGGTAGTCAAAGTACCATATCCATTTTCCATATTCCTACAAGCCATCCACTTTGCGCTTGGCGCTACACCTATCTGATTGCTACCTCCATCATCACCTATCATCGTACCCATCGTGTGTGTGCCATGATTATTGTCATCACATGGAAAAGGAGAATCAAAACCACAAGAATTAATACCCGGACTCATTGGATTGTCTTCATGAATGGCATCATGCCAATTGTAATCGTGCTCCGCGGTGCTTCCATTCCATCCACGATATTGATTTTTTAAGGCATCATGATCCCATTTATAACCCGTATCTTGTCCACCGACTACTACATTCTGACCTGTGTAGCCTAATGCCCAAACTTCTGGAGCTTTGATTTTTGTTATATTCCACTCTACGGCTCTGTTCTGACCGATTGTTCGATCAATTACAGGCTCGTGCATCATAAAATTACCATCACGGATAATGCTTTTGACAGA
>JBGSOH010000094.1:0-7411 GCA_041739205.1 Saprospiraceae bacterium
ATCATAGTAGTTTTTGCTCAGCAGGATTATAATCTTAACCGAAAAAAGGTATGCAGTACTATTTCGTTTATGTCTTAAGAAGTGAAAGTGATCACTTATTTTATTCAGGTTATACTAAAAAATTGACAAACTGAATTAATGAACACGAATCTGGAAAATCAAGCGATTATCACAAAAGACAAATACACTTTACCATTAATCATTAATCATATTCATGTAAGTCATTGGATCAATGGAGTCGTGATTTTAATACTTCATAGTTTATTCTAAAATGCTAAGATTCTATAAAAATATTTTGAGTCTCTTTCTCTAAATTCATAAATCCCGTCTGTTTCTTTCAATTTAGTAAACCAATCTCCCTTAAGTCCTGTCTTAGTTTTTTGGATAGAGTTCATTATCTTGAATTGTATCTTTTCTTCAACTTCGCGTCTCATTAATGATCTAGATAAGTTGGGAAATAAGATAGCCATTTCTTGATCTTATTCCTCATTTTGTCACCTTATTCCTTATCAAAAACTGCATGATAAAACGTAGTGTCGCCTACAGTAAATACTAACAAGATCACCTCTGTACTTTCTTCTGCCTTACGATATCGTAGATATAATCACTTTTATTTTGGAAGTCTGTTTTGACCATTACATATCCCTTAGGCAATTTACTACCATTGAATGAATCTGATATATCTACACCGACAACCGATCCGAGTGTATTCAGGTCATCACTATAAAAAGTAAATGTATTTGGGCTTTTCAAATCTTTGTTTATGAACTTGACATGAAAAAATCCATTTGTATAACCTTGGTGAACATTGTACCATTTACCCAGATCTAGGATCTTAAATTTACTATTGATCAAGGTTCTGTTTTCGCCTTGACTAGCATAAAATGAATCACCACCCAAACGATAGATTTCATCAAATTGAAATGGTGTCAATGATGCTCCTTTGGGCGTTACAATACCCCACAAACCACCTTTACTGGCTTTGTAAAAAGTGGTGTCTTTTTCATCAAATGATTCCAATTCATCAAATTCTAATTCTAAAAATACTTTGCCAGATGTATCGATAATCTGACTATATGTTTTCCCATTTCGTTCTGTGGCTACCTGTGTTTTTATACCTTGCATAGGAAAAGGTTTGGCAGCAACAAACTGCAATGGCAAAACTTCTTTTCCTTTGCTATTCAGGTAACCATAAATCATCTTTGGCTTGCCAAGCGTTTTTATTTTCTCCATCAATACATCTGTCTGTTCTTCGGTCAATGCCTTCGGATCAATAATATCCAAATTGAGAGCTTCCATCTTTTTACTGAAATCAGGATCCAGAATTTTGCTAACCAACATTCTGTTTTGAAAGAAGTCACTTCCTCCACCCATTTCTACATCATCAAAATCTTCGTTACTTGTTCTGTTTCCTGATGGATCTACAATTCTCAATTTTCTATGATCATGATCTGTCAAAACAAATACGTCTTTTTCAACATACTTGATCGTACCCTTGAATGGTTTGACCAACCATTGGCCTTTGAAGTCACATATGCCTATTCGCGGAGTGTAGCTTTTCGCAATACCATCGGCATCATTAACGACTATGAGGGTACCGGGGTTGTTTTTATTATAATGCTGCCAACTTGCTGGAACGCTATATCCAGGCGGCGTAATTACTTTTAGGTCATTATTTAACGTTTTTGTCGTAGGGTGATTTCTTTGAGCAAATTGGCAGATATAAATGGATTCATTATTTCCATCTTTGATTGCTAGTATTTCCTGAAAGGTCTCATTCAGAACGCGCACTTTATTTTTATCTTCTAAGCCATAGGATTTGCTGTCGCTTACGATTTTATATTTGTGAGGTCCATGCTTTTGGTTCTCTGTAGACTCTTTTTGGTTTCCAGACTTCAATTCCTTTCCTTGCATGTCGTATATCTTAAACAACCCTTCATTGTGGGTTGCTGTTATATTCATACAATTTGGATAAATACTAAACCTCCATTCTTTGGGAAGTGACACCACCAAATTTCGCTTGTCTAAGCTACCCATCGCCCTTATTGAATCATTTTCCATATACAATAAATCATTACAATTGGCCCAAGTGATCGAAGTCCATTTTGGTTCTATGATGACATTTTTGTTTTCATCCACAACACCATACTTCCTTCGCCATTGATCTTTATACCCTATGATGTACATTTGTTTTGAAACGATGGGCGTGCAATCTTCAGCATTCTCAATCGTGAAAATCTCATTCAATAAAGAATCACGCATCACAACGTTTTCATCACACCAAACCGATATCATTTTTGCTCCATAATGGTTTGTAATCTCACAGTGAGGCTTGATGATTTCTTCGCCCGACAGTGTCATAATTCCTTTTTTATAGTTTTGGCTGGTAGTAATATAAATCTGACTACCCAGATTGAATAAACTGCCTTTATATTCTTGGTTATTAAATATTTTTTTGCCGTCACTCGTATATAGGACAAACCCTTTTTCATGATTCATAATTAGATACTTTTCTTCATAACTATCTGGATAATGCTCACTTGAGTCAATCACCATGCATTCTTTATTAAAAAAGTAGTAGAATTTCTTTATGATATTAGACGTTTTTACATTTTTGGTGACAATAAAATTTCCATTATCGTATATTTTGAATACGCTTGAATATTCATATGGACTGACTTGTTTTTCTCTTTTAAAAAGTGCAAAGTTTTCATTTTCTTTAGCCACAAAAACTTGATTGCTAATGATTTGAATATCTTTCTTTGACGAAGGTAGAATTTCTTTACCTGTAGAATCAATAAGATTTACTGTCCGATCACGATTCAACACGTAAAACGCATTATTGATACTTTCGGGGATGGTATATATATTTTCGCTTCCCCTGTATAGTTGATTACCATATGGCTTATAAGTCGGAAGTAACTTATTTGGGTTGACATAATATTTTACATTGGCATGGAAATCATTTATCGCAATTAACCCTGAATTTGATTTAGAAGATAATCCTGAATTTGTAATTTTCACACGCTCGACAATGGATTGACCATAGCCTGAACCTACCTTTGCCATGACGTGATCGAGCAACTTTTGCCCACTGAAACTATATACTCCCCAAAGGCCATTTTTTGATAATAGCAATATTTTTTGATCATTGTACAATTTTATATCATCATACTCAACAGGAAAAATTTCCTTTTCATTCTCATCTATGACGCCATATTTATCTACAACTTTTAGAGGAATTCGCCATTCACTCTTTTGGCCAATCACATTTAATGATGATAAAACGAAGAGGACAAATAAAAGATGATTAAAATTTTTCATTTTTAATTTTTTAAAAGCCAAAAATAACTTCTTGCAACTCATAATCCGCAGCCTCGGCATTGCCCCTAATAACTGCTTTTGGGTATGAATTTATAATTTCTGAAGTAACACTTGATGATACATCCATATTGATGATAAAAAGGTGTATTAATGATTTCTGATTGTTTACATATTCCAAGACATTTGTAAGGCTCAAACATCCTCTCAATGAAAGTTGTTTGACATTGTTGATTTGTATGTCCAAATATTTCAAATTTCTACATCCATCGATTCTCAGTAATTTTAGTAAACCTGGATTAGCTATTTCTGGTAATTGTGTAATATTCAGGTTCGACAATGTTAATTCCTTGAGGTTTTTCATGTCTTTGATACGATGCAACCACTCTGCTTTTTGGCAGTAGAATATCGAAATATCTTCTAACTTCCCTTTGTAACTTTCAAGGTCCTTCACCTTCATGTCTGTCAATTGGGATTGATAGATCACCTTTTCGGTTCCCAATTCGCTAATGACAATCACTTCATTGGCCCCTTTAATGATGAGTTTATTGTCTATTACTCCCAAGCACTCGCCACCACTATGCGGTTGAATGATCTTCTCACTTTGTGCATCAAAAATATAATAACGTGCTTTCCCATTTGGTTTGCCAAAAGGTATGTCACAACCGATTAAATACTTATTTTCACCCAGATATTTAATATGGTTAACATTTTCTGGTAGGTTCAACTTTCTTCCTGATTTATCATAGATTTCGGATGTGTACTTTTGGTCTCCAAGTTTTTTTTGAAAGGTTATGAATCCATTCCCGTCCACTTTAAAATCTATAGCGGCATCAATATCCAAAATAATCTTGCCTATTGAATCTATGAAAACTACTGGCATACCCTTGTATTCGCCGTCATTCAGAAATTCAAATTGAACATAAGCAACTCCTCCTTTATAATCAGATATATTTGATATCTCCCTTCCTGGAAATAAACTTTTGACATCAAGCAAAATCTCTCCCTTTTTTGAAATATAGTAAGGCTCAATACTTCGACTATTTTGCTTGTAAGCAACTTTTTTGATCAATGAACGTCCATTTTTAAAAGGATGTACCCATTCCATGTGTCCTAAAGAATCAGGAATTAGATCTAACTCATGCCCTAGATCATTGATGTAAACCCAACCTTTTCCCCATACTTTAATAGGTGCCAAGCCTTCAGAAAAATAAGAAGCATCTCGATAGCCCTGATTTGCAATAAAAATTGGCGTCCCAAATCGGTCTAAAAATTCATATTTCGTTTCTTGAAGCATGCCCTGATCATCTATAGACGAAGCCAGATAATACCCTTCCTGTAGTCTTCCTATTCCCTTGTATTTTTTATAAAAATAATGACTGATTGATTTGTTTTGATCCATAAGAAAGAATTGACCATGACCTCTGTATCTAACCAAAATGGGAAAACCTGTGAAATGATACTCGATTTGTTCAAAGGAATTCTTATTACCTCCAATTCCACCTAGATTTGAATTGATGATCTGATATTCGGGTGGTGCTTCAAAAAAAACTTCTCCAGACAGCTCAACAAGTCGATCGACTCTACCTTGCAAACAAATAAGTCTTCGATCTTGGGACTGACCGAACATCGATGATAAAAGTACTATGATAATAAATATTATGTGGATATTCATGCTGGATATTATTTTGTGGTATTTACTGAAATTGTCATTTATCTAGGTAATGCTAAACATTGGTGAATAATAGACAGGGACTACTTCAGCCATGACCTGTTTTATATTGGCTAAAAGCGGAACAACATCTTCCTGCTGCTGGGCATAATATTGGTCGATGGAAACAAATGATTTACTGTCCTTTAAACTTTTCTTCGATTTTGACATGAATCTGATGATTTACAAAAAAATGGTGATGATTATAATTCGAAAATTCTCATGGCAAGTTACTTACTTAGAGTATGTTTAAAAACTTTCTTAGTTGCTAATCAATTGGTTATGGTTCTGACGATAAAAGAATTAAAGAGCTTAGCGTGCGTGCCTACCATCAATTTCAGACTGGCAGGTGAACTAAACGATTAGATTATTTTGAAATCAGATTCCATAAGATATTGATTATAAGGCAATAAAAATTTATACATACTCTTTTTAAAAAACAAACCTACCACACACTAGCCGTTTTTCCAAACTTTTCCAATAGAATAATTGATGAGTTACTTATTTCCTCTCAATCTATCCAATGGACTAATTCCATTCTATACGCTAGCAATGGTGTGGTATGTATAGATCATTATGGTCTTTAACGCGTAGGATTATTATCTTTGCCGAAAAAAGGTATGCAGTACTATTACGTTTATGTCTTAAGAAGTGAAAGTGATCACTTATTTTATTCAGGTTATACTAAAAAAATGACAAACTGAATTAATGAACACGAATCTGGAAAATCAAGCGATTACCACAAAAGACAAAAACACTTTACCATTAATCATTGATCATATACCTATAAGTCATTAGATCAACGGAGTAGCAATTTTAATACTTCATAGTTTATCCTGCTTAAGTGCCTTTTGTCTCTCGGTAATTTTTCTATGAATATAGTTTGGTCTATTTTATGAGGAAAATCTATAAGGATCTGATCAATATGCTTAATCTTTTGTATAAACAGGATGTTCTTTCCATTGATGTGGAGCCATGTACCTTCTACCTTATCATGAAGAGAAGAAAGGTATTTTTCCATCGTAATAGGTGCACATGTCACCTCATTTTCAAGCCATGTATACTTCATCCTGCCAAGTAGATATACTTCTCCATCAAGCATGTATCCCGCATCGCCTGTCTTGTGCCATATGGCGTTTTTATCTAAGATCTTGTTTGTGACAAAAGCATTATCGTCTTTGTAATAATGTGCTAACACATGTGGGCCGGCTGCTATGATTTCTCCTACTTCACCATCTTTTAATGGATGGAAAGCATTACTTGATGCTTCGTTTATACTGATTTTAATATTGTGATGAGGTCTGCCTACTTTCAAACCCATTTGGTCTTGATCTAGGAAAACTATATAATCAAGCAACGTCAACGTACACATGGGCTCAGCTTCTGTACTACCATATACCAAAACAACTTTTGATGGGTCGATCTTGGTGGCTACATAGCGGGCAAAATGTGGCAGGATAGACGCACCACCTATGAATACACGATCTAATTTATCCCATTCTAAGAGCTGGCTCATTTCGCTAAAATGTGATGGGGAAGCTGACAAAACATTTGGCGCAAACTTATTTCTTACTTCATGCCATTGTGCGAGCTTAGCGTATTTTGGTGGTATGACAGAAGTTGCTCCGACAGCAAGATTGCACATCAAGACAACTGGCAGGCTTGTAATGTGCGTGTCTTCTGACTTCAATTTCATTTCTTCTATGAGGGTCGATAATTGAATATTCAAAAATCCGTGGGTTCGGTTGGCTGCTTTGGGTTGCCCTGTGGTGCCGCTAGTAAATGTGATCAAGGCAGCATCATCGGTATCTCTGTTCACCATTTGAATAGGGCTGGCATCCTTTCTTTTCAGAGAAATAATGCTTTTCCATAAGCTGAAATGAAATAGAAAATACTTCAGCCATGAAATCAAACGAAGGGTGACGATAACTTTGGCATTGGACTTTTGAAATGCATAAACTACGCTGGATTTCGGTTTGATATCATCTACCAATACTACATTAGCCCCTATCAGAAATATCGCTAATATATGGATATAGAGCTCAATACTATATGGAATCACGACGAGGATATTATCATCTTTCTCTACCTTGTTTTGCTTTAAAACATAAGCAGCTCTATTGACTTCATCTCTTAGTTCAGCAAAAGTGATGGATTGCGATTGGTGGACGATAGCTACTTTATCGGGATAATTGTGGGCCGACTCTAGGAAATGTGATATTATATTCATAGCTGAGAATGCATTAGTACATGACTCTGATAGTGCCTTCCACCGTAATTTGTAGAGACTTTTGCAGAATTATTATCAATATGGAAATAAGCATGCAACATGGTCTTAAATCCCATTTGATAGGCTTTGGTGCAAAATATGGCTGACAT
>JBGSOH010000142.1:0-3022 GCA_041739205.1 Saprospiraceae bacterium
TAACACTTAAAGTCAATCAAACAAAGCGTTTCCGCTAATGGCCGCCATTAGAAAAATATACCTATTGACTTATTTGGGTTAAATTTTGTTTTCTGGAAGTCCTATTAACGTCCATTTTCGTTCTAAACAATAATCAAAGGGTCTTCGTCCGACCCAAAGGTATATTTCTTATTCCTAAACAGACCCCAAAAATCAGAATTCGGTGGGAATGAATCAGAATTCGGTAAAACTCTTCCTAAACTTTAAACAATTCAACCTTAAACCTTCCACCTTCAACAATTCAACCTTAAACATCCACGTTAAACATTAAACCTTAAACCCTTCCCCCTTAAACCCGCCTACACATCCATCTCTTTCAATACCCCATCAAACTTACCTTTATAAAAGGCGATAACATCTTCAATTGCATACACAACTATCTCATTAGAAAAATCACGTTTGTATACTTCGAAAAAATGATCAATGACATCATGACTTTCTTTTATTAATGGAAAATATCCTGGTGCCTCTATCCTGGTATCACGGAAGTGAACCTTTAGAGAGTACCGCTTACTATTAATCTTATAGGAATAAATAAATTCTCCATTGTCGTTTATGCCAAAGTTTCTGCTAGTGAAAAAGGAAAAAAGCATAAGCATATTATTCGCAATTAGCTTTCTTCTTTTCAATACAGATACCTTATCCTCTTTACCCACAAGCGTTTTATACTTATTATATAAATTCACATAACCACTAGGTTTTCTCATAAAACAATACAAGTTGTAAAAATCAGTCATCATCACCTGAAACCTTGCCACTTCTTCACAGTGTTGATCAAACATTGTTTCTTGATAAAGCCAATAATATACTTGAAACGTTCCCAATAACCATTTTCGACCTATCACTTTTCGACGATCATTTTTCATTTCCAGCTCAAATTCAATCAAAGCCGCCTTATGATCTCTATGTTCTTTGGTTTCCACATATCCGATTTCTTCATTGGGATAAATATCCAGCCCAATTTCTATACGATGTGTTGGGTCAAACAACTTCTCCTTCAGTAGTTGCTTATAACCATAATATTGCGTTAGCCCCACAAATTCACCATTCTTTACCACAAATCCCAGCATTAGACACCATTTGGCTGCAGGAGCACAAAAGATATAAGTTTGTTGACCATACAAAGGGTGATCATCTTTAGAACAAATCCGTTCATACACTGCCAGTGTTTCATCACCAGCCAACAGACATTCATCATACATAGCAAATAACTTGTTTAGCCACACCTCCTTATAAGTTTCGTCATAGACGCCATTATCGGGGAGCAACACATCCAGCATCCTCCTATCCATGGTAGCGATGGAAGACACAATCTTTTTTTCGAGCATTTGATCGAGTTTCATATTTATACATTTTTTTATAATAACGACAAATATGCTTTTGACGAGTCTTTACGGAATGTTAAAATAATCGTAAATATTTTATGGACTACCTCTTTAATGGGCTTCCAAATTTATTTGGAAGGGTATAATGCCCTCATAATGGACTTGCAAATTTATTTGCAATTAGTCATAATAATATTTATATCTCCTATTTTTGGCCCAAATCCTTAATAAACCGACATTTTGGATAATTCCCACATCCCAAAAACTTCTTACCAGCATGAGTATACTTTTTCGTTATTCTTTCCCTAAGCTATGAGCAATATTTAAATATTTAAAGGTGGGCTTTATTTTTGGATGTCAATATTCCAATTACAATCTGCTGTCCCATCATTAAAATCTTAGATGTTATTAATTATATTTACATAACCACGTATTTATACGCTTGTTGAATAATAATGATCTTTCTACTTTTGACCTTTTGTTGACCTTCTTGGACGTAATCTTTCAGATTATACCTTTTAACCAAACATCATTTAATAAACACCAAAAACCCTAAAATAAATCTAAAATATTGATACATTTGCAATCAACAATCTTCCATTCCTATATAGTTTGTAAGTTTGTTTGTTAACTTTTATGGTAAGATAATTATAATCCTATTAATGCCGGTGAACCAAAACCCTGAACAATTAGCACGTGACCACATAGACAAGCAATTGACTGCTTGTGGTTGGCTTATTCAGGGCATCCGACAAGTAAACTTGAATGCTGGATTGGGTGTAGCAGTGAAGGAATACCAAACAGATATTGGTCCAGCTGATTATATGCTGTTCGTTGGCGGTAAGCCTTGTGGTGTGATAGAAGCAAAAAAAGAAGAGGAAGCACATAGGATTACATTGCATGAAGAACAAGTGGAAGGTTATGCTAATGCAAAACTAAAACATCTAAAAAACGAACCACTTCCCTACGTATATCTAAGTACTGGGGAAATAACAAAATTCATTGACTTTACAGATCCAAAACCCAGAGCCAGAGAGGTATTTAGCTTCCATAGACCAGAAACACTCCATGAATGGGTGAAGCGAGGCAAGTCACTACGTCAGAGATTATTAGATCTGCCTATCTTACAAACGGAAGGTTTGCGTGAATGCCAAATCAATGCCATTACAAATTTAGAAACATCATTTAAAGAAAATCGACCTAGAGCGCTCATACAAATGGCTACAGGCTCTGGCAAAACATTTACGGCCATTACAGCGGTGTATCGTTTGCTAAAATATGCAAAAGCCAAAAGAGTATTATTTTTGGTAGATACCAAGAACCTGGGAGAACAAGCGGAACAAGAATTTATGTCCTTTGTTCCCAATGACGACAATAGGAAATTCACTGAGTTGTATAGCGTGCAGAGACTCAAATCTAGTTATGTCGCTTCAGATAGCCAAGTTTGTATCAGCACCATCCAGAGATTATATGCCATTTTAAAAGGGCAAGATTTGGACGAGAGTGCAGAAGACGAAAACCCAAATGAAAGGAAATGGCAACCCAAAGAAATACCACCGATTACGTATGATGGTCGTATGCCTATAGAGTTTTTTGATTTTATAGTCATAGACGAATGTCATCGTAGCATTTACAATCTTTGGAAACAAGTATTGGAT
>JBGSOH010000156.1:0-5064 GCA_041739205.1 Saprospiraceae bacterium
TTCTCAAAATACCATGGTGGTGCTGCTGGGTATAGATAATAAATACAAAAACCCAATAGATTTGCAAATAAATAAGCCGCGCTGAAACGCAGCATCATTGGTTTATCTGTAAAGAACAGATAGATACCTAAACCAATCGGAATTGGGACCCAAGTAAGATAAAAAATGCCACTAATAATATCTAAGAAAGAATTGGAGTGTAGTTTAAGATATTCATTTGGAGTGATTTCTTTTGTACCTTCAAAAATTCCGAATAAATTTAATTCTATTAGGTACGGTTCAATGACCCTGACATCGTTTACTAAATAATTTGGGTACACTCGCATAGAGTCATATATAACCCAAAATGCAATAAAAAAAATAAAACCATAAACGACAGATCTTGTCCATCTATGTAAAAAAAACATCAAAAAGATAAAAACATAAAAACTTAAATGGTCAGGCCGGAAATCCATCACAAAATTGGTCCAGCTCAAATAAAGAATGCTGAATATTGAGAATACGATAAAGTGTTTTTTATCAAAAGGGAAAAATCCAGTATTATTGGAAAAGGAAGTTGGATACATTTGAGTATATCAGTTTTCAAATAGTTTTTTAGCATGAAGTAGCCTTGTCACCGCTGTAACATTTGCCATTATCGCCAAAATAAAAATTGGGAATGTAAAAAAGGTAATGGTTTCAAATACTGGAAATGGCAACCAATCTACACTGACTTTAAACGAAGGACTTAATAATTCAGACATTATACCACATAAAATTCCACTTATTCCTATGAGTAGAATTCTTTCAGGACGCTGCATAAAACCTATATCTGCCATTTTTAATCCTAACCCCTCTGCCCTCGCTCGAGTGTAGCTGACCATGATTGATCCAATCATTGCAATAAATGCAAAAAGGGAAGATAAAAAATATTTATGTGCAATAAGATAGTAACAAATGCCTAGAAACATAAACATTTCACTATATCTATCTAGTACAGAATCAAAAAGAGCCCCATATTTTGAATCCATTTTACCTACTCTGGCAAGTCTTCCGTCAATTATGTCCATCAACCCTGCAAAAAGAATGACAAGACATGCCCAACCTACAATACTATGATCATTTCTATCACCATATTCTCCACCATAAATAAATATTACCGCAGCAATAAGATTTATAAATAAACCAACAAAAGTGATACCATTTGGTGTAATTCCAAGTTTTAGGCATAGATTTATAAAGGGATCTATCCATTTGTATACCAAAGCTTGTGCTTTGTTTTTCCAGTCATCTGCCATAATCAGGAAAGAACTAAATTATAAAAAGTTGATTTAATTTGTTTTGATTATTTAGTAATTGATCGGCTCAAAACTAAACAAAAAACATGATATAGTAATTAACAAATTCTATGCTACCAATGTTCCGATAGATTCACCTTTTGCTATTCTTGCAAGATGACCAGGGTTATTTATATCAAAAACAATGATGGGAAGATTGTTTTCTTGGCAAAGTGTAAATGCTGTCATATCCATGACTGATAGGCCTAAACTAATTACTTTTGCAAATGAAATATTGTCAAATTTGACAGCATTAGGATTTTTTTCAGGATCACTATCATAGATACCGTCCACTCTTGTCCCCTTTAATATAACATCTGCATTAATTTCATTTGCTCTTAATGCCGCAGCTGAGTCAGTAGTGAAGTATGGGCTACCCGTTCCTGCTGAAAATATGAGCACCCTACCTTTTTCTAGATGTCTTGTTGCTCGTCTTCTGACATATGGTTCAGCAATCTGTCGCATTTCTATGGCAGATATAAGTCTTGTGTAAACACCATTTAATTCCAATGCACTCTGAAGTGCCATACCATTTATACAGGTAGCTAGCATACCCATATAGTCTCCAGTGACACGTTCAATACCTGAAGATTCTGCATTTAAACCACGAAAAATATTCCCTCCACCGATCACAATAGCTACTTGAGCCTTTAGAGCTACTAATTCTTTGATTTGCTCTGCATAATACGTAAGCATTTCAGAAGATATTCCAAATTTTTGGTCTCCCATGAGAGATTCCCCACTTAATTTGAGTAAAATTCGTTTGTATTTAAGGCTCATTTTTTAAGGTTAAGGTGATAATAAAAAGAAATTTTTAAACTAGGCATAAAAAAAGAGCGGTAAAAATACCGCTCTTTTAATTCATTACTGATTATCCTAATTTGATATGTTTAAACCCTATCGCTGTAAGCTCTGGATTTTTTGTTTTTAGATATTCAGCAACACTTAATTTACCATCTTTTACAAAGATTTGATTAAGTAATGTATTGTCTTTAAAGAATCTATTTAATTTACCCAAGGCAATTTTTTCAAGCATATCTTCTGATTTGCCTTCTTGTCTTGCGATTTCTTTACCTATCTCTATTTCTTTTGAAATAATATCTTGTGGTACATCATCTTTGTCAAGTGCTACTGGTTTCATAGCGGCTACTTGCATAGCTACATCTCTACCAGCTTCAGTGTATTTATCATCAGCTAAGTTCAAACCTACCAATACACCTGCTTTATTACCCATGTGGATATAAGATGCTACTAATGGAGCTTCCATTGTTTGATAGTCAGCAATTTCGATTTTTTCGCCGATTCTTGCTACTTGTTCAGCCATAACTGTCTGAAGGTCTACACCATTCAAAGTTAACTTATAAAGATCTTCAAGTGTAGCAGGATAGTTATTAAGAGCTATATTAGCGATTTCTTTTGTGAAAGAAACGAAATCTTCGTTTTTAGAAACGAAATCTGTTTCACAACTTACTCTTACTACGATACCTCTCTTCGCATCTTCTGATACTAAAGCGATTACTACACCTTCTTTAGCATCTCTATCTGCTCTTTTTTCAGACATTTTTTGTCCTCTTAATCTTAAAAGCTCGATTGCTTTGTCAAAATCACCTGCAGCTTCTACAAGTGCTTTTTTACAGTCCATCATCCCAGCTCCAGTCTGATCTCTCAGGTCTTTTACTGCTGATGCGGAAATATTTACTTCACTCATTTATGTTTACTTTTTAAGTTTAATAATGATTTTTTAATCTTCTTTAGAGTCAAGTTTCGCAACTCTCCTCTCCTCAAGACCTTCTTTGATTGCACTTACTATATAGTCAGTAATTAATTTAACTGACTTAGAAGCATCATCATTCGCAGGTATTGCAAAATCAACTTTGTTTGGATCAGAGTTTGTATCTACCATTGCTATGGTCTTCATGCCTAATCTTTTTGCCTCAGCTAAAGCAATATGCTCATGGTGAATGTCTACCATAAAAACTGCACTTGGCAATCTATTAAGATTAGCGATACCACCCAACACTTTCTCGAGTTTTTCTTTTTCTCTTGTAAGTGTCAATCTCTCTTTTTTAGTGATAGAAATTGCTGGATCAGTAAGCATTTTGTCGATGCTGTTCATCTTTTTGACTGACTTACGGATCGTAGCAAAGTTTGTCATCATACCACCTAACCATCTTTCAGTTACGTAAGGCATTTCAGCACTTCTCGCAGCTGTAGCTACGATATCTTTTGCTTGCTTTTTGGTTGCAACGAAAAGGATTTTTTTACCAGATTTCGCCATTTGCTTCATAGCATAAGCTGCTCTGTCAAGACATTCTGCTGTCCTGTTTAAATCTATAATGTGAATACCTTTTCTTTCCATGAAGATGTAAGGAAGCATTTTCGGATTCCACTTTCTTTTTAAGTGGCCGTAATGTACACCAGCTTCTAACATCTCATTATATGTTGGCTTATTCATTTCTTTAATTATTTTAACTTTGTAATAATAATGATGGTGAAAAATAGATTAACGTTTAGAGAACTGGAAGCTCTTACGTGCCTTAGGTTTACCAAATTTCTTCCTTTCGACTTCTCTTGCGTCTCTGGTAAGATATTTCTTCTCTTTCAATGGTTTTCTGTTGTCTTCACTGATTTTAACCAAAGTACGGGAAATACCCAATCTGATCGCTTCTGCTTGACCTTTGAAACCACCACCATCTACAGTTACTTTAATATCGTATTGCTCCAAAGCTTGAGCTATAATTAATGGATCAACTATCGTTGCTTGTATGCTTGGCATAGGGAAATAATCCTTAAAGTCTTTACCGTTTATGGTAATCTTGCCAGCGCCTTTGAAAAAATATACTCTCGCAGTAGAAGCCTTTCTTCTACCTATGCTGTTTATCATTTCCATATCTTATTAAAATTTAAATGGTTCAGGTTGTTGTGCAGAATGCGGATGATTAGCATTGGTATATAAAAACAATTTTTTAATTTGAGCTTTACCCAATTTTGTTTTTGGCAACATACCTTTTACTGCCAATTCTAAAACCATACTTGGTCTTTTGTCTAGCATTTCTTTTGCTGTACGTCTTTTTTGACCACCAGGATAGCCTGAATATGTCTGATATTCTTTATCATCCAATTTTGCACCTGTAAATCTTACTTTATCAGCATTGATTACAATGACATAATCGCCTGTATCCGCATGAGGCGTAAAGTCAGGCTTATGTTTACCTCTTAATACAGAAGCGATTCTGGTAGCCAGTCTTCCTACTACCTCACCATCAGCATCTACCACATACCATTTATGTGTAGCAGTAGCACTATTGGCTGATTTTGTTTTGTAACTTAGTGTATCCACTTTTAAATTATTTATAATTACTTAAATACTTTATAAATTGCTACTGTTTTACGATAGCGGCCGCAAAGGTAATTTCTTTACATTTAAAAAAAAACTTTTTTCGAAAAATAATTTTAAAATATTTTCATAACTGATTGAAAAACAGTCAAAATATGGCAACATTTATAAATTGACTATCTATTTTTAGGAATATAATACTTTAGAATTCAAGAGTTTATTTTTGTCTTAGCTCTTTATTAAAGATATCATATGTTTCAAAAAAAAATACTACAATATATAATTAGCTTATTAATAGCATAATATAAAAAATATTTTATCAAATTTGAGATAGTTATATATCTATTTTCTATATTTGTGGCGAATTTTAAAACCAAAGCATATCAAAACGAAATACTATGGACACGGTAA
>JBGSOH010000175.1:0-11346 GCA_041739205.1 Saprospiraceae bacterium
AGGTCAAATAGAATCTAGGCTCAAAAATGCAGAACTCGCCATCATGGATATGCCGGCTGCTGCTTCAGATTTATTGGCTAAAACCTATAAAATCAAACAAGCACTCATTCCTATCAAACTCAAGATGAATGGAGATGATACAAGAGCCAAAAGAGAATTTGAATCCAAACCATCTATCAATGATCGTGTGTATGGCATCATTTACAGTATATGGAATACTACATCTGATATACCGGAAACTCTGACAGATGCCTTCGCTGTAGCTGAAAAACAGTACAATGAAGTATTTCCAATGATCAAAGATCTAGACATCCAAGTATCTGCCATAGAAGCCGAACTAAATAAAAACAAAGCACCTTATACACCAGGAAGATGGCCTGATAAAAAGTAAGTATAACACATAAATATTAAAATGCCATTTGGAATGTAAGTTTCAAATGGCATTTTTGAATCAACTCTGAAATGAATCAGATAGGATGAAAGAAAAAGTAATGGTAACTACCGCATTGATTATCAGCTATTTCCCTTTAGGGTTAGGGTAAAAAATAGCTGATAATAATTTGATTTATGCTTTCGGAGTGGACTTATTTCTTTCTTAATGAAATGATTTCCAAATTAATTCCAATTACTATACAATACGCCAAACCCAAATCAAGTTATTAGCCATAAGCAAAACATCTCCCTATTACACAAGACTTGTACATTGAATTGATTTTCATTTTCTTCGCTAAAATCCTTTTGAGATGTACAGATGGTTCCATGTATTTGCCTTTGTTTGTCCTATAGCTTTATTTGGACAAGCTGATTCCACTACGTATGAAGATACTTATCCCGATACTTTTCCCGAGTCGAGTAGAGTCAATGTTTCACATACAAATAGACAGGTTCCTAAGATATTTCAATTGTTTTCAGCGGGCGAAATAGATTACATCTCTGGTGGCATGTTGCGTTCTAGTGCAAGGCTTGCAGAGATAAATATTGGCGATCCTGAGCGGTTTTACATTCCACTTTATATTATGGCAGGCGCTACGACCAATCCCACTGAAGAAGGTTACAGTGTCAATACCTTGAGTGCTGCTGAGATTCTCAATAATTATGGCGGTATGTTTAGCATCGGCATACACGGAAGTCGCAGAATTAATACAATCAGCAAAACCACCAAATTGGACATCATCTATCAAGTAGCTACAAAATCAATGAGTGGCATCGCTTTAGAGCTCGATGAGACTGTTTCCCTGTTTTCAAAAATAATAGTGACAGGTCTAGGAATAGATACAAAAGCATGGAAAATAGATCAACTCCCAAGTGATGGACGTGCATGGCTTAAAGCTTATATTTCATACTCCATGAATAATAAAGAAGAAATGCAAAAGATATTTGGGAGCAGTTCTAATCATCGATTTGCCGGTGGGAATATAGAATGTGGATTGGACATCAAAGATTTTATTGCTGTAAAATTGGGTTACCACAAATACTTGAATAACCAACATATTGATGCTTTCCAAAAAGGATTTTATGTGTTTTCTGCTGATTTCACACTTGGAGGTCCTTGATGTACATAGCATTAATAAGAAATTCCAAAATTGAAAGTAAAACTGTGATTTAGAGTATATAATTTTCTGAAGGTGGAATTTTACCGCCTTTTTGTCTTTAGGTTAAAAGTCACTGGAGACGGTATAAACAAAAAACTGTTTGAGCCAAAAGTTAGGTAATATCAGGGAACAATTTCAAATAATCGAATATTTCGATCAAACAACAAATCTTAAGAGCGAGTTTTTTTTGTTTCCGTCGGGAAGATGACTTTTAAACCCGGATTATGCGTTAGAACTTCGTTATGAGAAACTAAAATGCAATAAATCAGCTATTTATATTCGAAAAACGTAGCACCGCTACGGTTACAGAAAATAAATAGGCGAAGCGTCTGATTTGCAGCAGTTTAGCTTCGGAATAGATTTACTAATGCATATTTCGGGTTAAACGTAAAGAAGACAAAACAGCGGCGGCATTTTCATGCTGAAGACATGACAGGTTTGTTAACTTTTTTTTTGCTGCAGAAAAAAAGTTAAAGCCTTGCCGGCTCGAGGCAAATGATTTATAGACTTAGTATGTATTGAATTATAACTAATGATTAAACCTAGATAGAAAAATGAAATGTTTTATAAACATCATTTGAATAATAAAAAGATCCAATTTAGCAATATTCCTTACTTTTGTGCCATGGTATGGAATACAGTTTTAAGAAGTGTTGTCGTTGGCTTTAGCTTGATTTATGTTTTCGGTTTACAAGCACAGGTCGAGCAGAACAAAATAAACCCTACATCAAATAACAATAACATATTAGATAATAACAAACGAACCATTCAATACGATCCGAGTATTCCATTTGACACAATCATTCCCAAAGGTTTTACCATTCGAGAAAAACAAAGTTTAAAAGGACTAGATTATTATATTGTACAAGATTCCGCTAGACGATTAGCACTTATTAATCATAAAGGTGATTATATCTTTGATCCATCAAAATCACAAAATTTCAAAGCGATAGAAGGAAAAATTTGGCTTACCGTCAAGAATGGTATTTATAGATTGTACGATGAACATCTAAACCTTCTAACCCAGAAAAACTATGTAAAAATAGAACAACTTGACGCGCGATATTTAATTGCAAATATACCTGGCTCATCCAACATTGATATTTTCACAGTGGATGGCAAGTTGTTTTCTACTGCTCAGTTTAGTGCTTTGATTCGGAATGGTGATTTGGGATATTCCGTATATGATAGTCAAAATAGGGTAGCGTGCACATCGGATAGTTTATTAAACAAACAGACTTGTTTGCCATTTGCAGAGATCTTAGCTATACGAAATCACGATGCATTATTTATCGCTCGTAGCACTGAGATGTATGGTTTAGTCAATGACCAAGCTAACGAAATCATTCCTATGAGTTATAAAAAAATAGTACATCTCAAGGAATTAGATTTATTAGAAGGCATGCATAATTTTTTCAATTTTGATTTGTACGACCTACAAGGCAAGCTCATTTATCGTTCTTTTCCAGGGTTTTATAATTTTAGAAAGATTACTGATTATCTTTATCATGCAAAAGCTGAAGAAGACCATTTATTATATAATACCCAAACCAAAAAAATTATAAAAATCACACATCCTGGTCTCTTAAGAATAGATAAAGAACTACTAGAAAATAAAAATCTGCTTACTTTTGTTTATAA
The DNA here is from genome assembly GCA_041739205.1 of Saprospiraceae bacterium. Classification (GTDB taxonomy): domain Bacteria; phylum Bacteroidota; class Bacteroidia; order Chitinophagales; family Saprospiraceae; genus OLB9. Next base: position 3,234 of record JBGSOH010000175.1, read on the forward strand.
TGATCAATATGAGTATTTCCGTGCTAATACAGGTGAAAAACAAGTTTTGGGTAAATAGAAAACCTGAAAAATCAACCGTTTCCCTTTAGGGTCAGGGTTAAAAACGGTTGAATATATTTGTGAAATCATTACAAGTGAAAAACAAGTTCTGGGTAAATAGAAATCAATATCTGATTTTTACAGAAGGTCTTATAAACCCCAACGGGGTGAAATATTTATAACCGCGGATGTAAATGCGTGGTTATAAATGACAGAACGACTGGATTTTGGCGCTTTTTTTGCCTGCAAGCTGCAAAAATCGTGACAAAATTTAATCAAGCTATTATTCATCTTTACCTAATGACGAAGGTCATATCTTTAAAAATAACTACATATCAAAATTAAACTATTTTAGCGGCATTAAAGCAAAAACAATGGCCAGTTTTAGGGTAAGACCGAAGTTCGAAATGACGAGTTCAAAAACTATGGAAGAAATCATCACCTTAGTAAAAGAAAAATTAAAAACCAATATCCATAACCTACATGGACAGGCCATGCAAGACCACATCACCATAAGAGTCAATAGATCACATCGACATTATTGGTCTCCACAATTGAGTGTGCTCATGTATCGCGAACCAGAAGATGTCACAACTAGAATTATTGGTGTTTACGGTCCGATGCCAAATGTGTGGACATTGTTTGCACTTGTTTATTTGGCAGTAGGTGTACTTTTTGTTTTTATCGCCATCATCGGATTTTCACAGCAAGCTTTGGGCAATGATAGTTCGATTTTGTATACTTTGTCGGTGTTAGCTGTCATTGCTATCGGAATGTACATCTTCAGTCAAATGGGGCAGAAACTTGGAGCCGCACAGACCTATGCCATCCATTATTTTTTTGAAGAGACACTTGGAGAAACTGTACCAGAAGTGTAGGGTAGAAGAAAATTCACCACTAAGCAAATAGCACGTGATATACTTAGTGGTGAATTATTATGGGTTTATCTTGTTATAAAATTCCTTTTGTCTCCTTTAAGAGTCGGGGTAAAACAAAAGAAATTTTAATGGAGTTGTAATTTTGGGATACGCCCATAATTAATTACAGGTTACTTTATTTCACCTTCTTTTTGCCACTTTTTGATTAGTTCAATGTTGGGCTTTGATCTCTCCAGTTCATTCTCTATTAAATCTTTATAAATTTTAGATATTTTATTTTTCAAAACTATTACAGTTTCTGTATAGGTATTAATGTCCATATGGTAAATGGTATCATTGACATTAATAAGTTCATTTATTGTTTTTTCATAATAATCTCTTTGGTATTCGTTGGTTCTAATTTCCGTTGTTTTACATTTTTTACCATCTTTATCAACGGTTTCAGTGTAGACAGTATCAACGATTATAACAATGTCTGATTTTATGGTGTCTGATTGTTGTAATTCTTTGATATCAACGGGAATCACATAAGATTTAAAACTGAAAAATGAAAATACAGTTAGCAAAATAGGGATCATTAAGAGATACTTATGACTCTTTTTTGGATTGTTTTTAAGAATCTTCATAATAGGCTGATTGTTGAATTTAAAAATTATGTCATTGTAATAAAAAGATGCATTTATTGTTCTAAATGGTGTATAAATTTAAAATTTCCGCAGTAAAATGATATTCTTTTTTAAATGATTTGTTTAAATCTGACTTTTCTAAACCAAAATGATTTTAATTGCAAGTATAAAAGTTGTAATTATTATCGCTAATCCAAGTTTTACAATTATCTTTGATCGGAATTTAAAGTTATAGTATGAAGTTAAAATTCATTCAATTTTTAGAAATTACTATTTTAGTTATTATTTGTCAAATTTCCACTTTTGCTCAGTTCAATAGTGAATTGTTTGCTAATTGTATATATTTCGATGATGAAAAACAAGTGGAAGAATGTGAAAATCTTCAAATACAGGACTATTTTGATACTGAAATACTTCCATTTTTGAAGAGCTTTTTAAAAAAAGGTAGTGGCACAAATCTATATACTTATTTTTATATTAATGAACTTGGGGAAATTATAGACATGGAAATTGTCGATGTGACTAATTGGACAGCAATACAAAAAGTTTCTTTTGATAAATCTAAACTATTATTGCCAAAAGTTAATAATATTATATCGAAAGAAAATTGTTTTGCAGCATACACAACTGAATTTGACAGAAATAACTTTCTGATAAAAAAACATGTCACTGTTGCTGCCGCTAAAGATGAAGTATATAAAGTAGTACAGTTTATGCCTAGATTTCCTGGTTGCGAAGATTTGCCTACTCAGGAGGAAAAAAAGAAATGTGCTGACTCCAAAATGTTAAAATACATTTACGGAAATCTACAATATTCTGAAGAAGCAATAAAGAAAAAAGTAAATAACAATTTAGTAGTTCAGTTTATTGTAGAGACAGATGGTTACATCACAGATATAAATGTGAAAAGAGACTTTGGTTATGGGTGTGGACAATCTGCCTTTGACGTTGTAGAATCTATGAATCATATGGAAGAATCATGGATTCCTGGTTCACATTTCGGGAGAAAAGTAAGAGTTAAATATACACTACCTATTAAATTTAACCCTAGTAATAGTTATGAATTTGATAACGAAAATTATGTTATTGATACTGATTCGCATGGAATTAATAATAAAGACTCCATTTATCAAAGTATTGAAGAAATGCCTTTTTTTCCAGCATGCCCAAATGAAAAAAATAGAAAACTAAGGAGAAGCTGTGGAGAAACAGCGATGCTACAATATGTTTATAAGAACATAAAGTCTCCACCTGGTTCATTTGATGACACTGATAGTAGGCGGATAAGGGCATTATTTGTGGTTGAAAAAGATGGTAATATAACAAATATTAACGTAACTGGAGATACTGATAATGGAGTAGGGGAGATGATCAAAGAAGTAATCGAAAAAATGAATGAGATGAAAGAAAGATGGATTCCAGGTAATGTTGCTGGAAAAATCGTTAGAGCTCAATATGAATTGCCCATTAACATGCGAAAAGAATAGTTTAAAATTTAAAATAAGTTAAAAAATATGTACATCATGAAATTTATCCAATTTACCACCATCCTAACATTTGTATTCTCAAACGCCTTGATGGGTCAAGGAAGTATATTATCAAATTCTGAAAAAGAAAATGAAGTATTTAAAATAGTGCATGAAATGCCAAGATTTCCAGGTTGCGAAGATATGGAAACTGATGCAGAAAAAAAATCATGCGCTGATGGAAAGATGTTAGACTATATTTATACTAATCTAGTTTATCCCACGGAAGCTATAGAAAAAAAAGTTGTAGGGACCGTAGTCCTACAATTTATGATAGAAACAGATGGTTCCATTTCAGAAATAAAAATAGGGAGAGAAATTGGATATGGATGTGGTCAAGCTGCTATCGATGTCATAGATTCTATGAATACATTGGGTAAAGCTTGGCGACCAAAACATCAAAGGGGAAAACCTGTAAGAGTGTTGTACACCTTGCCCATAAAATTTGATACTCTAAAGAAATATAAATCAGAAGAAGATTGAAGTTTCTTCTAACATAAAAAAGAATCAATCATTATTTCACAAAATTCTAAAGTACAATACGCATGAAATTTATCCAATTTACCACCATCCTAACATTAGTATTCTCAACCGCCTTAATGGGGCAAGGAAGTATATTGTCGAATTCTGAAAAAGAAGTAGAAATATTTAAAGTAGTGGAAGAAATGCCAAGATTTCCCGGCTGTGAAGGTTTGGAAACGCAAGCAGAGAAAAAAAAATGTGCTGATGCTAAGATGCTAGACTATATTTATGCTAATCTTGTTTATCCAGCGGAAGCTATTAAAAAAAACGTAGCAGGGCAAGTAGTCTTACAGTTTATGATAGAAACAGATGGTTCCATTTCAGAAATAAAAATAGTGAGAGAAATTGGCTTTGGCTGTGGTCAAGCTGCTGTTGATGTTATTGATTCCATGAATACATTGGGTAAAGCTTGGCGACCAGGACATCAAAGAGGAAAACCTGTAAGAGTTTTATACACCTTGCCCATAAAATTTGATACTCAAAAGAAGGATAAACAAAAACAGAATAAAAATTATCCTTCCTTAAAGAACTAAACGATAATAATATCTTAGAATAATTTAAAACACCTTACAAATGAAATTTATACAATTCGCCATCATCCTTACTTTATTCTGTGCAAATACTTTGAATGGCCAAGGTAATAAAGGTCCTTTATTTGAAAAATGCAAACAGACCGATCCTTCAGAAGTTGATAAATGTAACAAAAAAGAAATGTTACAATTTATTCAACAGGAAATCTTGTCCCAATATGGGAATGTCAAAAAATCAGATGTGATGAATAACATTATACTCACCTTTGATGTAAAAAAAGATGGAAGCGTATCCAATGTATCTTTAATGGAAAAAAACCAGTCACGAATGTATGTGACAAGTGCTATGCTGAATATTGGGGTTAAAAATATACCTAGTTTTATTGGTAATGAAGGACTATCAATTAGATACTTGTACCCAAGAACACCAACAGAAAGCCAAGATGAAAACTTGATTACCATCTCTCCTTTACAAGTTGAAATATTTAAGGTGGTGGAAAAAATGCCTAAATTTCCAGGTTGCGAATCTGATAATAATTTTAGTGGATGCACTACCAAAAAACTAGACAAGTATATAGAAAACAACTTAGTATATCCTAAAGAAGCTATTGATAATAAAATAGAAGGTACTGTGGTTGTTGATTTTATTGTAACAGAAGAAGGTCTCATTAGAGACGCGAAAATAAGAAAAGATATTGGTTTCGGTTGTGGTCAAGCTGCCTTAGATGTGATCGAATCAATGAATGACATGTCAGAAAGATGGATACCTGGCGCACAAAGAACAAGAATAGTTCCTGTATTAATTACAAAACCTATTGAATTCAAACTTAATAAAAAACACAAAAATAAGGATTGAACGCATTAGATTAGGTTTCACAACACATCGTTAAGCATAGAGTCTTCATTAAGCTTAACGATGTAAATGCGTCTCTTTTTTTATTTAGCAAGCTACTTCACAGCTGCCGCAAACTCCGCACTTTCAGGCGTGATACCTGAAGCAAAAAAGTGCGTGAGTTTACCATTTTCATCAATAAGATATTTACAGAAATTCCAACTTGGTACGTCACTGTTCCAACCATTTAGCTCTGGATTAGTCAGATATTTATACACAGCACTTTGATTGTCACCTTTTACATCGACTTTATCAAACATTTGGAAGGTAACTCCATAATTCTTTTGACAAAAAGCCCCGATTTCTTCTGCATTTCCAGGTTCTTGAGACATAAACTGATTACATGGGAATCCCAAAACGACTACTTTATCCTTATTTTTTTCATAATACGCTTGCCAATCTGCATATTGTGGGGTGTACCCACATTTAGAAGCTGTGTTTAAAACAATTATTTTTTTGCCTTTATATTGATCCATTGAAATGGTATCTCCGTCTATTGATAAGGCCTTTAAGGAATGAAATGAAACAGGATCTGAATTTACCATAATAGCATTTGATTGAGAATTAACTTTATTTGAATTGAAGCAACTGATAAACCAAGCAGGAACGCTTAGTAAAATGGCTAATATTACCTTTGGATGGATCATATTGTTTAGTTTCGATGATTAAAAAGGCAATAACAAGTGTAATCTAGTTTTGTTTATGACATCTTATTATTATGGTGTGGATTTGCACTAATAGTTACCGGCATTCTGAAAAGCTCAACGTGCACTGTTCCCCTTCCATTTCAAGGGAAGGGGCTAGGGGATGGGTTGTTATCCTGCAAATTGCGAAGCCCAACGTGCACAGTTCCCCTTCCATTTCAAGGGAAGGGGTTAGGGGATGGGTTGTTACCTTAGCAATTCCGCAAATTCCCCAAACTAGCAAATCAACAATATTCAAGACCACTTTTCAATTCCATTCGTAAAATTTTAAACAATTATAGCCGTTTTAATATTGTTAATCATATTTTTGCATCCATAATAGCTAAACCTATGCAGTTTTTATATCCCTACTTTCTTTGGGCACTCACGGCTTTAGCCATTCCGGTGATTATACACTTATTTTACTTCCGCAAGTTCAAAAGGGTGTATTTTACCAACGTTAGGTTCCTTAAAGAAATAAAAGAAGAAACTTCCAATCGCAATAAACTCAAGAACTTATTGGTATTATTGGCTAGATGTATGGCCATTGCTGCTTTAGTTTTTGCCTTCGCACAGCCATTTATTCCTACGGGTGACGCTGTAAAAACGGGTGCAAATACGGTTTCAGTGTTTGTAGATAACTCTTTCAGCATGACTGCCAATAGACAGGATGTGCCCTTGCTTGATTATGCCAAAGAACGTGCGAGATCGATCATAAGTGCTTACAGTGAAGAAGATAAATTTCAGATTCTTACCCATGATTTCGAAGGTAGACATCAACGATTACTAAGCAAAGAAGATGCTTTGAGCTATATCAATGATATCAAAGTGACGCCTACCGTGCAGCCATTAGAAAGGGTTGTCAATCGTCAGTCACAATTGCTTAGCTCAGCAGCGACTAATAAGATCAGTTACATCTTGTCAGATTTTCAGAAGTCCATCAGCGATTTGGGTATTGTACAAGATACAAGTATGGAAATCAATCTTCTTCCGATACAGACAGCCCAACAAAAAAATATTTCGGTTGATAGTGTGTGGTTTGATGGACCGATTCCTGTATTGAACCAAAACAATAAATTGGTCGTCCGAGTTAAAAACAATAGTGGTGAAGATGCCGAACAAATAAAGCTGTCCTACAAAAGTGATGGACAAGACAAACCCATAGGTATCCGAGATATTCCTGCCAATAGCTTCATTACAGATACGGTTGTTGTTACAGTAAAAAAATCAGGATGGCAGCAAGCTGTTGTTAATGTGACAGATTATCCTGTGCAATTTGATGATAATTATTACATTTCTTTTTCTGTACCTGATACCATCAAAGCACTTTTTGTAAATGAAAGCGGTCAGAACAAATATATGGACGCCCTTTTTAAAGGGGTAAGTTATTTTTCGCTTTCCAATCAAAGTGTAAATCAACTCCAATATCAACAATTCGCCAATTTTGACTTAATCATACTAAACGACTTAAAATCTATCACTTCAGGTCTGTCATCAGAGTTGTTACAATATATAAGAAATGGTGGTAAAGTGTTGGTTTTCCCTGGCAGTAATGCAGATATCGCTAATTATAATAACTTCTTGAATATTTCGGGTGCAAGAGGTTTTACAGCCATCAATAAAACTAAAAAGGAAGTTTCATCCATCAATACGGAAGAGTTTATTTTTTCGGACGTTTATATAAATACAAAAACCAATCTTAAACTTCCTGTGACAACCTTATCGTTTGACCAGTCTAGCAATCAATCTGCCTTGGAAGAGAAGTTGCTTGTGTATAGAGATGGTAGTTCATATTTGAGTAAGTATAGGGTAGGCGATGGACAACTTTTTATTTGTGCAGGACCTTTAAATTCAGAAGTGAATGACTTAGTTTTTAACGCAGAGATATTTGTTCCTTTAGTCTACAAAATGGCTATTTCTACGACAAAACAGAAAAATCTGTCCTACACCATTACCAATAATGTGGTCATAGAAACAGTCAATAAAAGAAAAACAGGGGATTTTGTATACAAACTGACAGGTGCAGACGAATTTATTCCTGGTCAAATACCGAATGGAAACAAAATAAGCTTAGACTTAAATAACCAAATACGTGAAGCTGGTTTTTATGACCTAAAATTGGATGAAGAGACGGTGGGGCAATATGCTTTTAATTATGATAGACGTGAATCTGATTTGAATATGTATTCAGAAACAGAACTCGAAAGCATCAACCCATCCAATCCTACAATTAAAGTTATTTCATCAGCTTTGCAGGCTAATATATCAGGCACTATCAGCGAAAAAGATAAAGGTATCGTGCTATGGAAGTGGTTCCTTATCGCTGCCCTTGTATTTTTGGCCATCGAATCATTACTCTTAAGATTTTTCAAAAACTAAATATCCATGACTGTCCTTATTAAGAATGTGACCATTTT
>JBGSOH010000178.1:0-5103 GCA_041739205.1 Saprospiraceae bacterium
CCTGTATCAGAATAAAGATATAAATTAGAAGTTGTACCGACCACAATATCTCCATTATGTAATATTTCATAATCTGAAATATTATAATTAAAGTCATCTATCGTGAATAATGTGTCAAACTTAAAATTGTTTTTATCAAACTTGTATATTGTCAAGTCCCTTAAAAAATAAATTGAACCATTTTTACTTTCTTTAAATGGATTATTATAGTAGTAGCCTTCATAATACGAAATATTTCCATTTTCTACTATGTTCCAATTTTCACCATTGTCAATGGACATGACCATTTTATTTATTTGGGAAATTGAACCAAATAAAGTTCCATCACTTGCTTGATAAGTTAATTGGATTGAACTCTTGTGTGGTGAATCTATCTCTTTCCAATCAGTACTCTGACCATTTCCAAAAGTGTGGCCCAAAACTAACATAAGAAGTAAAAAAAGCTTTTTCATGGACTGATGTTTTAATGGTTATTTATGTCTTATTTCTAAAATAATTATATTTCAAGATGTAAATTAAATCAAAGATAGTTTCTTCCTTTAAAGAACAGAATAAAAAATGGAATTAATTTTTTTAAATGTAGGTTAGAGACAATTAAAAGTAAATGTTATTTCATCAAAGTCATTATTTATAATCATTCATCCAATCACTATTTCCTTTACTCATTCACTACTTCACTCAATCACTCATTGCTTACTCTTCTATCAATATCCCCATTCTGCCCATTCGATAATCTCGCATCGCTACCATGATTTCAGTCGTACTATTCATCACAAAAGGACCTTGTTTTACTACAACTTCATCGATAGGTTTACCAGATAATAAAATGAATTCAGTATTTTCGTCAGCAGTCACGGTAATGGTCCCATCATTTTTATCAAATATAATTAAATTTTCTGGTGATACTTTTCCATATCCTTTTATGTGTAAATTTCCGCTCACAGCATAAATCATCGCATTGTATCCTACTGGAATATCATAACTTTGATGCCCACCTAATATTGATTTGCCCCAAATAATTAGTAACTCGCTTTCTGTCTGCATACTGCTTTGGATATCTCCATAGTTCCCTGCTACAAGTTTGTTAATGATCTGACCATCTTCAGAAGTGAAAACTGGTATATCTGCTTCAGATTTATATTGATATTTAGGTTGGTTCATTTTGGCAGCAGCAGGTGCATTGATCCATAACTGGACAATTTCTTGTGTGCCACTGATACGAGCCAAATCTTCTGAGGGCCTTTCGCTATGGACAATGCCGGCTCCTGCAAACATCCACTGGACTTCTCCTTCTTTTGCGATCTGATTATTGCCACGACTGTCTCTATGATGGACCTCGCCACGGATGACAAATGTCACAGGTGAAAAACCGCGATGTGGGTGTGGACCTATTCCCTGATGTCTAGCAGGGGCATCTTCTGTAGAAGTAAATGTACCATGATGCAAAAGTAAAAAAGGGTCTAGCTGATCTACTTTCTGTGTAGGAAGCGCTTGCTTTACTTTAATGCCACCCATATCTATGTCTTCAGCTGGAAGTAGATATTTTACTGATTTATGCATGATGTTATTTGTTTTGTTATTCCTTTATTTTGGGTGTATCCCAAAATAACACTTAATTTAAAATTCCTTTTGTTTTACCTCGAGCGTAAAAGTGAGAAATAAATTTTAAATTAGATTCTGTGCAAATTGGGATACACACTATTTTTCTATTCTATTCCAATAAGTACCATCAAAAAAGAAAAAATAGTGTCGTGTGATATCATAAATTAATAATCCTTCTGCTGGATCTTTAATGGCTTCTGGTCTTAATAGCGGGATCATAATACCACCATTCATATCATCATCTTGGATGACAGCATTGGCTATTTTACTACTATTACTTCCCACACTAATGCCTTCTGAGTATACAGCTGGAGAAGTCGATATTGGAAGTACTGATGAAGTTTGTACTAGGTTGACCCAATTGCCACCATTAAAATATTGAATATTTTTACTATCACTGTTGTATAGGAGTAGTGATTCTGTCGGATATTTTATATTTTTCAGACCTTCCTCATTTGTATTGGTCAGTTTGATAAATCCTGGTTCTGTGACATGTACAATTCCAGAAACATCAATATTACTGTTTTGACCTAACACAATGCCTATATTAGGTGTAGATGTACCATTTGGTATGTCAAAAATGGGTCCTGACTTTAGTAACTGCCAATTATTATTAGCAAAAAGAATGATCTTTTTCAGATCACTGTGGTAAGCCATCATACCTTCTGATGGCGCCCCAGCCGATTGTAATTCTGTCCCGTTAAGTTTTGGTAAGATGAAGCCTTGATTAGCACTAACTATCCATAAGGAGACACTTTCACCACCTTCTAATGTCTGACCATTTTGAGCATGAGTGACCATACTCACTTTAGCATTTCCTTGGGGATATGCATCTCTCATCAGAATGAACTGGCCAAAATTTGTAATTGGATTTGCATTATTTGCTTTGACAGCGCCATAATTTCCTGCTGTAGAAGTGAAATTGTTATTAATAATCGTATTAAAATTTGTGTCATGTAGATTGGTTGCTCTTCTGAATAGTTCAAATCCAACATTTGTACCTGCCACTGCCGAACTAACCGTACCTGCTTTGGTTAACTCTAGATTTACCAATGGACTGAATGTTTTATTCGTACCATAATTATTGATAATATAGTAACCATTTTCGTGTGTTCTTTTTGCATTTGGGTAAGTATCTGGCAAGTTTTCAATATGATTTACTGTGACATTACCATTAGGAACAGTACCTTGGAATTGTATTTTGACACCTGGATCAGCAAAGTCATATGTTCCAGGACTGGAAATGTTGATGTTTTGAGACCTTCCACCACCAAATGGACCATCACTCTCTAAAATTTGGATAGCTCCTACAATGGTAGCATCTTTGCCATGACCACTGACATCAGACACAGTATTATTGTTGACTTCATTATATTGGTAATAAGCTATTAGACCTGCATCATGTTGGTCAAGGTATTTTGGATTTTCTTTTGTGAGATGCATCATAGACCTAATTTCAGTTGTGGTCAAACTTCTATTGTAAAATGCAGCTTCATCGATATATCCTTTAAAATTTCTATACCAAGTGGCTCCTAAAAAACTTCCAATAGCACCAGAAGAGATTAAGTTTCTAGCTGGCACAGTGAAATTATGTTTACTCCCTACACCATTTTTGTAGATGGTGATACCATTTGGTTCTACGACCATAGCTAAATGGGTCCATTCATTCGGTTTTAAAAAGTGGCCACTATTCCACCACCATTGCCCATTAGGGTAATGATAACCTATTTGTGTACTATCTGGTATTACATTTCTACAGTTGAGGACAGCTCTATCACCTTCACTTAGATCATGCGAAAATATACCGGCATAATCCACTTGGGCGCCTTCACCCTTTACCCATGCCATAAAGGTATAGTTATTGGTATTAATAAGTCCCATCGATGGTGTCTGTATATATCTGCTTTGATCATTTGAATATTGAGCAAAAGTTGGTGTCGTCTGAGGTCCACAACCATTTTCTGCGGAGACTGCCATAAAGTTCTCTCTTATATAGATGGATGAGTTGCCATTGCCATCTGTAACCACTAATGTGACATCAAATATACCAGGCTCAAGGTATACAACTTTAGGATTCATGTCTTGTGAAGTAGACGGTGTGCCGCCTTCAAAACTCCATTGGAATGTAACATTAGGTCCAGAATAGGAACTATAATCATAAAAATATGTCGTATCTAAATGACAAGCATTTGTAATTTTAGTATCTACTGAAAAATGAGCTAGGACATTAGATTGTACAGGCAAAGCATGTTCAAAGGCACCACGTGACGTTCCCATTCTGAGTTTACCACAATCAGGTACTGTGTAAATGGACGTGATGTATGAAATCATTGGCAAACCTGATCCCATTGATACCCAATTTGGCATGGATAGGTCTTTGTACCATATTCCACCTTGACGTTTCATGGCTACATACACCATTCCATTGGTGCCACGTTGGTAAGTGATATGTTCTAAAGGTAAACTAGGAAGATTTCCATTCGTAATATTGGTCCAAGTGGTTCCACCATTGCTGGAATGCACAACTTTGCAAGTGGTCTGTGAATTTCCATATGCTAACCAAATATGATTACCAGTTTCATCTATTTCGATGTCTGTGATGAGCGTTTGACCATTTGTGATGGCTGTAGAAGGTGTAATGTTTACAAAATTGGTTCCACCATTGATAGATTTGTGGACTTTATTTCTATTTTCCAGTACAAAAAGTCTATTATTGTCTTTGAGTGCCACTTCTACTTTTGTAATATTATTGGTAAAAGTGTACAAGTCTACAGACGTTTTCATATTGTCTATTGACTTTTTCAGTACATTGTTTTTGGATGGATAAAAAGCAAAATAGGAATCTGGATCTTGTGATAGATATTTATATTGTGCATCAATGAGCGTATTAGAATTTCTTACATAAGTAGTGTCATTTGTTTTGACTGCCATAAATCGTGAGTATACATCACGACCATATGCATAATCAGCATTACATTGATTGAGTTGGATTTCACCAGAATCAGCGCCACCTATGGGCACCCAGCCACGATCAACATCCGCATATCTAATTTCAGACGGTCCATGGTCATCACCACTAGCGACAACATCTCCTTTGAATGAAGAAGAAAATCCCCATAAGTCGATAGCAGATATCCATTTGCCTGCAGATTGGAAATTTAGAGAACCATCAGTTGAGATATGTAGTCCGCCATCAGTTCCTACTAAAACAGTATTTCCATTTATTGCAAGTGATCTCACATCGGGATGTACATAATCTGTAATGCCAGTATCATAACCTGGTTCATTATAGTGATTCCAAGTATTGCCTCCATCTACGGATTTGTGTACCGCACTCGCAGCATATCCACCCATATACCAAATTTTAGAATCTGACGGAGATACTTGCACATCGTCGACCAAACCAGATACTGTAAAGCCTTGGATAGGGCTAAAACTCACCAATGATCCATTAGTATCATATTTGTATATACCATCATCCGTTGCAGGTGTCTGTACATT
>JBGSOH010000219.1:0-7056 GCA_041739205.1 Saprospiraceae bacterium
GATATGAAGTCTAAAATAGGTAATCAAATGTTCTGTCATGACATCTCTAAGTGACTTAGGGATGGATATGTTCATGATTTGGTCCCTATTTATTTCAAGTAATAATTTGAATGCTTTACTTTCTTCTTCATTTAAGCTGTATTCAGGGATGATATTATCTGAAAATGAACCTTCCATCATATCAAAAAAACAGTTTATTTGAGTAAAGTTATTCATAGGTCCAAAACCCAACTCATTGCTTAACTGCAACATGAACAATAAGTGAATACAAGGGTGTGGACTCTGTGTGCTGTCTAGGTACAAAAACCAATTCTCTAGAAAATCGAATAATTCTGTATTTGCTTCTTTCTCTCTCACTGCATTTCGACTCACCTCGAGCATAAAAATGGCAATAGAAGAAATGACTACTTGGGTATTGATATATTGATAGTGATGATCAAGTCTTATTTCTTTGATTCTTGCAAGTTTGTCTGCGTCCTGATCATAGGAAATCAGTTCTACAAGGTTCAGATGTTGGTAAATAGCAGCTTTAGAACCAGCTTTTGACGTTCGGACACCAGAAATGATAAATGATCTTAGACCCTTTTCACGGGTGTATATATCGCAGATAATGCTCGTTTCAGAGTACTTTAGTGATTTAAAAATGATACCCTTGGATGTATATATTTTCATTATAGTCTAAAATTCCCAACCTTCTATTGGCTCTACCTTATATTTGAGTTTTGTCTCTTGTCGTTGTTTTTGTCTATTAAATATAAGTTTTGCGAGTACAATATGTAAAGGATCTTCACTAACTTCATTGAGCACCTTTTCTATTGTAACTTCTTCGATATCAAGTCTATATAGGTATGAAACCAATAAATCTTTGTCATATTTAAGGAAATGTTCTACTCTATCTGCGATTATTTCAAGCATTTCATCTTCAGTGGTTTGTTCATTACTACTGATGCTTAACTCCCGATAAATGAGCTCAAAACTTTCGTTCATCAATTAATTATTTTGTTTTATAAAATGCTGAAGATCTTCGATGTATTTGCGTTCGTTTGATAACCGAGGTATCTTAGATTGTCCACCAAGCTTTCCTTTTGATTTGAGCCAATCGTGAAAAGTTCCTTTTGGCGCTTGTTCAATAACTAAATTTTGTAAAGCGATATCTTTATGTCTTTTGGCATCATAATCTGAGTTAATAGAACGTAATTTTTTGTCTAATTGTTCGGTAAAGATAGCGATATCCTGTGGTTCTTCACCAAACTCTACGAGCCAATGGTGTCCACCCTTGCTATTACTCTCCATAAAAATGGGTGCCACTGTGTAATCATTGACCTTGCCGCCACATAATTCACAAGTTTCTTTGAGTGCCCTATCAGTATTTGCTACCATGACCTCTTCACCGAATACATTGATATAATGTTTTGTACGACCTGTAACCATAAGCCTATGTGGATGGACAGAAACAAAAGTGACCACATCACCCGGCCTGTATCTCCATAAACCAGATGAAGTACTGATGACAATGCAATAATCTTTACCAACTTCCACTTCGCTAATGGTCAGAGTATCTGGTTGGTCTTCGTGCATGTTTTCAATAGGGATGAACTCATAAAAAATTGCATTATCTAGTAGTAATAACATGCCTTTTTGATTGACACGATCTTGTACTGCAAAATATCCTTCTGAAGCATTATATACTTCATAATATTCAATGTCATCACCCGGCATCAATACTTTAAATTGGTCTATATATGGATCAAAACCAACGCCACCATGGAAGTAAGTCCTGAGATTGGGCCATACTTCTCTGATATTTTCTTTACCTGTGATCTCTAATATTCTTTTGAAAAGTACTAGCGACCATGTGGGCACACCTGCAAACATGACAATATCGTCTTTGCTACACTGATGCGCCATTTTTTCTATTTTATCTTCCCAATCTGGTAGAATAGCAGTCTCAAAGTCAGGGGAATAAAATGGTCTACCTACAGCGGGCATTCGATTGAGCAATATGGCAGAAACATCACCTATCACAAGTTTGTCCTTCATGTGTGTCAATGATCCACCCATGATAAGATTCTTTCTATCGAAGATTCTAGCATCAGGTCGATTGCTATACAAAATAGACATAGCATCCCAACTAGCTGCTACATGGTTTTCAAAAAGATTATCGTCTGTGATAGGTATGTATTTGCTGCGATCATTTGTGGTTCCTGAAGACTTTGCAAACCAATGGACTTTACCAGGCCACAGGATATTTTCTTCACCTTTCATCATTTTATCGATGTATGGAAATAATTGCTCATAGTCTACGATGGGAAATGCTTGCTTAAATTCAGAAATGCTATTTATTGTTCCGGCTAAATGTTCTTTTCCATATTCTGTGTTTTTTAAATTGTCCAATAACGTGCTGAATACTTCAAGCTGTGTTTCCACAGGATTGGAATACATGGTGTTAATCCGATAATGCCTGTATTTTAGGTAACCTTTGACTAGGGTATTAAAAAACGTATAAAACATAAGCTTGGCTTTAAAAGACGAAAATAGCAATAATAATTAGAATGAAGCAAGAATGAAGCAGATAATTTAAGTAATAGCTTTAATCATGCTTAAATAGAATCTTTAGGAAATATAAAAAAAGTAAGCTTACTGATTTTTAAAATTACAGCCAATATTTCTTTGATATATAAAAAATACATCTAATTTTGCATTCCTTATTAGCCCGGGTGCTGAAATTGGTAGACAGGCATGTTTGAGGGGCATGTGTTCGTTAGGACGTGCGGGTTCAAGTCCCGCTCCGGGCACTCTTCAGCAACACCCACACAATATTATGAGACAAATCGTAATGTTTTTTTTATTTTTATTTTTGAATAGCTGTTTCTATGGCTATGTCGTGGGGCAAAGTTATACTAGTTTTATGACTGGAAATGCTACTGATGCGACAGTAAATGTACAACCTGCTTTTGTCTTGGCTGGTGGTGGTACAGATAATGATGACGCCATGAAATGGATGCTTTCTAGAGCAAAAGGAGGTGATGTAGTGATCTTGCGTGCATCAGGTAGTGATGGTTACAATAATTATTTATACGACGAACTCGGTATAAATGTACACTCCGTAGAAACAATATTATTTCTGAGTAGATCCGCTTCATCTGAGCCATACATCCTAGAAAGAATTAGAAATGCAGAGATTATTTTTATAGCTGGTGGAGACCAGACGAAATATCACGATTATTGGTCTGGTACGGAAACTGGTGAATTGTTAAAAACCATATGCCAAGAACGAACAAAAGTAGTAGTTGGTACAAGTGCTGGCATGATGATATTAGGTAATCTAGTGTATGCTCCACTGGGTTCAGGTGTGACAAGTGCAGAAGCATTGGCAAATCCTTATCATCCAAACTTGAATAACATTAAGTACAATACTTTCCTGCAAACGCCGGTTTTTGCTAATACGATCTTTGATTCTCATTTTGACAATCGTAGCCGCAGTGGTAGATTAATGGTATTTCTTGCCAAAGCTGCTTTTGAGAGAAATATTAGAGCAAAAGCCATAGCTTGCAATGAATCAACGGTGGTATGCATAGACGAAAATAATATAGCTACGGTTTTTGGTGATACACCACAATATCCAGAATATGCTTACTTTATGGAAGTCAATTGTGAAGATGACTGGAAACCAGTATCTCTCACGGAAAATGTCAAGGCTCATTGGACCACAAATAACGGAAATGCTGTCATTGTTCAAAGATTAAAAGGTACTAAGGAAGGAAATGCAAAATTTGATCTGAATACTTGGAAAGCAATCAATGACTTTGATGCTGAATATTGGCAAGTAAATAATGGCGTTCTACAGAAAAAAATAACTACGTTTACAGATTGTAGTCTCATACCTTCTTCTTTAAGCGACGAAAATCAAAAATCAGTAGTCATCTATCCGAATCCCACTGACAGTGTGGTATATTTTCCTTTTGCTGAAATGGCAGAGTTATTTTCTACTGATGGTAAAATGATGATGTCCAATAAAAATGTTCAAAGTTTAGATATTTCTACTTGTAAATCAGGTGAGTACACTCTAAATCTTACGATAAATAAAACTGTAAAGACGTTTTTAGTAGTAAAAAAATAATTGCCTAAAAATTGCTATATCCAAATAAGCCCTTCGTCAGCATCTCCAATTGATTCGGCATTTCCATTTAAATAACGGCAACCAATATCCCAGCAAATTATACTATCTAATTGGTGATAATTTGTAGGCTTTACGGCTATTTTGGCTGATAGTATGAAACTCAGTTCTTGATACATTTTGACTATGGTTGTTAGGTTTTTTTTATCATAAAAGCCTTTAAGAATATCGTGATTTCTAATGAATCCACCAGGGTAAACTTCGATTGCCTGAATCCCGATTTTAGATAATTCCGTTTTCAGTTTAATGGCTCTAGCTGTCAATCCACCTAGAAACATGGGAGACATGGCACGCAATATTCTATCTGATTTTCTGTAACTAAAATCATCACTATTACCAAAGTAGCCACCAGGCAAAGAAAGTGGAGCATCGATAAAGACATGAGTGAAGCCAAATTGGACAACCAAATCCATCAACCAATTATCCGCGTCTACCCCTTTGTCAACTTGGAGCGACTTTAGAAAACCATTTTCTAGAAATGTCAATACAGTAGTGCCAGCCAACTTAGAGCCAAAATCTACGCCCGCTATATTGGATGATATCATTAGCTTCTTAAAGTAGATATCCCACCATCCACATGTAATATTTGACCAGAAATCCACTTAGCATCCTGAGAGAGTAAGAAAACAGCCATCCCTGCAAGATCATCTGCATTTCCGATCGATTTTAAAGGATGTCTTTGTTCGGCAGCTTGGATTTTTTCTGGTGAAGAAAGTATCTTGGCAGCAAGAGGAGTGTCTGTCAATGATGGTGCGATACAATTGACTCTGATAGTTGGTGCAAACTCAGCCGCTAATGATTTTGTGAGACCTTCTACAGCACCTTTTGCAGCTGCTATTGATGCGTGAAATGGCATACCTTGAGATACCGCAACTGTACTAAATAAAACTATACTTGGATGGGATTCAGATTTTTTAAGTCCATTGAGCGAGGCTTTTATACTTTTTACTGCTCCTAAACAATTGATAGCAAAATCTTCGCTAAACTGCTCTTCGCTCAAAGATTTGAAAGGCTTCAAAACAATACTTCCTGGACAATAGATCAGGCCATCTATGACATCGGGTAACTCGCTAGGGGATAGCTCATCATTGATGATATCTTTTTGGATGTACTCTATTAGTGGGTTTGATGCCAATTGATCTAAAGACCTTGAGATGACTATAACTCTATGGTTTTGTTGGGTTAATCGTTGGACGATGGCATGGCCTATACCTTTACTACCACCTATTATTACGAAATTTTTATGGCTCATTTTTATTTTTAGCAACTAACAGTCTATCAGTAGAATGGTTTTCTAAGATTTTATTAATGTACTTTTTTCTTCTGTAAATACAAAGTATAGATTTCTGTAAATTCAAAGTGATTATGTCTGTAAATTCAAAGTTTAGTGTCTTGTGAATTCAAAGTAAAGTAATCTGTAGATTCAAAGTGAATATTTCTGTAAATTCAAAGTGGAGTATTCTGCAAATTCAAAGTAGAGACACCTGCAAATTCAAGGTACAAATAGCTGCAAATTCAAAGTATAGTATTCTGTAAGTTGAAAGTATAGTGTTCTGCAAATTCAAAGTAAACGTCACTGCAAATTCAAAGTGTAATGTTCTGCAAATTCAAAGTAGATATCACTGCAAATTCAAAGTTATATATAAATTATTTTACATTTTATTATCTACTGATGCTTGTTTATCTATATTTACATCTCTAAAATTTTTATCATGAGCATAAAAAGATATTTTGTAGAACAACTTTTATCATACAAGGAAAAGTTTCCTATTCTGGCGCTCACTGGACCTAGACAATCTGGTAAGAGTACCATGTTGAAAAACTTATTTTCCAATTATACATATGTCAGTTTAAAGGATACAGACAACAGATTTTTCGCAGAATCGAGCAGCTGGGCAAGTCGTTTCTTGGATTGACTTACATTAATTCTTTAATCTAAAAGTCGTAGTTTTTATGAACGCAAATATTGAAAAGCTATACAAAATTGGGTCTAAGATTCAACGAAATATTATTGGGTTGATGTCTGGTACGTCGCTTGATGGCCTGGATATAGCTTATTGTAAAATATCGGATTCCGGTCATGATACAAAAGTAATTATTAATGCATTTGAGACCATTTCTTACAATAAAGAAATAAAGGAAAAAATCCGACGAGTATTTGCAAAAAAGGAAGTAGATTTTCCATATCTCGTACAGCTCAATGAATGGATAGGAACACTGCATGGTGAGATGGTAAATACCTTTCTGGAGACTCATAGAATATCACAGAATGATGTGGATGTAATAGCAAGCCACGGCCAGACTGTCATGCATGTACCTAAGCATCAGCATATGGATATAGATTTTAATCACGCTACATTGCAGATAGGTGATGGAGACCAATTGGCAGTAAAAACAGGGATAATTACCATCAGCGATTTCAGACAAAAACATATTGCAGCTGGTGGTGAAGGCGCTCCACTTGCCGTTTATGGAGATTATCTGATGTTTTCCCAAAAAGGAGAAGATCGTATCATGTTAAATATCGGAGGAATCGCAAATTTCACATATCTACCTTCGACTGGTCTTGCGGATGCTGTTTTTGTTACAGATACTGGTCCAGGAAATACACTGATGGATTCATGGATGCGAAAATATTATAATTTGCCTTATGATGCAGATGGTTCTAAAGCAGTTGCAGGAAAAGTAAATTTAGAAATATTACACTTGCTAAAAAGGCATTCGTTTTTTAATCTTGAGTTACCCAAAACTACTGGTCCAGAATTATTCAATCTGACATTTGTAGAAGATATTCTTAATGCATCTGGTCAACCAAATATTTCCAGTGAAGATATGATGGCTACACTGTGTCAGTTTAGTGCTGATACCATCGCTGATGC
>JBGSOH010000220.1:0-7981 GCA_041739205.1 Saprospiraceae bacterium
GATGTAAGTTATATGGTTGAGTTCGCTCTGAAAACATGAATTTATTGATAATCAACCGTTTTACCCTAAATGTGTATTAGCTCGAACAGTTTTCGTTTCTTAACGCCATTTTATGAAGTTTAGACTAAAAATGAAAAGGACGGTCACACAATACACTAGGAAATTTACATAACAAAAATGTATATTATTGTAAGAAGGGAATGCAGATAATGACAAAAATGATAGATAATTAAGATTACATGTTACAAAATGGACAATTGCGTGCAAGGATCATTAATCATTTCAACTAAAAATCTGGCACTTACATTTATTCAATCGTCGCCTCATGCCGGCTAGGCAAATACTTTTTGCATTGCCAAAAAAGTATTCAAAAACGCTAGTTCAAAAAAATGCAATTGCGGAGCACCGTTCATTCTCGTTACAAAATGCTTTTTCTATTGCCATTTTAGTCATTCTTTTAAGTTTTGTAAATGTTGGGCAATAGACGCACTTTTGCAACTTCATTCACTATTGCTGTTTTTTTGAACAAAGGTCTCCGAAATAAAACCTCACAAAATGAAAAGCCGACGTTTTCAGCAGATACTATTTAATATATAAGTCCATCAAACATGTTTTAACATCCTTATTATCTCGAACAGTTTTCGCTTCTTAACGCCATTTTATGAAGTTTTGACTAAAAATGAAAAGGACGGTCGATAATGCATCTGGACTTGAAGATAACAAAAATGTTCATTATTGTATATGTGTATTAAAATACTGGTAATTAATGTATTAAGTAAATTGATTAAAGCTTTTGCTATAATTGACAGCAATAAAAGTATAGATTGTCAAAGACGATTACCAAACAGAAATCTATAGAAATGACAAATTACGTTATATGAAAGTTGATTACTATTGGAAAATAATTGTTTTTAACTTTAGTTTTATATTTCCTAGTTATATTTGCTGTTGAGATCGTATCAAGATTTGGTAAAATAAACTTAAAACGATATCACATTGGATAAATAATTATTATTAGAACAAATAAAAATGAAACCAGCAAGCTCAGAAAAAATACGTCAGCAAGTGAATGTCTTTTTAGAAATGGAATATGTTAATTCACATATCATGATGACAGAAATGCGTAAACTTGGTTTTAGTGATGAAGAAAGTATGGAAGTTTTAGAGCAATATAGTGATCGAAAGAATCAAAGATCTGACAAAAAAATTATGGAGATTAAGGCGAAAAATGAAAAAAAGGAAAAACTAGAATTAGCTAATCAAAACATGATGGACTTTATCGCAGTTTTTGCTGGATTAACATGTTTTGTAATTTCAGCTATGAGTTTATACTCATTTTGGGCAGTGGTTATATTAGTCATTTCAAGTATTATCGTAGGATATAGGCTATCAAGTGATATGCCGTTGGCTGGGATTGTAGGCATTTTGGTTTTTTGTTTATTGAACAGTTTTTTTATGCCGATGTACTTGGAGTCAAGAGAGCGGGTTTTTAAAATAGAAGGCGTCATTATTTTTGGTGTGCCTGCTATTCCTGCTTATTTGTTGTATTATATGATTCGACAATTAGGTGGAAAGGAAAAATAAATAATTGAAGATACTTAGAATCCTGATTTTCATAAAGATATATCTTTATTCAGTTATTGGTTGTTTATTTTTAAGGTAGTAATATTGGCCCCAACCAAACCATCCAAACAAAATAGCCAATACCGCAACCAAAGATTCCACTCAAGATAAATCGGATTCGATATTCTTTAGGAATAAATTTAAACACAGTAACACAGCATACCAAAATACTAAATAGACAAGTCGAAAAAGCTATGCTATAAATTGGCCAATCGAGATACATGGCTAATTGTATTTCATCCCCAAATTTTTTATGTTCACCAGTTATTAAATAGCTAATAAGTTGGACTCCAAAGTTTAGAATTTGTCTAGCAAGAAAAAAAGTCAAAAAGACACAAATCCAATCTTTCAAACCGAATGATAATCCCTTATTCCTTCTGATCCATAATACACCAAATCCGATAAAACCTACTAAAATTGTCTGAATTGGGCCACCCCAAGTAATCCAATAACTTTCTAATTTTCTTTGTGAAGTTAATTTTTTATATTCAATGGTACTAAGTGAATCTTTTACTTTTGTAGAAAAAAGTGATGGCTCTTTTGAAAAACCCATTTTGTTGTAATGTAAAGCTGTATTATATCCGAGATATTTGGCTACTGCAATATGACCATATTCGTGTGAAATAGTGCCTACAACTGTTGCCAAAATAAAACCACCAATAATCAGGTAGTTGAATTTGTCTTTAAGGAAAGTTAGATTCATTTGATCCTTCTTAAAATTGCATTGCTATGCCAAGACCTGATGTAGAAGGTGCAAAAAAATAGGAGTTATCTCTACGTTCTTTACTGAATTTATTATAAGCTAAGATGGCTTTTTTTCTTAAATTATTAGACGATATGGACAGACCGATCCCGATAGCACCACAAGCAATATTGCCGATCAGAAGTGGTGTTCCACTTTCGTTCTTGCTGATTTTATTTAATTGCCAAAACAGAAATCCAAATTGAGCGCCCACAGCTACCCAAGCGCCTGTCAACTGAGATTTTGATTTTTTCCATTGTGCATTTGCGTAAGGTACTTCTTTCATCAAGTTCCCTACTTCACTAACTGAAATAGGATCACTATTTTGATAATATCTAGGCCCCCAAAACCCAGGAAATATGGTTATTTCTTGAGCATAAAATTTTGTAGAAATCATAAATAATACGACTGTGAAAATGACAATTTGCTTCATAAATAGATTTTAAATTGATTTAGATTTACAAAAAACGAAAGTAATAGGCTTTTATTATTGGATGAAGGAAAATAATCAAACCAATCCATTTTTTATCGCATATGACACGGCCGCAGCAACAGAATTGACCTGCATTTTGGAATAAATATTTGTGATATGCTTATTGACGGTAGCGTAAGAAACAAAACATTTTTCTGCAATCATTTTATAACTATACCCATCTACCAATAAGCCTAGTATCTCCACTTCTCTATTGGTAAGTTCTATGTCTTCTGACTTAGTACTTTTAAAAGAATGATTAAAAAGCTTCAACACTTTAGATGCAACTGTTGACGTCATTGGCGCACCGCCATTCATTACATCCACTATGCCATCAATAAGCTTCATTGGAGATGTTTGTTTAATGATATATCCATCAGCTCCCGAACTAATCGCTTCCAGAATTTTATTCTCGTCTTCAAAAATAGTTTGCATGATTACTTTGATATGCGGAGATGATTCTTTTATCAATTTCAGACCTTCTAAACCATCAACGTTGGGCATATTAATGTCCATCAAGATGACATCAGGTGCAGAAACTTTCAGTCTAAACACAATATCCGTACAATCTGGGTAAACACCTACACATTCCATATTTTCCATTGCATCGACTAGAAGTTGAAGGCCTTCTCTTCTTGCCTTATTGTCATCAAAAATGGCAACTTTATACATATGTGTTTACTTTTTTATTTTAAATTTAAAATATATCTTAGTTCCTGCTTGTTTGGTAGAAATAATATCAAGTTTTCCAGATAATTCTTCTGATCTGTTCTTTATATTCTTCAATCCATTGCCGCCTAAAGACAATTTTTCATCTTCCAATTGTTGATCAAACCCTATACCATTATCGACTACATTCAAATGAATCCATCCATCTTTTTCGTATAAACTTATTTTAAGTTCTAAGGCTTGCGAGTATTTTATGGCATTATTTACACATTCTTTAAAAATAAGATAGAGATTTCTTCTTTCTACCATATTTAATGAAATTTCAAAAACTTGTTCTTGGAAATCAGTAGTGATTTTAGTATCAGAAGCATTACTTAATCCTGAAATGTATGCACGCATTCTTTGAATCACATCATTTAATTTATCGTTATCAGCATTGATGGCCCACACGATATCATTGATGGCCTCCATAACCTGATCAGCACTTTCATTTATTTTTTGCAGCATTTTATATTCTATAGATTCTTTGTTGTGGAGATGTTTTTGAGCTACCGTTCCAAACAATGAAATACTAGACATCGTTGATCCAATATCGTCGTGCAAATTTCTTGATATTTTATTTCTCAAAGTATGTAGGATTTGTCTATTGTTTTCACGTTGTCTGAAAAAAAGGACCACAATAGAAAATACAATAGAAATTAATAATAAGTAAAACCAAGTTTTTTTCCACCAAGGTCCCAAAACTTCAAAATTTAAATCTCTTGTATGTCGAGACCAATGGCCGTCATGGTTTGCTCCATTTACTGTAAAAGTGTATTTACCAGGTGCCAGATTTATAAAAGTCACCTCACTTTTCGAACCCAGTTCTATCCAATCATCCGACAGTCCAGAAAGTTTGTATCGGTACTTATTCTTAGATGGTGAAGATAAGTCCATTAAGGCAAATTGAAAGGTAATCATTTTATCTTCATTGGTAAAGATTATATCCTTCGTGAGTTCTACGGGTTGAGTTAAATATTGATTTGGCTTTGGTTCATCCGTATCATATGCTAATTCATGATTCAGTACTTTGATTGCAAAGATATTGATTTTAGAATCAATGGGTTTTTTATAGAATTCTTCAGGGTTAAAATAGGTGAGTCCTCCGACACCGCTAAAGTATAAAATGCCTTCATTGTCCTTGGCAGTACCAAACTTATTAAATTCACTATGCTGCAATCCATCAGCAAATTCGAAGTTTCTTATTTCTAAAGTTTTGGGGTTAAAGAGTGATAGTCCTTGATTGGAACTTAACCAAAGGTTATTTCTTTTATCAAAAAGGATACCATAGATCACGTTATTGGGCAGTCCATGCGTCATGGTAAACACTTTAATTTCTTCATTTAAAAAATTGAATCGGCACAACCCCTTATTGGTACCAAACCATAATATACTGTCCCCTTTAACTGGATCTAAAACCATATCGTAGACTACATTTGAAGGCATAGTATTAGCATCTTTGGTTGGAGTGTATATAGCTTTAGTTTTTGTCTTAATGTTGTATTTAATGAGGCCAGTCTCGTTATTAGCTACCCACACATCGCCATTTTTTCCTTTTAAAATTTTTCCAAAATGATCACTGTTATGGATTAGAGGATTATTTATAATTATTGTATCACTAAATAAATCACCTTTCCTGGTTGGGCTTATTCTGGAAAAAATAATCATTGGTTTTTTTATTGTACTAATGCTATCACTTTCATAATATTCTACCATCCAGATATAATCGTTTTGATGAAGCAAATAATAATTGTGCCAAGGTTTTTCATATAAATAAGTATTTGACTTTGACAAAAGCATTGGTTTATATTCCTTATTCAATTGATAAATATAATCAATTTTCTTAACAAAATGGCTGCTAAGGATTATATAAGCATTATTCCTATCGTCTTCATAAAAGAATAGCATATTATATGGCTTATTTTTTTTATCTTTAAAAAATAAATCTAATTTATTAGTAGCTTTATTGAAAAGAGAAAGTTCTAATGCTTTTTTGACAACAACTTGACCATTTCTTAATGGAAATAAATTCATTGATGGGCCTAAATGGCGGTCCCCAATGTATTTAAATCGCTCTCTACTGATATTGTATGTGTAAAGTCCTAAACCAGTTGTGGTAAAGTATACATTACCCAATTTATCATTGCTTATACTATAGACACCTTTATTCTTGCCAAAATTGCTTGTAGCTTCTCTTATAGTTCTGATGTATTCAATGATAGAGGTACTTGGATTAAATCTATATAAGTTTTTATATTCATCTGTTAGCCATATATTATGATATATGTCAATAAGATGAGGTTTATAGGGTTGAATACTTTTAGGATATTTTAATGTTGATACAAGTTTGCCGTCATATATAGAGTACGCTACATATTGATCGTGATTAAATACATGTATGATTCCTGTCTCTTTATCAGTTATAAAATTTCCGTAAATTTTACACAATGCACATGCACTAAAGGGAAGTTCTTTTCTAAATTTTAAATTTAATCTGCATGTTTTGTAGTCTATGTTGTAGCAAAACAATTGGTCGTTATCCACAAATAGCAAGGTAGAATCTACTATATTAAAAGTTACTTTAAGTGCTAATGCTACATTTACAATGGGTAAAAGGTTTTGGTTTAATATTGTATGTATGTTTTCTTTATCTATTCTGACGGTATCTTCCTTAATATAGAAGTCTTTTTCATGGGCTACTGTCCATTTTTCATCTTTAATACCCCAAATATAGCCATTTGGATCTCTAAATGATATAAAATTAAATGTATAATCAAGTGGTATAAAGGCAGCATTCTTGCTATTATAAATGGCTCCCTTTTGCTCGGAGAAGACCATCCAAATTCTTCCGTAGCTGTCTGTAAACGAAGGAGAAACATCATCATAAGGTAAAGATTTATTATCCTTAGGATCATTTATAAATGTTTTAAAAGTAACACCATTGTACTTATTAAGGCCTGCTAAGCTGCCTACCCATATATTTTCTAAACTATCTTGTACTACCCTTGTCGTATATCCAGCTGTCAATCCATCTCTCGCGTCAAATCCGATGATGTCTAAATAGCTTGTATCCAATTTTAACACATTAGATTGAGCAAATATAGTCCAAGAACTACCAAGTAAAATTACTAGAAGTACTATTTTTAGGGTATTTTGAACAATATTTTGATTCCGCATCCTACAAAAATATACAATACTTTTAAATTATCAATTTAATTAACGAAAGTTAGTTTCGTTTAAATTTTACGACGAAGGCTGCATTCCAATAATTTGTAAGCTATAAACTAAAAGATTTCCCTTACAAACTTCTTTTTCCTTCTTGATACCTTTATTGTGACGTCGTTGTCCAATTCCAGCACATCTGTATTATGATTGAATCCAATGATGTAATTCATATTGACTACAAATTTTTGATGTACCCGTTTAAACATCGATTCGGGCAATTGACTTACCACCCACTTTAGTGTTTTACTTATAAAATACGACTTTTCATTAGTGAAAATATAACAATAATTACTGTCCGCTTGGCAATAAACTATTTTATTAAAATCTATGATCTTAATGATTTTACCTGTTTTGAATTTTAAACCATTGATTTTATTAAAAAAGGTCTTTGATTCTGGTTTAATATCGGTATTATTTTGTCTTTGATCAATCATATTATTTTACGCTATTCAAAATCGCTACATGGCATTACTTTCGCATTAAAGTACATATTTGATCCAGCAGTTGCTTTAAACCCAGGATTTAAGTAGATTCCATTTCCCGCTCGAAATTTTGTTATTCCATCATTTGAATTTATCTCTGTATTACTTGCACTAATCCAGTTAGTTGCTAGCCAAGTGCCAGATACATAAATTAATGGTGGAATATCCATTAATGACAATGTTTCGAACCAAATCAAATTACTTCCTACACCTACTGCTCTCCATGCTCTTGCTACTTCAGCTTGTTCATTAGAACACTCTCCATACAAGTCTGCAGCGGCTTGAATAGACCCATTTCTTGCATCTAAATAATTTGCATTAGATGTTAAATAATTTGTATGATTTCTATAGGCAATTCTTTCAGCAGCATTGTATCCTATTGCAGTAATATTATAGTCCCACCCATGGTCATTAGTACCTGAACCACCTTCAGAAAGTAAGTAAAACCAATAATTTTGAACACCACTATTTGTATGGACTCCTCCATTATCGGGGTCGTTGGGTCCAGTTGGTGCCCAATACGTACCCCCATATGTATCGGGGTCATTTTTGTCATTCGGGTCAGAAAGATTTCGAATGTATCCTGAGCAACGCTCATCTCCAAAGAGCCAATCATTGGAGCCTAATGCATTTTGTTCTACCATACTGCCATAAATGTCTGCAAAAGACTCATCCAATGCACCAGACTCTCCCTGATATGTTAAGTTAGCTTCAGAACCATCTACGGCA
>JBGSOH010000231.1:0-2624 GCA_041739205.1 Saprospiraceae bacterium
AACCTTTGTTAAAAATATCTTTGTCTGAGAATACTTTAGCACCATTTACAAAAGTACTCACGACCTTGCCTTTAAATGTTTTACCATCAAGCGGAGACCATCCACATTTATAATGGATATTTTCTTTTGTCACTTTATAAGATACATTCGGATCGTATAAAACAATATCCGCGAACTTACCTTCATCGAGGAATCCTCGATCTAAAATATCAAAACAAATAGCAGGTGCATGACACATTTTTTCAACAACTCGCTCTTTTGAGATCATACCTTTATTACAAAAGTCCATCATAATATCAAGACTGTGCTGAACAAGTGGCAAGCCAGATGGTGCAAATTCATATGATTGTGACTTTTCTTCCCAAGTATGAGGCGCATGATCCGTAGCTATTATATCCAATCTATCATCCAATAAGGCAGGAAACAAAGCTGCTTTATGTTCTTTTGACTTAATGGCAGGATTGCATTTGATAAGATTGCCGAGTGTATCATAATCATCTGCATCGAAATATAAGTGATGTACACAAACTTCAGACGTAATCCTTTTATCTTTTAATGGTAATCCATTATTAAACAACACCAATTCATCTCTTGTAGAAATATGAAGAATGTGTAATCGCGTGTCATACCTTTGCGCCAGCTCAATAGCCATAGAAGAACTTAAAAAACACCCTTCTTCGTTCCTGATAAGTGGGTGCATCGATGCTTTTAGGTTTGAACCGTACTTCTCTTTGAACTTAATAAATTGTTGATTAATTGTTGCTTCATCTTCACAATGTGTTGCTATAAGCATATTGACATTAGCAAAAAGCCTTTCCAACACTGAGCGATCATCGACCAGCATATTACCTGTACTCGACCCCATGAAAATTTTCACACCACAAACCGTTTTAGGATCTGTACGCATCACTTCTTCATAATTATCATTGGAAGCCCCCATAAAAAATGAATAGTTGGCATACGAAGT
The DNA here is from genome assembly GCA_041739205.1 of Saprospiraceae bacterium. Taxonomy (GTDB): domain Bacteria; phylum Bacteroidota; class Bacteroidia; order Chitinophagales; family Saprospiraceae; genus OLB9. The sequence continues at coordinate 968 of JBGSOH010000231.1, forward strand.
TTTTGCGGCAATATTATATTTATCCTGAAGTAATTCTTGAGTTAGAGCAGATGGTTTTGTGTTGGGCATCTCCATAAAAGTTGTGACTCCTCCAGCTACTGCTGCTTTAGATTCTGTCTCTATGGACGCCTTATGAGTGAGTCCTGGCTCTCTAAAATGTACCTGATCATCAATAATTCCTGGTAACATCCATAACCCATCTGCATACACCTCATTATATGCACCCTGATAATTAACAACACTGCCAACCTTCTCAATACGTTGATTTTTGATTAGAATATCAGATACTTGTGACTGACCACGATTGATTAGATTAGCTCCACGAATGATAATAACTGACATAAAACATTAATTTTAGTGTGGTAAAATTAGCAATTATATAGACAATAGATTCAAAAGTAAGTTGAGATTTTTTTTAAACTTTTTTATATCTAACATAAAAGATATTTATTCAGATTAGTTTTGTAAAAGTACATCTTAATATTAAAGTTATAAACAACTAATTAATAAATAAAAAAGAGCCCAACAATCACTAAAAACTGTTGGGCTCTTTTTATTTATTGGCTTGATCTAGATCCTTGATCTTACTCCACGATGATCATTTTCTTAGTAGCTGTGAACTCACCGCTTACTAATGTGTAGTAAAGAACTCCGCTAGTTCCAAGTTGTGCAGTAGTGAATATTTCACTATTGTAACCTTTCACTGCATCGATGTTTCTTACTGTCACTAATTTACCAGTTACATCGTATACGCTCAAGCTTGCTTTCGCTGCACTTGGCATATGGAAGCTTACTGAAGTCTGACCTTTGAATGGGTTAGGCTCGTTTTGGAACAATTCGATAGCTTCCGCTACGTCTGCTGTTCTTACATTCAAGCTTACTTTTCCAACTGTCAAATCAGCACCAACATATGATTCTGTTGCAGTTACATCTGAATTTAATGTCATCATTTCACTTACGTTTCCAGCTTTGTTAGCTTTTAAGTTCATTGTGAATAATACATCATCTCCTTTTGCACTTACTGCTTCATTTGATGCGAAACTCATCGTTACTACATCATTTGACAATACTCCTACGTTGTTTGCATTCATTTCGATTGCTCCTGATTCTACACCTACGAAGCTAGCTCCGTTAAGGTTCATTGTGAATTGGTAACCGAATACTTCGTTGAAGTTTGCTGCTGTTACTGGTATTGCTACTGTTTCACCTGCTTCAACTAATCTTTCAGTTATTGTTAAGTTCACATCGTTGTTTGATCTAGACTCTACTGTAGGGTTAGTTACATCTGTACTTGCATTTCCGTTTACATCACCTATTTTGATTGCAACGAAATCTTGACCTGTCATTAAACCAGTCAATGGATTTACATTGATTCTCTCTTCAAATGATAATGGATTTACATTTACTGTTGTTCCTGCTACTGCAAATCTCCAGCTTTGGTTGTTGTTAAGCGTTGAAGTTAATCCTAAGATTAATTTTCTAAGCTCGATCAAGTCACTTGCTGTTACTGCTCCGTCATTGTTAGCATCTGCTGCTATCAATTTGTATGGATCGTTAAGTGATTGTACACCTAAGATATGTCTCTGAATCAATACAAGGTCTAATGTACTTACTCCTTCTGAATAAGATCCACCTTTGCTTGCTTCGATTTCGTATG
>JBGSOH010000240.1:0-6738 GCA_041739205.1 Saprospiraceae bacterium
TTAAAATATTCAGCGATCTTTTTTTGTCTACATCTGCAAAATAGACTAAAACGGTAATTGGGTCTTTCATTCTTTTGTGGGCTTCATATATAAAATAGCCCAGAAATGGTATCCCAGCAACTAAATGGGCAAAATGCAAACCTGATATCAAATACATGTAAGACGCCATCGTACTAGTAGTAAGTCCAATATTGGCAGATTTTAGTTGGTACCAAGCTTCTATTTGCATGTATAAAAAAAGAATGGTCAATATCATCGTCACCCACAGGGCTACTTTGAACATTTTTGTGTCATCATATTCATACATTTTTTTAGCATAAATCATGGTGATGCTGCTCGCCACAATTAAAATCGAATTGAAATAAAAAAGCGTAGGTACTTGGACAGGTGCTACACCTTGTTGGACTCTATTATATATGTAGGCACCAGTAAATCCTAGAAAAAGAGCCGTCACGCCTGCCAAAACCAACGTAATAATAATGTATTGAGGATGAATCAAATAGTTCCTAGGCGGTGTCATGTCATTCAATTATTTGGTGCATAACGTAGAGAATTAAAAAATGTTTTTATTAGGTAATTATTTAATGTACCCATGACAAAAACCAACTTTCCGTCATTGAAAATTAGTGGAACTTTGTAATACAATAAATTACTTTTCCATTATGTTTGAAATATCCCTATTAAATGAGTATATTTGTTGAAATTTAAAATATAAGCCACATGGAACAACTTAATCCCTTGTATATTATCCTTTTACCTTTGATTGTTTTGGGACTGATTTCTACTTTCTTTACTGTGAAACAACAGTCAGCTGCCATCGTAGAAAGGTTTGGGAGATACAATAGTATCAGACAATCTGGATTGCACATTAAGATTCCATTTATTGATAGGATAGCAGGAAAACTAAACCTTCGTATTCAACAATTGGATGTCATCATTGAGACTAAAACAAAGGATAATGTATTTGTAAAAATGAAAGTATCTGTTCAGTTTAAGGTGATTCAAGAAAAAGTTTACGACGCCTTTTATAAGTTGGAGTATCCACACGATCAAATCACTTCTTATGTATTTGATGTAGTGAGAGCCGAAGTGCCAAAATTAAAACTGGATGATGTTTTTGAGCGAAAAGATGATATTGCTGTTGCGGTCAAAAGAGAACTTAATGAAGCAATGACTACTTATGGTTATGATATCATTAATACACTAATCACAGATATTGATCCTGATATTCAAGTTAAAAATGCCATGAATCGTATCAATGCAGCAGACAGAGAAAAAACCGCTGCGGAATATGAAGCAGAAGCTGGACGAATCAGAATCGTAGCAAAAGCAAAGGCGGAAGCTGAATCCAAAAGATTGCAAGGTCAAGGTATTGCAGATCAACGAAGAGAAATAGCTCGTGGACTTGTAGAAAGTGTAGACATACTTAATAGTGTAGGCATCAATTCTCAAGAAGCATCAGCTCTAATAGTCGTGACGCAACATTATGATACCTTGCAAGCCATAGGTGCTGATACCAATTCGAATCTTATATTGCTGCCAAATTCACCACAAGCAGGAAGTGAAATGCTCAACAATATGGTAGCAAGTTTCACAGCAAGTAATCAAGTCGGAGAATCCATGAAGACCGCAAATAGCCAAAAACGCTTAAAGAATAAAGATAAAAAAGACGAATTTGGTAATCTAGAAGATGCCTGAATGCACGTTTATAATTCTTAAGATTTATCGTTTAGTTAAAAAATAAATAATTTAATTTATATAAATGCAGTTTATAAAGTTAGCTTTGCGAAAATTTTAAACTTACTTTATATACGTCTGCCATGGCTCTCCAACAAGAATTTGAAACTCAAGGAAATATATTATTTAGGTACAGAAGCCATATTCCGTTAATTCTCATTCCTTTTGCACTGATCGTTATTTATTATGCTCTTCAGACACAGCCTGAGTGGTTCAGTAATGAAGATCTGACTATTCTGGAAGTTACTGCCATTTTAGTTTGTATGTTGGGCTTATTTATCAGAATATACACGGTAGGACACACACCCAAAAATACATCGGGACGAAACACAGCTGAAGGTCAGGTAGCTGATGTGCTGAATACAACTGGAATTTACTCTACAGTAAGACATCCTTTATACCTAGGCAATTTTTTCATGTGGTTGGGTATTGCTTTTTTGACTGCTAATGCTTGGTTTATTGTGGCATTTGTATTTGCATATTGGGTCTATTATGAAAGAATTATGTACGCAGAGGAACAATTTTTAACCAGAAAGTTTGGAAATCAATATACAGAATGGGCTTCTAAAACACCTGCGTTTATCCCTAGCTTCTCTAAATTTAATGGCTCTCAATTGTCATTTAGTTGGAAAAAAATCCTTAAGAAAGAGAAAAATGGGCTATTTGCAGTCTTTTTGGTCATATATCTCATGAATTGTTGGGTTGCTTATCTTACTATAGGAGCATATTATTCTACCAAAAGTTGGAGTCTGTGGGCAATGATTATCTCAGGCGTTATATATTTTGTTTTAAAGATGTTTAAATCCTATACAAAAGTATTTGATGAGGACGGAAGATAATTTTGATACATATCATTTTTTATCCTTACTTTTGCATCATGTTTGATAAAAAGGTATTTATTTCTTTTAGTTTATCTATCCTTATTGCATTTACAGCAATAGGTTCCGTTTACAATATTAAACAAACCTTTAAGTCTTACCAGAGTAGCACAAAAGACCATTTTTCAGCTACTAAATCTCATCAATCAAACGACTACACCACCATAAAGTCTGGTGACTTCACACAGTCTGTATATTCGACTGTAAAGTTAAATGTAGACGCCTATTTCACGGTAATGACATCAAATGTCAGTGTATTAAAAGTCATTTTTAGCAGGTCTGCTATATTTTATACACTTCACTATATACAGACAGCCATATTCAAAATGCTGTTCCCTTTCCATACCTTTTGGTAAGAAATTATTAAGTCTTTTTTAAATTCAAGTATTTTGGTATTAAAGGTGGTTCACTTTTGTGCCATTTATAATCATGGTATTTGAGTATTCCATTTTTAGTATTATGATTCCAAATAAGGAAGTATAAAAGTATTTAATAATTTCAAAATTAATTTAATCATGTTATTTAATATAATTTTAGCAGCAGTTGTAATTGTGCCAATGGCCTATTTTTTTATGTCAGGAAGTTCATCAGAAAACAAACTGAAATCTGCTTTTCTGGCCAAGATTAATGAAAAGGGATATCAAGTTGTAGATGTAGAAATCTGGCAGAAAGGAGTAGTGGGACTGGATTCAAAAAGCAATATGTTGTATTATAAAGGGTTTTCACAAGGAGAAAACGATTTGTATGCCATAGATCTAGCAGAAGTAAAATCTTGTAATTTAGAAAAATCATATACAAGTGAGTCCGTACATAATTCTGCTACCAATGTTTTGCAAAAAGCAATCTTGGTATTAAAATTTGCCAACAGTACAACAAATATTAAAATGTATGATGCGGATGAGACTATTCAAATGCAAGATGATGTGCTCAAAGCAATTAAATGGGAAAAATTAATAAATGCAATCATCTTAAATCTCAAGAAATAGGTTGAAAATTGGAGCGCATGTGTAAAATTACATGCGCTCTTTTTTTAAAATTCGAAATATAACGCTCCCGTTAAAGAATTATGCCAAAATTGATCCCAAATCTAACATCGTTCCCAGAAATCGAAAATTGTGGAGCTATTCTCAAACTTTGGTACATAATATTTAATTCTATACTGGAGACTGTAGCGTAAGGGGTTTTAATATTATCCACATTTGGTTGGGAAAAGAAAGAAAATACAGGTGTAAAACTAGAATGTAATGTCATTTGGTTTCTCATAGCTATACGAGCACCATACGTAAAAAACTGTTCTTCTTCTATCAAAGAAACACCCATGAATAAAGGAAACATAAATGTTGTTTTCCCATTTTCTAATTTGAGTGGATCTAGGCTCACATTAAAGCTAAAATATCCTTTTGTATTTTTGACAATAATATTATTTGATTGAAAAATAGTTCTGTTAACACCTACACTAAAAACCCCATCAAAAGTATAATTTGCACCTAAATTAAAGCTCAATGGATCATTGGTAATTTCGGTCAGAACACCCAATGATCCTGAAAAACCATTATTGCCTTTTTTAAACAAATAGTTTTGCCCCAAAGCAGTTGATATGGATACTAAGAAAATGGAAATGAATAACAATGCATTTTTCATGTTGTAAATATTTAGCATTTGCAAAATTATGGAATTTTACTTTAACTAGTTTTATTTTCAAATAATATTATGTAGGAGCAAAGAAATTGGAACTATAATACTTGCCAAATGTTTTTTAATAATCATTTAAACGGATGAACAATTTGAATACACTCCAAAAACACTTAAATTATGTCAATCAACTGTTTTACCCTGCGACCTAAAGGTGAACATTTGATTATCAATTTAGTAGAGAGAATAGGTTTATTATTTTCCTGTTAAATGCTTTTAGGGTAAACTCAATAATTTAAATATAAATTTTCCATGCAAACCATTTATACCACTGCTGTTACTTCTGATGAATTAGAACAGATACAGCAGCTTCAAGCGGAAAATCATCGTAGTAACCTATCGATAGAAGTTCAAACAACAGATGGTTTCCTTACGGTAAAACATAGTATACAGTTGCTAGAACAAATGAATGAAGTGACTCCGCATATCATAGCTAAAGACGGCGATAAAGTAATAGGATATGCACTTGGTATGTCAAAGGATTTTGTTAGTAAGATACCCGAATTGAGCATGATGTTCGCAATGATAGACATAGTCAAAACGGATGAGTGGGATCTTTCTACCCTGAATTATATAATTATGGGTCAAATATGTATCCAAAAAGAGTATCGCGGTTTGGGTGTTTTTCAGGGCTTGTATCAAAAGTATTTTGAAACTTACAAAGGTATTTTTCCATATGTGGTTACTGAAGTTGCTGTTAGAAATACAAAATCATTACATGCACACCAAAAGGTAGGTTTCCGCATCATCCATCAATACATCGAAGAAGGTGTAGACGAATGGGCTATTCTTTGTTATTGAATTATACCCAATTTTGATGTAGGTTTATTACTTTTGTCTGATTTATGGTAGATAATCTTAGGAAACGTATCTTGTAAATAATTTTAAGTTTAAATTTTGACCAATGTTCAGACAGAAATATATCTTATTTTTTGTGTTAATTTTTTGTTTTGTGTTCCATGTTCATGGACAAAAGGATTTTAAATTATTAAAAAAAGCAAACAAACTTGCACAAAAATATGTGATCGTTGATGGACATGTAGATTTACCGTTTAGATTAAAAGTTAAGAACTTTAGACTGGAAAAAGAATACTTAGGAATACCTTATCAAACTAATGATGGAGATTTTGATTATGTAAGGGCACGAAAAGGTGGGCTGGACGCACCTTTTATGTCGATTTTTATTCCGTCTAGATTACAAGTGGATGGTGGTGCAAAGGAATTGGCGGATAGTTTAATAAATATGATAGTATATATAGCATCTGAACAACAAAAATACTTTGCCATTGCCAAAAGTCCAAAAGATGTCATCAAAGCCAAAAAGAAAGGTAAAATAGCGTTGCCTATGGGAATGGAAAATGGTGCACCTATCGAATCAGATCTCAGCAGGATAGCTTACTTCAAAAATCGAGGAATTTCTTATATTACACTTACACATGGTAAGGATAATCTTATCTGCGATTCATCATATGATACTACCCGCACATGGAAAGGCTTAAGTCCTTTTGGTTATCAAGTATTAGATGAGATGCAACGCACTGGGATCATGGTTGATATATCTCATGTGTCAGATAGTACATATTATCAGACGATTAGGCATGTAAAAGTACCTGTGATAGCTTCACATTCTTCATGTAGAAAATTTACGCCTGGGTTTGAACGTAATATGAGTGATGAGATGATTACCAAAATAAAAGGAAATGGTGGTGTCATCATGGTTAATTTTGGATCTACCTTTTTAGATAGTAATATTGAAAAGTACAATGACAGCATGCGTACTGAGTTGCGAAATCTTATTACAGATAAAGGATTAGATGAGAAGTCTGATGAAGGTAAAAAATTAACAGAAGCTTTCCAAAAATCATATCCAAAATTGTACTCAGATGTGCAAAAAGTGGCTGACCACATTGATCATATTGTTGCTTTGGCGGGTATAGATCATGTGGGATTTGGGTCTGACTATGATGGAGTAGGCGATTCACTACCTACTGGTTTAAAAGATGTAAGTGATTTCCCCAACCTAATCTACGAACTCCTAACTCGTGGTTATTCGGACAGTGATATTGAAAAAATGTGTTCAGGAAATGTTTTTAGGGTTTGGAATAAAGTATTGGAGTATTCCAAGGTGATGTAATTAATAAGCATGTACGCTGAACTTTTTCAACTATTTTTTATTTTGGTTACAAACGAAATGCCATGGAACAGAAATCTTTTTTAGAACGCGAAATTTCACCATTCAAACAAGTGATAGGTGTCCTTCTTGTCGCAGCCATTTTTATGGGATTTTCAGCTTTGGTGCCATCATCACCATACTCATCTACAAACGGTATTATGCCTTGGGTGGTGATCTGTGGTATGATCTTGTTTTTTGCTATCATTAACAGCATTTTATGTTTGGTGGCGAAAGATGGCAATACTTATTGGTTACATT
>JBGSOH010000253.1:0-7729 GCA_041739205.1 Saprospiraceae bacterium
CTTTTTACAACTTCAATACCTAAGTCTCTGTTAATTGCAAATGTTAAAGTTCCAATTGTACCTATCACATGACCATTAGCTACTAGCAGATTGAAATTATCTTTGCTATAGCTTACGGTCAATCTTTTATATCTGTTATCATAAGCGGTATTGATGCGAAATGATGAAATTCAATTATGACAATTTGTTGATATTCTGTAAGCTTTTTAATTTAAAATGTTCTTTCAATTAACTGCGTTTTATATTCAAGCGTATTTATACTTGTTTCTGATTTAGGACAATATAAGCACAAGTTGCAAACTTGCTCTAGCAGAACATGCTAGCCCTTTCGCTCATCAGTCTTCGTTACACTCAGCTTAATGTTCGAAAGGGCCTATTAAAACATGTTTATAAAGGAGCGAGTAATTTGATTACTCGAGGCAAGATGCCTTTTGATACTTTATGGTAACGGGAAGGCTAAAACAAACAATAAAGGTACAATGGTAATACATGCGAAAAATAGAAACAGTGTAATTCAACTGGTTTTTTCTTCCTATTTATAAATATCAAAACCCACGGCAAAACCAAGCCATGGTTTGGTCTGGTAGTTCCAACTTTTAGCATCATTTCCAAATCCATGATCGATACCTAAACCTATACCTAAATCAAAATTTAAAATCCCAACAACTCCCATGACACCTGTACTCAAGCCAAAAACTTTTTTACTTGCTGAAATAGATGGAACAGTATTTTTATCGGTTAAATCAATAACAGTAATACCTGCAATTGGCGTAATAGAAAAATCGAAAGTTCTAATATTGTGCCCTATCAATTTTGTCGGATCTGTTCCTAGCATCACAGGCAAATAAGATTTATATATGCTTTTAAATGAATAGCCAACACTTAAGTTTATGCCTGTGGAAATTTGTTCTTTCACATCATTTGATGGAAGATGTATTTTAAATGGTATAGATATTGGTTGTAAAATTTGCTTGACTTGTTTTAACTTTATAGGGCATCCAATCATAAAACCACTATCATGAAGATTATTTTTTAATGGTAAGATGACAGGTACACTAGGGTTTGAAAAGTCAGACTTTACCATTTTCATATTTAAATCATTCAATTGACTTTGAAAAGCAAAAGTATATGGGATTTCCAATTTGTCTTTTAATCCATCGATGCCAGAAACTCCAAAAGATTCCTTTATTAAATAAGTTTGAATGGCAGTAGTATAGATATTATACGGTTTAATAATAAATTGATTGTCTTTTATTTCAAATACAATTTTACTATTTTTTGGAATAGTGCTTATTAAAACTCTTCCATAACTACTGCTATCTCGATCTTTTTGTGGCTTGATATCTTTTTTTATTTCAACATATGTTAAGTCATTTCTCAACTTATGTATTTCAAGACTTTCTGTAACTGAACACGAAAAGAAACTTAAAAAAATTATACTCAAAGTTAATGTTCTCATATTCATTTATTTAATTAAATGCAACATGTTTTAAAATTCCACCACCTGCTCCTTCTATTATTCCACCATCAACATTAATATAATACTTCTCAGGTGAAGCGTCTAATATTTGGCATATTGCCAAAAAGTTAAAATCAGGACCATTAACAAATGGAATAGTTATCTTTTGTCTGTTTTGCAAGTGAAGAATGATTTGTGCCCTTTTTGTAGGTCCAATATTTGTGAACCTTTGGTAACCAGCTATTAACATTTTAGCCATTGTTTAAAATTTTTGAAGTTAAATAATACTTATTATGTTACTTAAATTGAAAAGGTAACCTTTCAAAATTATTATTATTCAAAAAATTATTTCTGTAGTTAAGGAATTACCAATTCACTATTAATTCTGCTAATCATTGAACTAGTTACGTAATTGTAGAAAATTAAATGAATTAACGTTTTCTCGATTTACAGTGAAACAAGAAATAATATATAAACGATATCTCAATAAAAATAGATTAAAAAACAAAAAAGTATCTTGTTATACAACAGATACGTAAATAGTGGAAAAAAAATAAGATTTAGGTGGCAAATCGTTTACAATCGGCCACCTTTTTTTTGAAAATAGAACCATTATTAATGAACAATGTCCCGTGAAAATAAAATTGATTTATGTCAAATACAAAATTATGGACGAGTTCTATTTGTATTTTTCTTTTGGACTACGTTCTGTATTTATTGCGTCACACTCAAATCAAAACTAACTTCAATATCGGTCTCACCACCTGCATTTGTGATGATTCCGGCAGCTACACCAGTAGCTGTTTTGTTGGGTTCATGTCGGAGAGTTATTTTTACTTTTTCTGAACCTGTACCAGTTGCTTTGACGATCGTTTTTAGTCCTATAGGGTTATTGTTTGCATCCTTATCATCATACGTAATGGTTAATACAGAGGGTAAGGTAGTAGCCACTTCATAGAAAAACTGATGTTCTTCGGCTTCTTCTTGGATTTCTGTGGTAATTACATCAGCAGGTGTTACTGATTCATTCAATAAATTTAAAACACCATCATATGTTTTTCCTGATTTTAGCGTGCCTGAAGTGATCGTAGGTGCATTTCCGCCATCACCATCAAGGTCTCTGAAGGATAGTGTGACGATATCACCACCGTCTCTTGGCGTAAGGGTGTACACTAGGGTAGTGATTAGTTCTTCTTCATTGATTGGATCAGGGTCCTTGTCGCATGAGGTAAAAAAAACAATCATTCCAGCTATTAATAAAAAACTATATTTAGATGTCATAATTATAAATATTTTAAGAGTTAAAAATTCGTTTTTATGTTGAAAGTAATATTTCGACCCATTTCATTTGCAAAATATCGCATTCTATTCAGATAATCTCTGTAAGTTGTATTGAATACATTTTCCATTCTCAGACTGACGTCTAGGTCTTGGTTTGTTTTACGCTTAAATTTTATTCTTAATAATACATTTATTAAAAAATAATCATCGGGTGGAAGTAAGAAGTCTTCTTCGATCGGAACATTATTTTGCATAGCAGTATAACTTGCTTCTACGCCCATTTTTAATTCGTTAAATACGGATGTTTTACCTATGGTGTAATGGATATTAGAAAACGCATTTAGTGGTGGAATTCTAATTAATCCTGTTTTTTGGTCGAGATTCCTAGCATAAATATAGCTCATTCCTGAGGTCCATTGGAAAGCTTTATTAATGTCTGTGATACTCTTAAAGCTTCCACCGAGCATAGAAGCATCTGTACCTACGTATGAAAACAATGGAAAGGCGCCTCTGATGGTAACAACAAAATCATTTTGAGGCTGCAAATAGATAAAGTTGTTGATATGATTGTAAAATAGTGAAAGATTGAGGTGATGTTTTTCCGCAAGGTGACCCGTCCATTCATTGACGATTTTGAAAGAATTTTCGGGTTTAAGGCTTGGATTTCCCACTTCTATACCACTTACGCCTTGATGGAGTCCATTGCTATAAAGTTCATTGACTTCAGGTGGACGATTGGTATAGGAGATGTCTAAATGTGTCGTAATTTCATCGGTAACTTTATGTTTTAAACCAATGTTTGCAGCAAAGTTTAAGAAACGGTGATTCTCTTTTACCACGTTTCTATTTTCAAATCTAGCTACAAAGTAATTTCTAAATTCTCCTCTCAGTCCTGTTTCGAGTTCCAATCCGAAAAGGTTTCTTTTGGTGATCAGGTAGATGGCGTAATGATTATTGATGTAATCGGGTATCAAAGGTAAAATGCCCGTTCCGGGTCGATTGGTATTGTTTACATATCTATATTGGGTGCCAATGGTATAGGAATTATGTTCACCTAAATGATTGTAGCTAAAATCATAATATTGGCTAAAAAGCAATAAATCCAATGCTGGTTTTGTGTCTCTATCACCTCTTCTGATATCAAATTCTGACCTACTATTAACTTGGTATCCTGCTTCGAGTGAGATGTTTTTTTGATCATTTATTCTGTATTTGTGGGAGAGTTTTAATAAATGATGGTCTACTTCTTGGCGTGGAGCTTCTATATTGTAAGAAAACTTGTCAGCCGTAAAAAATGGGATATCTCTTTTAAAAGCTTCCTGAAGATCTGTCAAATTACCAATATGTGATCCACGTAAAATGCCAAGTTTGTTTCTGTAAAATGAATAATAGATTCTTCTATCTGATTTTTCATTCTTTTTATTTGAGATTAGCATAGAAAAAGACGATTCTCTATTTCCTGTATTCGTGAGATAATGACTAGGCGTTTGTCGATCACCTGAGATTTGATGTCCTAGTGTAATCCTTAGATTACCAAGCTTAGAACTATTTCTCAATTGACCTTGTATCCCGATTCCCTGACCATTGGTATGGCTATTCAAGCGAATATCACCATGCCAATGTGGATCTATAGTCATTTCATTTGGCTCTAAGATGACTACACCGCCCAAAGCCTGTAGTCCATATTTTATGGCAGAAGCTCCTTTATATATAGATATCTTGTCAGCGGTATTGGGATCTATTTCTGGTGCGTGATCATTTCCCCATTGTTGGCCTTCTTGTGGGATTCCGTTATTGAGTATCGTTATTCTGTTTCCATAGAGACCATTTATAATGGGTTTTGCAAGGTTGGGACCAGCTTTTAATGTATTTACGCCAGGAATAGTTGTCAATATTTCACTAAGGTTTCTACCATTCAATTCAAACAGGATATCTTTGGAAATAGTATACCTGATATTACCTGATTTGCTGTTTGATTGCTGTCCTGTGATTTCTACATGTTGGAGTATCTCGTCATGATGCTCTAAGAAAAATGTAAGACTTGTCGTTTCGGAAATATTTAAATATTCGTTTTTGGACTCACAACCTACATGCGAGATGATAAAATGGTATTTCCCAGGACAAATGTTTTCAAAGACGAAATATCCGTTCGAATCGCAAACCGTTCCTTTATCCAGTTCTTGTATAAAAATGGTGGCGTACTCTAGGGAAGTGTCATCATGATGGTCTATGACTTGTCCTGAAATCACCATGTCACATTGCTGAGCGGCAAGACTATTGCCCACCATAGTGATGATGAGAAGTATTAAAGTGTTAAATATGTTTGTTTTTGCAACCATGATGCAAAAGTAACTCATTAAATGCAACTTTGTTGCATTATTGGTGTAAAAAATATATAGACTTCTAGTTTATAAGAATTTCAATAATCTTCATAAAGAAAAACCATCTCTATTTTAATAGAATTTTTTAAGTCAATTAATAACTTTTGCCTTCAAATTAGACTTTTATCTATGTTATCTAGTTATTAATATAAAAAAAAGGCATTTATCTATTCAATAATTGTAATTTTGTTGTATAAATTTAAAAGGAAGATAAGGATCATAACTTGATAAAAGTCATGAATTCAAATTTTCTAAATCAAGTTTATTTTAAATTGAACCATAATCGTAAAATATAAATGCAAGGATGAAAAATCTTATTAGTTGTATTTCTTTTCTGTTTTTTATTATGTTTTTCACCAATGTGACGACACTTCAAGCACAAGAAGTTTGGGGTTTAGAGAAATGTATCAATTATGCTATTGAAAAAAGTCTTCAAGTAGAAGGTAGTCTTATCAGTTTAAAGAACACTGAAATAGATGCCACCACGGCTAGACATGGTAGATATCCAAATCTATCAGCAAATACCAATGTTGGTTGGAATTTTGGACGTACCATTGACCCTACTAGAAATGAATTTATTACCGAGACATTCTTTAATAATGGTTTTGGTTTGAATTCTAATGTAATGCTTTACAACGGAAATAGAATAAACAATAATATCTCTCAAACCCAAATCAATAATAAGGCAGCGTTAAAAGAGTTGGAACAAGTCAGAAGAGATATTGCTTTGAATGTGGCAACGTTGTACCTTAATATCTTATTTGCAAAAGAAAATTTGCAAAATGCCCAAAATCAACTAGCCCAAACAAATGATCAGTTGTCACTTTTGAATAAACAAATTTCGGTAGGAAACAGACCTGAAAATGATAGATTGGATCTAGAAGCTCAGATAGCTGCCAATGAACAGTCTATCATTGAGAGTCAAAATAACCTGACAATCAATTTGTTAAATCTTAAACAGCTACTAAGACTTGACCCTGATTTTAAGTTGGATGTGACTGCACCAAGTAATTTAGCATTCGATACTGATCCTGATATTCTTACATTCGCAGAAGTCTATGCATCTGCGTTGAATAATCAAGCAGGAATCGTGGCAAGCGAACTTAGACTTAAAAGTGCTGCTTTGGGTGTCAAAATTGCGCAATCAGAATTGTTGCCTTCCATAAGTGCAGGAGGTAGTGCAAGAACAAATTATTCTAATAAAGGAGTTACTGTAAATGGATTTAATCAAGAGATTATAAACCAAGACATTATTTTTAATGGTCAAACTGCTACAATAGGTTTTACACAGCAAGTTCCCATTTTGGCGAAAACACCTTATTTTGATCAAGTTACAGATAACCTTTCCTACGGTGTTGGGATTTCTATGAATATCCCGATTTACAGTAATAATTTATCCCGCGCAGGTGTGCAAAGGGCCAAATTGAATACGCAACAAGCGGATCTTAATTATGTACAACTAAAAGAATCTCTTAAAATTACTGTAGGTCAAGCTCTTGCTGATGCAAAAGCAGCAAAATCTAGGTATCAAGCATCCACAAAGACACTCCAAGCACAAACAAATCTATATAATAATGCCGTAAAAAGATTTGATATCGGCAATTTGAATGCATTTGAATTGACAAGACTGAAGACCCAAATGGAAACGTCCACAGTCAATCAGTTGATCGCTAAATATGATTATTTGTTCAGGACTAAAGTATTAGATTTTTATCTAGGTAGAGCGATAAAATTTTAATCAAAACCTTCCATCATTTCAAAACAAGACTTTAATTTTATATTATGACCAAAGTTCAAAAAAAACGTAACTGGATATTAATTTCTCTTGTAGCATTATTAATAGTGCTAGCCATCGTTGCAGTATTCAAAGCAAAATCTAATCCAAAAGGCACTTCCGTCACGACTGCTCTTGCAGAAAAAAGGACAATAAAAGAAACAGTTTCCGCAAGTGGCAAAATTTTTCCAGAGACAGAAGTAAAAATAAGTTCTGACGTATCAGGTGAAATTGTAGAGCTTTATGTAAAAGAAGGTGACTCTGTGTATGTAGGTCAAGTTTTGGCCAAAATTGATCCTGAGGCTTACATTTCGTCGGTGGAAAGGGGCGAAGCGAGTTTAAATAGTTCTAGATCACAACTTTCCATCAGTAAGTCACAAATTGAGTCAAACAAAGCTCAAAAAGAACAAATCATAGCTCAATTAGAAAATGCACGTGGCATCCACAAACGTAACGAACAGCTCAAAAAGGATGAGGTAATATCACAAGCGGAATTAGAGCAGTCATTGTCATCTCTTCGTCAATTAGAAGCTAATCTAAGATCTGCAGATGCGAGTATCAAGTCAGCACAGCAAAATGCAGAAGCATCAGAATTTAGCATTAAAGGTGCTCAAGCAAGTTTAAAGGAGTTAAAAACAAGTCTCAATAGAACTACCATCAAATCACCCACGAGTGGTATTGTATCTAAGTTGTCTGTCGAAAAAGGCGAAAGGGTAGTAGGTACTATCCAAATGACAGGTACAGAGATGATGCGTATTTCTAATCTAAATGCCATGGAAGTGCAAGTCGATGTCAGCGAAAATGATATTTTAAAAGTGGAGCTTGGTGATGATG
>JBGSOH010000260.1:0-27857 GCA_041739205.1 Saprospiraceae bacterium
GGACTCCATCGGCAGATATTGAAATTAATGGAATTGAAGATCCTGTTGCTTTTCCTAAATCAACCACCACCTATACCTTCACAGTGACAGACTTAAATGGGTGTACCGAGGATGCCACGGTGACCATCAGGGTTATTAAAAATTATGAACTTCACGCACCAAATATTTTTAGACCAAATCAAGATACAATTAATAACTTCTTTAATGTATGGGGTAATCGTGGTATTAAGTATGTCGAGCTTCTAGAAGTCTATGATAGATGGGGAAATCTTGTATATCAAGGTAAAGATATTAGGATTCCTAACGGCAACGGTGAGCTAATCATCAATGATACACAAAATGGTTGGGATGGAACTTTTAAAGGTCAACCAATGAATCCTGGAATATTTGCATGGCGAGCTCTTGTAAGATTTATCGATGATTTTACCATGAATTACGCTGGTGATCTTACCTTAGTGCGATAATTGTAATTACATAAGTATGTCATCAAGTTCACCAATGCAAATTCTAAGTCTATTTTATGTGCTTTTAATAGTACTAAGTTTTACAGCTTGTAGTAATGAAGTAGAAGAAATCAACCAACTATTGGCAGAAGATTTACAAACTAATGTGGAGCGTGGTAAAAATGTGCGAATATTCTATAGTGATTCTGCATCTGTCAAGGTGATCATCAATGCACCTGTTTTAGAAAGATACAATGCTTATAATGACTCAAAGGACGTTTTTCCCAAAGGGATACTTATTGAGTTTCTTAACGAACAGAAAGTAGTGGACAGTTGGCTAAAAGCAGATAATGCCGTCAGAGAAGCTCGTACATCTAAAGTGACCGCAAAAGGAAATGTTATCTTTTATGATGGCAAAAATCAAAAGCTTGAGACACCTGAACTCATTTGGGACGAAAAAGAAAGAATAGTTTATACAGAAAAAATAGTGAGAATCACCCAAGCCGAAAAGGGAGACACCACCTACGGCTTCGGATTCAGGGCAAATCAAGACTTCAGTCGTATAGAAATTAAGAAAAAAGTACAAGGCAAAATGAATGTTACTGATTTTGTCAGTCTAATTGATTAATTTTGCGCCACAATTTTTATTGAATGTCCATCATCATTATTTCGGTCATCATCACTTTGATTCTTTCTGCTTTTTTTTCAGGAAGCGAGATTGCATATTTAACTGCGAATAAACTGAGTGTAGAAGTACTGAAAAATAAAGGATCCAAAAGAGGACGAATACTTACTTCCCTATACAATGATCCGAAATCTTTTTTGAGTACAATGCTAGTCGGTAACAATATTGTACTAGTGATGTACACTATTTTTTTTAGCCAACTTATCACACCTCTTCTAGAATTAGTACTTCCTTCAGGATCATTTGCCATATCTTTCACCACAACGATAATCCTTACTTTAGTCCTATTAGTATTTGGAGAATTTATACCTAAGACATTATTTAGACTTTTTGCAAACGAACTTGTATTTAGACTCGCTTATATTCTAAATTTTTTCAAATGGATTTTACTTATACCTAGTTGGCTACTTACTAAAACTTCCAATTTAGTCATTAGACTTATTTTTGGTAAAGTAGAAGCTGACAATGAAAACAGTATTACAAAGCTAGATCTAGAACATTATATCAATTCTAACGTCAATGAAGAAAAAGAAATAGACAAAGAAATCCTATCCAATGCACTTAATCTCCATCAGTTGAAGGTAAGGGAATGTATGATTCCAAGAAATGAAATCGTATTTATAGATAAAAACGACGATATACCTACGGTAAAAGAAACTTTCATTTCTTCTAAACACTCTCGACTAATAGTTATGGATGGCGATATCGAAAATGTAATAGGCTATCTGCACCATCAGCAATTATTTAAAAATCCTGCAAGCATAAAGAGACATATCATGGATATCGAATATATTCCTGATGTCATGAATGTACAAGATTTAATGTATAAGTTTATAAAAAGTAGTACAAATATAGCTTGTGTAGTAGATGAATTCGGAGGAACAGCTGGTATTATTACATTAGAAGATATCCTTGAAGAAATTTTTGGAGAAATTGCAGATGAACACGATGAAGAAGAATTTACAGAAACCGTTATCTCTGAAAACGAATTTATATTTTCAGGTAGACTTGAACTTAGTTACCTAAATAGTAAATATGAAAATCTAAATTTACCAGAAGAAGAATACGTTACTTTGTCGGGTTATATAGTGATGACGCACGGTAGTATTCCAGAAGTTGGTGAAGAAATCACTCTAGACAACTACAAATTTATCATCATTTCTAAGTCTGATACTAAAGTTGACGAAGTGAGAGTTATTAAAAACAGTATACATTCAGACAAAAACCTTGAAGAAACTATCTAAATAATTAATTTTTGACTGATAAATTCGGAAAATCAATTAAAGTTACATCAAACAAACTGTGATTTATAATCATCTACTAATCCATGTTTAAAACATAAAACTAATCTTACATGCGAAACGAGAAAAAAATTAACATCACTTTAGTACATTAATTTTATAAAGTTTAATTAAAAGCCGCCCTAGATTAAACAAAATAGTGTTACTTTTGTATTTAGATTTAATATAATTAAGAAATAATGAGTGATAGGAGATTAGTTTATCTTGACAATAATGCCACCACACCGACGGATCCAAGAGCGGTAGAAGCAATGTTACCATATTTTTATGATATACCTGGTAATGCTGCAAGTAGAAATCATCCATTCGGTTGGAAGGCAGAAGAAGCTGTAGATTATGCACGTGAACAAATTGCAGACTTACTTGCTGTTGATTCTAAAGAAATCATATTTACATCAGGTGCTACAGAATCTGACAACTTAGCTATCAAAGGTATTTTTGAAATGTACGCAGGTAAGGGTAACCATATTATCACTACCAAAACAGAACATAAAGCAGTGCTCGATGCTTGTAAAAAAGTAGATAAAATGGGCGGTCAAGTGACTTACCTAGATGTTCAACACGATGGTTTAATTGATCTCGTTGAATTAGAAGCAGCTATTACTGATAAAACCATTTTGATTTCGATCATGTGGGCAAATAATGAAACAGGCGTCATCCAACCAATGAAAGAAATTGGAGATATCTGTCAAAAACATGGAATCCTTTTTATGAGTGATGCTACCCAAGCAGTAGGTAAGATCACGACACATCCTAAGGAAGTAGGTGTACACTTGATGGCGTTTACATCACATAAAATGTATGGACCAAAGGGTGTAGGAGCACTTTTCGTAAATAGAAAAAATCCGAGGGTTAAGGTAACTGCTCAGATGGATGGAGGAGGCCATGAAAGGGGCATGAGGTCAGGAACGCTAAATGTACCAGGCATTGTAGGTTTTGGCAAGGCAGCAGCCATTGCTAAAGAAGAAATGCACAAAGATGCAGCTAGACTCTCTATAATGAGAGATAAATTAGAAAAAGCATATTTTGACAATCTAGAAGAAGTATATATCAATGGTAATGTTAATCACAGAATGCCACACGTCACTAATATATCTTTCAAACACGTAGAAGGTGAAGGATTGATGATGACGTTTAACCAAAACATTGCTGTTTCGTCAGGCTCGGCTTGTACATCAGCGTCTCTAGAGCCATCATATGTGCTTGTAGCTTTAGGTCTTGGTGATGATTTGGCGCATTCTTCTATTAGGTTTAGTCTGGGTAGATTTACAACGGATGAAGATATCGATTATGCTATCAAAGCAGTAACTGCTGGAGTAAATCACATGAGGGATTTAAGTCCAATTTGGGAAATGTATAAAGAAGGTGTAGACTTGGAGTCAGTCCAATGGTCAGAACATTAATTATAAATCGTTAAATTTTAAAATAATAAGACATGGCATATTCAGAAAAAGTACTAGATCATTTTAAGAATCCAAAAAATGTAGGTACACTTGATAAAAGTAAAAAAAATGTAGGAACAGGTCTTGTAGGTGCGCCTGAGTGTGGTGACGTTATGAGACTTCAGATAGAAGTAGACGAAGCATCCAATACCATCATTGATGCAAAATTCAAGACTTTCGGTTGTGGTTCTGCTATCGCTTCTTCGTCGCTTGCAACAGAATGGTTGAAAGGTAAAACCATTGATGATGCATTAGCTATTGACAATATGGATATTGTAGAAGAACTAGCATTACCACCAGTAAAAATCCACTGTTCAGTGTTAGCAGAAGATGCTATCAAAAGTGCCATTGCTGATTATAAGAGCAAAAACGTAGTACTAGCTGATGCAGATGCAGTAAATGCTTAATTTTAAAATTAAATAATTTACCTATGTTATTTGTAGCTGATAGTGCTAAAGATAAAATTGTCGAAGTCATCCGCACCAAAAATCTCTCTGATGATTATTTCGTCAGGGTAAGTGTGACCAGTGGTGGTTGTTCA
This sequence comes from Saprospiraceae bacterium, assembly GCA_041739205.1. Lineage (GTDB taxonomy): Bacteria > Bacteroidota > Bacteroidia > Chitinophagales > Saprospiraceae > OLB9. The sequence continues at coordinate 4,413 of JBGSOH010000260.1, forward strand.
GGGCTTAGCTATAGCATGGATTTTGACAATGAAAACAAGCCAAATGACCAAGTATTTGATGATAATGGTGTGAGAGTAGTTACAGATTTGAAGAGTTTTCTTTACTTATGTAATACTACGCTGGAGTTTTCAGGTGGTCTTAATGGAAAAGGTTTTTATTTCAATAATCCTAATGCAGCACGTACTTGTGGCTGTGGCGAAAGTTTTGCTGTGTAGTTAAATAAATTATCTATATTTATAATAAAAAATGGGTTGTGAACTTGATGTTTACAACCCATTTTTATTAAAAGTAAGGCTAAAGTTAAGTATGAGAATTAGACGAAAATCTAAATACTAAAATCTCACATGACACTTATTTGTTAAGAACTTTCGCCATAGTAATACCTATATCTGCTGGAGAGTGAACTACGTGAATACCACACTCTTCCATAATCTTCATTTTGGCTTCAGCAGTATCTTCATGTCCACCTACGATTGCACCTGCATGACCCATTGTACGGCCCTTGGGAGCTGTTTGACCAGCTATGAATCCTACGACTGGTTTTTTATTTCCTGTTTCCAAGATATATCTAGCAGCTAGAGCTTCGTAATTACCTCCTATCTCACCTATCATGACTATACCATCTGTCTCAGGATCTTCCATCAATAGTTTCACAGCATCCTTTGTAGGTGTACCGATGATTGGGTCTCCACCTATACCAATCGCTGTAGAAATCCCCATACCTGCTTTTACGATTTGATCAGCAGCTTCATAAGTCAATGTTCCTGACTTAGACACTACGCCAATCCTACCCTTTTTGAAAACAAATCCTGGCATGATACCTACTTTTGCTTCTTCAGGTGTGATCACACCTGGACAGTTTGGTCCTATTAATGTGGTATCAAATTTTTCGATATAAGATTTTGCTGTTACCATATCTTGCACAGGTATACCTTCTGTAATACAAATGATTACTTTAATACCCGCTTCTGCTGCTTCCATAATGGCATCTGCAGCAAATCCTGGCGGTACAAATATGATAGATGTATCTGCTCCTGCCTTCTCTACTGCTTCCTTTACAGAATTAAAAACTGGTCTACCTAAATGTTCAGTACCACCTTTTCCTGGTGTAACACCACCTACTAGATTGGTTCCATATTCTATCATTTGCTCGGCATGAAAACTACCTTCTTTTCCGGTGAATCCCTGAACAATGATTTTTGAATTTTTATTTACTAATACGCTCATAAAATTTGGTATTTTCTACTTTTGTTCTATTAAAATGATTTCCTCATCAGCCTTATGCATCAGGTGCTTTTCCCGAGCAAACTTCTCATGATCTAATTCTAAATCCTGTTTGTCTTTGAGTGCTTGTGCTATCTCATCATTCAGCTGTTCCTTTTCAATCTCCATTTTTGCAATGGTACCTTTTAATTTCTGATAAGCAAAGATATTATGCTTATCAAAAAATGTAACCCACACAATAAAAAGAGTGGTAACCACCGTGTATTTGTTTATCCAAGATGGCGAAATACCTGCTGATTTAGCAACATCGTCTAATAACTTCTTATTTTTTGACATATTAAACCTATTTTGACCTTAAAAAAATATGAAAGAGACCTTAAAAATAATTTAGGATAACAAAGACTTACCAGGATAAAATGCTGAGTCACCAAGTTCTTCTTCTATTCTCAACAACTGATTATATTTAGCTATCCTATCACTTCTAGATGCCGAACCAGTCTTAATTTGTCCTGTATTTAATGCAACTGCCAAATCCGCAATTGTGGTATCTTCTGTCTCACCAGATCTATGACTCATCACTGAAGTAAAACCATTACGAGTAGCAAGGTTCACAGCATCAATTGTTTCTGTAATTGAACCAATCTGATTTACCTTTACCAAAATAGAATTAGCTGCTTCGGTCTCTATTCCTCTTTGTAATCTCTTAGTATTTGTTACAAAAAGATCATCACCTACTATTTGAATTCTATTTCCAAGTGCTTTTGTCATTTTTGACCAGCCAGACCAATCATCTTCATGAAGACCATCTTCTATAGAGAATATTGGATATTTATCTACCCAACTTGCCCAATAATCCACCATCTCATCACTACTTAACTTTTTACCACCTGACTTATGAAAATGATATAATTTTTCTTCTTCATTGTAAAACTCAGAAGCTGCCGCATCCATTGCTATCATAATATCAATACCTGGTTTGTACCCAGCAGCTTCTATCGCTTTTAATACAATTTCAATAGCTTCCTCATTTGACTTAATATTAGGTGCAAATCCACCTTCATCTCCTACATTGGTAGAATACCCTTTTGCCTTAAGTACGGTTTTTAAATGGTGAAAAACTTCAACACCCATTCTTAACCCTTCAGAAAACAGCTCAGCTCCCAAAGGCATAATCATAAACTCCTGAAAATCAATACTATTATCCGCATGAGACCCACCATTTAAAATATTCATCATTGGTACTGGCATCACATGTGCATTTACTCCGCCAACATATCTGTATAGAGACTGACCAGACTCTTCAGCTGCAGCTTTTGCAACGGCCATAGACACTCCAAGGATAGCGTTTGCTCCTAACAAAGATTTATTTTCTGTTCCATCAAGCTCTATCATGATGTCGTCAATGTATCTTTGTTCAAATACATCTTCACCGATTAATGCCTCCCTGATTTTATCATCTATATTATTGCAAGCATTCAATACACCTCTACCTAGAAAACGACTTTTATCATTATCTCTAAGTTCAACGGCTTCGTACTTTCCGGTAGATGCTCCAGAAGGTACTGCGGCTCTACCCATAATTCCATTTTCTGTCAAAACTTCTACCTCTACAGTAGGGTTCCCTCTAGAGTCTAGAATTTCTCTCGCTCTGATATCAACAATTACACTCATTATTTAATTATTTTTTGATTGTTTTAAAAGGTTTACAAAATCATCAAACAAATATTTGGAATCATGCGGCCCAGGGTTGGCTTCAGGGTGATATTGCACTGAAAATGCAGGTTGGTTTTTCATTTTTATACCTTCAATGGTATCATCATTAAGGTTTCTATGAGTCACTTCTATGGTATCCACAAGCGCTAAAACTTCACTCTCACTTACTGTAAATCCATGATTTTGACTTGTAATTTCACATCTACCAGTTTGTATATTTATAACAGGATGATTTGCGCCCCTATGACCGTGATGCATTTTATAGGTAGAAATGTCATTTGCTAAAGCCAGAATTTGATGTCCCAAACAAATACCAAAAATAGGCTTCTTTAGCTTCAAAATCTCCTTTGCCGTAAATATAGCATACTCCATGGACGAAGGATCACCAGGCCCATTTGATAAAAAATAACCATCTGCTTTAAATGCCAGCATATCTGATAATGTAGCCTTAGCAGGAAATACCTTAAGATAACTTCCACGATCAGCTAAACTTCTTAGAATATTTCTCTTAGTTCCAAAATCAAGTACAGCTATTCTAACATCAGCATTTTCATCTCCTAAGGTGTAAGGTTCTGAAGTTGTCACATAGCTAGCTAACTCTAATCCTTCCATAGAAGGAACTTCATTTAATTTAGATCTTAATACTTCTAATTCAAAGATTTCACTAGAGATGATACAGTTCATCGCACCTTTATCTCTAATGTTTTTCACGATCGACCTAGTATCTACATCATATATACACACCAAATTATTATCTTCAAAGTAGCGTTGTATATCTTGATCTGCCATAGGTCGACTATAATCAATTGTAAAATTTTTACAAATCAACCCAGCTATTTGCACTTTAGATGATTCAGTATCAGTCGCTTTTATACCGTAATTCCCTACATGAACATTTGTAGTTACTAATACTTGACCATAATAGGATGGATCTGTAAAAATTTCTTGATAGCCTGTCATACCTGTATTAAAACAAACTTCTCCAAAAGTAGTACCAGTAATACCAGCAGCCCTACCTTCAAAAAAACTGCCGTCTTCAAAAAGAACTACTGCCCTATTAGTTTGTGAAAAATCCATGATATTAATTTTGTCAAAATAACTTCGTGCAAATATAAGATATATAATAAACAAATTATATTCAATATTAATATTTCTATTATTACTGGCTTATTTGGTTTACTTATAATATTTTTTTTACGCTATAAATAAATCTAATTTCAATAAAAATAATTATCCAATAGATTTAATAAAAAAGGGATACTCTCACACTGGAAAGTACCCCTTTGTATTACATTAGATAAATTAGATTATTCTTCTTCATTACCTGCTACTTCATCTATTACAGTAGGTGCAACTACTGCTGCCGTTGCCACAGATGCAACACTACTATCGCCTCCAGATTTCCTTCTACTTCTTCTTGTATTGGAAGCTTTTGCATTACCTACTTTAGCTACAAATACATCATTGAAGTCAACTAACTCGATCATTGCAATTTCCGCTGCATCTCCTTTTCTGAATCCAGTCTTGATAATTCTGCAATATCCACCAGGTCTATCAGCTATCTTAGGCGCAACTACATCAAATAATTCATTGATGACTGCTTTGTTTTGAAGATCTGCAAATACCATCCTTCTTGAATGTGTAGTATTGTCTTTTGATCTTGTTAAAATTGGCTCAACAAAAACTCTCAAAGCTTTTGCTTTAGCTAAAGTTGTATTGATTCTTTTATGAAGAATCAAAGAATTAGCCATGTTCAACAATAATGCATCTCTGTGGCCTTTCTTCCTTCCAAGATGATTAAACTTCTTACCGTGTCTCATAAACTTTAATTGTGTACCACTATTGCTTACATCTATATTCGACCTTAGATATTACCAAGCAACGTTTTATACTGTTAATAATATAATTATTCATCCAGCTTTTATCCTGGGTCGATGCGATTACTCTTCGTCAAGTTTATATTTAGATAGATCCATACCGAAGGTAAGACCTTTCTGTTGCAATAACTCTTCTATCTCTACTAACGATTTCTTTCCGAAATTTCTGAACTTCAATAATTCATGCATATCAAATCTAACCATCTCTCCAAGACTGTTAATTTTAGCCGCTTTAAGACAATTATAAGCCCTTACAGAAAGATCCAAATCCTCTAATGAAGTTTTTAACAACTTTCTCATGTGAAGAATATGTTCATCTACTATACTATCCTCTCTTGAAGATGAATCATTGAATGTTATATTTTCATCAGTGATTAGCATCAAATGCTGGATCATTATCCTAGAAGCTTCTTTAATAGCTTCTTCAGGATGGATAGTACCGTCAGTTTTAAGTTCAATGGTTAGTTTCTCGTAATCCGTACGTTGACCAACCCTTGTACTTTCAACTTTATATGCTACCTTCTTAATTGGAGTATATATCGCATCTACAGGTATTACTCCTATTGAAGCATCTTTTGGCAAATTCTCATCTGCTGGTACATAACCCCTTCCTTTTGTAACTGTAAATTCGATTTCTAAAGTTACATTAGGCTCTAATGTACATATGTAAAGATCAGGATTCATGATCTTAAATGTATTAGTACTTGCTTCAATGTCCCCTGCAACAAATTGATCCTTACCTGAAATCGTTACATACAATTTCTCTTCTTCAGATCCTTCTGTTATTACCATTGGCTTTAATCGAATCTGCTTGATATTCAATATAATATCTACAACATCTTCAACAACCCCTTTTATAGTGGAAAATTCATGATCAACACCTGCTATACGTATAGCAGAAATTGCATACCCTTCCAATGATGATAAAAGAACTCTTCTTAATGAATTTCCTATAGTCTGACCGAACCCTTGTTCTAATGGCTTAAATTCAAAAGTACCATCAAAATCATCTGATTTCTGTAGAAGTATTTTCTCTGGTTTTTGAAAATTTAGAATACTCATTATGATAATTTTTCTAATTTTAATTAAAAAGGATAGGCTATCCACAAAGGATAGCCACAATATTATTTAGAATACAATTCAACTATAAGCTGCTCATTGATATTTTCTGGTATTTTCTCCCTCTCAGGATGTGCAAGATACCTTCCTTCCATTTTATCTCCGTTCCACTCAATCCAACCAAATGTTTTTGCACCATCTCTTTTTGCAGTGACATTGCTTTTGATTACATCAACTTCTTTAGATTTACCACGAACAGATACTATTGTACCAGGCTTTAGCAACATTGAAGGAATATTAGTCAAGATTCCATCAACAAGAATGTGCTTGTGTGAAACCAATTGACGAGCGGCTCTCCTAGTCTTAGCAATACCCATTCTGAATACAACATTATCCAATCTTGACTCTAATAACTGGAGCAAAATCTCACCAGTTACCCCAGATTTAGCTGCTGCCTTTTCAAAAAGAGTTCTAAACTGTCTTTCTAAAATACCGTAGGTATATTTTGCTTTTTGCTTTTCAGTTAACTGAATAGCATAATCTGAACGCTGCTTACGCTTCTTACTAGATCCATGTTGACCCGGAGGAAACTTACGTTTTTCATAAGCTTTATCGTAACCAAAAATAGGTTCACCAAATGCTCTTGCCTTTTTAGTAGTAGGCCCTGTATATCTTGCCATTATGAATGGTTTTTATAAACTTATTAAACTCTTCTTTTCTTTGGAGGACGACAACCATTGTGAGGCACAGGTGTCATATCCTTTATCTTGAGTACTTTGATACCAGAAGTATCAATAGCACGAATTGCAGATTCTCTTCCTGCCCCTGGTCCTTTTACAAAAACTTCCACACTCCTCAAACCAGCCTCGTAAGCTGTAGAAGATGCACTATTCGCAGCCATTTGAGCCGCATATGGTGTATTCTTTTTGGAACCTCTAAAACCAGCTTTACCAGCAGAGCCCCAGGAAATTACTTGCCCAGATCTGTTACAAAGAGAAATGATGATATTATTGAAAGACGCATGAATAAATGCTAAACCCTCTGATTCAACCTTTACAACACGTTTCTTGCTTACTTTTTTACCTTTGGCCATAATATTATAAATTAACTATTATTTGGTTGCTTTCTTTTTATTAGCGACTGTTTTCTTTTTACCTTTACGAGTCCTAGCATTTGTTTTTGTGCTCTGACCTCTTACAGGAAGGCCTTTTCTATGTCTAAGACCACGATAACAAGCTATATCCATTAACCTTTTAATGCTTAATTGAACTTCACTTCTTAATTCTCCTTCCACCCTATACTCATCTTGAATATATTTAGAGATGAACTTTATGTTTTCGTCAGTCCAGTCTTGTACTTTTGTATGTTCAGATACTCCAGCAGCCTCTAATATCTTAGATGCTAAGGTACTTCCTATCCCATAAATATAAGTCAAACCTATGACTCCTCTTTTATTTCTTGGTAAATCTACACCAGCAATACGTGCCATAATTCTTAATTATTATCCTTGTCTTTGTTTATACTTAGGGTTCTTCTTATTTATTATATAAAGCTTCCCCTTTCTTCTAACGATCTTGCAATCTGTAGAACGTTTCTTTATTGATGCTTGTACTTTCATTATGTAAAGTATTTAACTATTATTTGTAACGATAATTAATACGACCTCTTGATAAATCATATGGCGACATTTCTACCGCAACTTTATCTCCAGGTAATATTCTAATGTAATGCATACGCATTTTGCCAGAAATGGTAGCTGTTATAAGATGACCACTTTCCAAACGAACTCTAAACATCGCATTGGATAAGGCTTCTTCTATGATACCATCTAACTTTATAAGATCTTGTTTTGCCATTTTTTATTTTGGAGCGCAAATATCTAACTTTTTATTGAAATATCTATTATTTCTGAGTTATTTTTAACTGCAACGTCTATAATACTATGATTGGATAGAATATCAGGCCCATTTTTCCTTATTGCCACACTATGTTCAAAATGAGCAGATGGCTTTCCATCTCTTGTAACAATGGTCCATCCATCATTTTTCTGCTTAACACCTCGATTTCCCATATTTACCATCGGCTCTATCGCAATAACCATTCCATCTTTCAACATCGGTCCTTTACCTTTTAAACCAAAATTAGGGACTTCAGGATCTTCATGCAGATTTCTACCTACACCATGTCCTACTAGCTCTCTAACAATACCATAACCATTAACTCTTTCACAAAAGTGTTGTATGGCATGACTAATATCTCCTACTCTATTTCCAACAACCGCCATTGAAATACCTCTATTAAGTGACTCACGAGTTACTCTTAAAAGCTTTTCAATATTTTCACCAGCATTCTTAAATGCAAATGTAAAGGCTGCATCACCATAAAAACCGTTAAGAATAACACCACAATCTATAGAGACCACGTCAACATCAGTATAAACAGTAGCACTAGGGATACCATGTACAACAGCATCATTAACAGACATACACAATGTAGCTGGAAAACCCCGATATCCTTTAAAGCCAGGAACACCACCGTGAGACCGTATAAAATCTTCAGCTTCCTTATCAACATTCTTACTAGAGATTCCTACTTTTAGCAATCCCGCAACATGTGCAAGAGTTTTACTTACCAGTAAATTACTCTCACGCATTAACTCTATCTCCTCATCAGTCTTGTAATAGATCATAACTATTACATTCCTGCACCTATAGTAATACCTTGATTTCCTCTTCCCTGTATTCTTCCAGACTTTACTAACCCGTCATATTTCCTCATCAATAAATAACTCTCTATTTGTTGTAATGTATCAAGTACGACACCAACCAAAATCAATAAAGAGGTACCGCCAAAGAAAATAGCAAATGAATCAGTCACACCAGCTACTGCTACTAAAGCAGGCAATATTGCGATTGCACCAATAAATAATGCTCCAGGAAGCGTTATTCTAGTGGTTAATGTATCAATGTAATTCTGTGTGTCTTCACCAGGTTTTATACCCGGAATAAATGAATTTTGTCTCTTTAAATACTCCGCATATTGCTGTGGATTCACGATCAAAGCTGTATATACATATGTAAATAAAACTATTAAAACAAAAAACAATAGGTTATATGGAAATGATTTCCAATCATTTAAACTCAATAACAAATCACTTTGTGTCCCACCATCACCTGCAGCCCATTGTGCAGCCGTAAGAGGTAAGAACATTATAGCTTGAGCAAAGATAATTGGCATAACACCAGCAGCACTTAGCTTCAGATTAATAAAATCATTTCCTGCGCCTCCTGCTATATCTCCTGAAGCTCTTCCTACCATCCTTTTAGCAGCCTGAATTGGTATCTTTCTAACTCCTTGTACTATCAATATAGTTGCTATAACAACAAACAAGAAGAAAACTAATTCAAGAATTAAAGGAATCAATCCATTTGTACCAGCTCGACTCTGTACTTCTGCAATAAATGAAGCAGGAAGTTTGGCAATAATACCAACCATAATTAATAAAGAGATACCGTTGCCAATACCTTTATCAGTTATCTTCTCACCTAACCACATAGCAAATATTGTACCTGTAGCTAAGATTATCATATTACTAAACCAAAAAACAGTATCACTTATATTTGGATCAATGGCACCTTCTGTACTTCGCAAGAATGCTAAATAACCTCCTCCTTGAACTAACGTTATTAACAGTGTCAAAAATCTAGTTATCTGTGTAATTTTCTTACGACCAGACTCACCTTCCTTCTGCTGTAACCTTTGGAAATAAGGAACAGCGAAACCCAACAATTGCACAATAATTGATGCCGTTATATAAGGCATGATACCCAAAGCAAAAATAGAACCTTGGTTAAAGGCACCACCTGTGAACGTGTTTATCAAAGACAAAAGATCAGATGCAGGTCTATTGCTATTACCAGCATCCAAAGCTAATGCATTTACACCAGGCAACACAATAAATGATCCTAATCTATAAACAGCAAGTATCAACATCGTGAAGAGAATTCTATCTCTCAACTCCTTGATACTCCATATATTCTTTAAAGTTTCAATAAACTTGTTCATTTTATAAAATATTAAGCATTAATAGTACCGCCTGCTGCCTCAATCTTGGACTTAGCAGTAGCAGAATAAGCGTCTACATTAACATTAAGTTTTACAGATATTTCTCCATTACCGAGAATTTTAACTTTATCACCTCTATTAATGATACCTTCATTATATAATGATAATTTAGTTATCTCTGTTAAACCGAAATTATCAAATATTTCCTGAAGTCTTGAAACATTAATACCCACATAGGTAATATTATTAATATTCTTAAAACCTCTTTTAGGAAGACGCATTTGTAAAGGCATTTGACCACCTTCAAAAGCTCTCTTGCTAGCATAACCCGATCTAGCTTTTGCCCCTTTATGACCTTTCCCAGCTGTTCCACCTGATCCAGAACCTTCACCTCTTCCGATTCTTCCCTTTTCTGATTTAACTGAACCCGCTGCTGGGGTCAAATTATGCAATTTCATTTGTAAATATTTACGTATTACTTAATCAGTTGAAATTATTGAATATCTTCAACTACTATTAGATGCTGAACCTTAGCTACCATCCCCAATATCTGTGGCGTAACTTCTTTGACAACAGATCCATTAAGCTTCTTGATACCTAAAGCAACCATAGTTGCCTTTTGTCTCTTACTTCTGTCTATTGTACTCTTGATTTGTGTTATTTTAATATTTGCCATTGCTGCTTATATTTATTATCCTTCGTATACTTTACTTAAAGATACTCCCCTATTTTTTGCAACTTCATGAGCATTTCTCATTTTTGACAATGCATCTATAGTCGCCTTTACCACATTATGTGGGTTTGAAGACCCTTGTGATTTAGCAAGACAATTATGTACTCCAGCCATTTCTAGCACAGCTCTCATAGCTCCACCTGCAATAACTCCTGTACCATCTGCTGCTGGCTTTATCAAAATCTTTCCAGCACCATACTTACCTTTCTGCTCATGAGGAACAGTACCTTTATGTAGGGATACTTTTACTAAATTCTTCTTTGCATCCTGAACAGCTTTTTGTATAGATTCAGATACATCCAAAGCTTTACCCAAACCATGTCCAACAGAACCATTACCATCTCCAACAACTACTAAGGCTGAAAAACTAAAAGTTCTACCACCCTTGGTAACTTTAGCAACTCTTGCTAAGTTTACCAACTTCTCTTTCAATTCTGGTTCTCCTTGATTTACTTTAACTGGCGTTGACATAATTGATATTATTTAGAAAATTAACCCACCTTCTCTAGCTCCATCAGCTAAAGACTTAACTCGACCGTGGTAAAGATATCCACCTCTATCGAAAACAACTCTATCGATGCTTATCGCTTTCGCTTTAGCAGCTATTGTTTTACCAACTTCAGCAGACTGAGTTACTTTATTACCTGATTTAGCAATGCCTTTTGTTGAGGCACTTGCAAGCGTAACACCGTTAACATCATCAATTAATTGACAATATATCTCTTTATTACTTCTGAACACAGACAATCTAGGTTTTGTGCTAGTGCCACTTACCTTTTTTCTTATTCTGTATTTGACTCTTGTCCTATTATATAATTTACTATCCATCTTAAACAGCTTTGGATTTATCTATTTATTATTTCTTACCTGATGTCTTACCAGCTTTTCTTCTGATGATCTCACCAGTAAACTTAATACCTTTTCCTTTGTATGGTTCTGGTTTTCTGTATGTTCTTATTTTTGCACAAACTTGACCAAGTAACTGTTTATCAGCTGCTTCCATAATAATGGTAGGACTTTCCCCCTTTTCCATTTTAGTGGTCAACTTTATTTCGGATGGTATTTGGAAATAAATCGGATGCGAATAACCAAGTAACAATTCAAGTAAATTACCCGTATTGCTCACCCTGTAACCCACTCCTATAAGTTCCAACTGCTTTACAAAACCAGTAGACACTCCGGTAACCATATTATTGATCAATGATCTATAAAGACCATGCGCTTCTCTATGTCTTTTCTGGTCTGTCGGTCTCTCTACAACAAGTACACCGTCATCTATCTTAACACTCAAATCAGGATTAACCTGTTCTGACAAAGTACCTTTTGAACCTTTAACAGTAACAAGATTTCCTTTCGAAACATCTATCGTTACTCCTGCTGGTATATTTATTAAAGCTTTACCTATCCTTGACATGACTATAAAAAATTTATAAAATTAATAAATGTAACAGAGCAATTCCCCGCCAACATTCTCCTTTCTTGCTTGCTTATCTGTCATCAAGCCCTTTGAAGTAGATACAATCGCTATTCCTAAGCCATTAATAACTTTTGGTATTTCTGTTGCACCTGCATACTGTCTTAAACCAGATTTCGAAATTCTACCTAACTCACGGATGACAGGCTTCTTAGTTAGAACATCATATTTTAATGCAATACTAATTATACCTTGTTTACCAGCTGCATCATCAAATTTGTATTTCAAAATATACCCATTTTCATACAATATTTCTGTAATTGACTTCTTGATATTTGAAGAAGGTATTTCTACTACTTTATGACCAGCTTGTTGAGCATTTCTAATTCTTGTTAGATAATCTGCTATTGGATCTGTTACTATCATCTTAAATTATTCTACTATTTATTAATGTTACCAACTGGCTTTAGTAATTCCTGGTATTAAACCTTCATTAGCCATCTTACGAAACATAACTCTATTTATACCAAACCTTCTCATATACCCTTTAGGCCTACCAGTTAGTTTACATCTATTGTGTAAACGCACTTTCGAAGAATTTCTTGGCAATTTATCTAAAGCCTCATAATCACCTGCATCCTTAAGTTTTTTCCTTAGGTCAGCAAACTTTGCTACAAGCCTTTCTCTTTTAATTTCCCTTGCGATTATTGATTTTCTTGCCATTGCAATTAATTCTTTTGGTTTTTAAATGGTAACCCAAGCTCTCTAAGTAGCGCAAATGCCTCAGCATCTGTCTTTGCTGTTGTTACAAAAGTAATATCCATTCCAGTAATTTTACTAACTTTGTCAATATCAATCTCTGGGAATATAATTTGTTCCTTAATACCTAAAGAGTAATTACCTCTACCGTCAAAACTTTTGTCATTAATTCCCTTGAAATCCCTTACCCTTGGCAACGCCACAGTAACTAAACGGTCAAGAAACTCATACATCTGACGATCTCTAAGCGTTACTCTTGCACCAATTGGCATAAATTCTCTCAATTTGAAATTTGAGATTGACTTTGAAGCAATTGTTGCAACAGCCTTCTGACCAGTAAAGGTCGTCATTTCATTTACTGCATTATCCACTTGCTTTTTGTCCTGCGTAGCAGAGCCTACACCCTGATTTACAGATATTTTCAACAATCTTGGAACTTGCATTACAGTTTTGTAACCAAACTGTTCGAAAAGCTTTGGTACAATTTCTGTATTGTATTTTGTCTTAAGTCTTGGAATATAACTCATTACTTGATAATTTCACCTGATTTTTTAGAAAATCTCACTAATTTACCATCAACTAGCTTTCTACCTACTCTCGTGGGCTTACCAGTCTTTGCATCTATAACCATAAGATTAGAGATATGAATTGGAGATTCGATTTCATTTATGCCACCAGGATTATCCTGAGTAGCTTTAGTATGTTTCTTAACTAAATTAAGTCCATCTACAATTGCCCTATTTAATTTTGGGAATACTTGTTTTACTTCTCCTGATTCTCCTTTATTTGAACCAGCTATAACTTGTACTTTATCACCCTTTTTAATGCTCAATTTTGGAGCAAAACGCTTTGAAGTAGGCATATTACTAAATTTAAAAGATTAAAGCACTTCTGGTGCCAATGAAACAATACGCATATAATCACGATCCCTTAACTCTCTCGCCACAGGTCCAAAGATCCTAGAACCTCTCGGCTCATCAGATGCATTCAACAACACAACTGCATTGTCATCAAACCTAATATACGAACCGTCTTTCCTTCTGATCTCTTTTGATGTACGTACTATTACAGCCTTTGTAACTGTACCCTTTTTGATACCATTAGGGGTAGCAGATTTAACTGCTACTACTATTTTATCACCGACAGATGCATATCTTCTACGAGTACCACCTAGTACTCTAATACAAAGAACTTCCTTTGCACCACTATTGTCAGCTACCTTTAATCTCGACTCTTGTTGGATCATGACTAATTATATTTATTAGTTATTTCGCTTTTTCTAAAATTTCAACTAATCTCCAGCTCTTATTCTTGCTAATAGGCTTAGTCTCTGTTATTTTTACTGTATCGCCTTCAGTACACTCATTTTTTTCGTCATGGACAAAAAACTTTTTGGACTTCTTTACGAACTTACCATAAATAGGGTGCTTCAATTTACGCTCGATTAAAACAGTAACTGTCTTATCCATTTTTGAGCTAGCTACAACACCTATTCTTACTTTATTTAATAAATTGTCAGTCATTGGACTTAAATTTTATACGTTATTACTTTCTTCTTAATCTAATATTAGACCTTTTAGCTAAATCTTCAGCCGACATCGCTTTAACTTCTCTAGCTCTAAGCTCTGTCTTCAATCTAGCTATATCTTTTTTAGTCTCACCAAGCAATAAAGGATTTTCTAATCCTTTTGATCCGTGATCAAACCTCATCCTGCCTAAATCAGATTGTGCTTGTTTTAACTCTTCTTGGATTGACTCTACAGTCATACCTTGAAGCTCTATAAATTTCTTTGATGGCATGTCATCTAAATTTTATTATTCGCTATAATCTACTCTTACAACCGTCTTTGTTTGAACCGGTAACTTTTGTGCTGCTAATCTTAACGCCTCAACTGCTATTTCAGAAGGAACACCATCGATTTCAAACATAATTTTACCAGGTTTAACCACTGCAACCCAGTGATCCAAAGGACCTTTACCCTTACCCATACGAACCTCTTGAGGCTTCTTGGTTATCGGTTTGTCTGGAAATATCCTTATCCAAACTTTACCTTCCCTTTTCATATAACGTGTCATCGCTATCCTGGCAGATTCCAACTGTCTGTTGGTAATTCTCCCAATATCCAAGGATTTAAGTGCAAAGGAACCGAACGATATAGTACCACCTTTGATAGCGATACCTTTGGTTTTCATCTTATGCTGCTTCCTGTACTTCGTTCTTTTTGGTTGTAACATATCTTTTTTTATTTAAACAACTACCATTTTACCAAAAGTGGCACAAAGGTAATACATTTTTACAAATTAATGCCTATCTTTTTTTATTGCGATCACCGCCACCAGATCTATCTCCACCACGATCGTTTCCACCGCCTCTTCTGTCATTTCCACCTCTTCTATCATTTCCGCCTCTTCTATCATTTCCGCCTCTCTCACCACCACGGTTTTCAGAACTAAATCCACCTTCTGAATTTCCTTTACCAACATTAGCATTAGGTGACAAGTCTCTCTTCTCTAAGATTTCTCCTTTACAAATCCAGACCTTAATACCTATTTTACCATATACTGTAAGTGACTCTTTGATAGCATAATCAATATCAGCTCTGAATGTATGTAAAGGTGTCCTACCGTCTTTAAATTCTTCGCTACGAGCCATCTCTGCACCATTCAATCTACCACTTGCTCTAACCTTGATACCTTCTGCACCAGCTCTCATGGCAGCCTGTATAGCCATCTTGATCGCCCTTTTATAATTAATCCTAGACTCAATTTGCTTGGCAATCGTCTCTCCAACAATAGCTGCATCAATTTCAGGCTTTCTGATTTCGATGATGTTGATCTGCACATCTTTAGAAGTTAGCTTTTTCAACTCTTCTTTAACACGATCAACCTCTTGTCCACCTTTTCCAATAATAATACCAGGTCTTGATGTATGTATGGTCACAGTTACTCTCTTAAGTGTCCTCTCAATGACTATCTTTGAGATACCACCTTTTTGAATACGAGCATTTAAGTATACTCTAATTTGTTCGTCTTCTACAACTTTTTGACCAAACTCTTTTCCACCAAACCAACTAGAATCCCATCCTCTGATGATACCTAATCTGTTACCTATTGGATTTGTCTTTTGACCCATGAAACTGATGTTTTATTAATTATTTATTCTTCAATTTTTACTTTATTCTCCACCACTATTGTGACATGATTCATGCGCTTTCTAATTCTATGCGCTCTACCATGTGGTGCAGGTCTAAATCTCTTTAGAACAGGTCCACCATCTACGAAAGCAGTTTTAATAAAAAGCTTATAATCCTCAGGACTTAATGATTCTGACTTATTAGCCCAGTTAGATATCGCAGATAAAACTACTTTTTCTAACCATATTGCTGCTTCCTTATTAGTAAACTTAAGGATATTCAGAGCATCGTCTACTGATTTACCTCTTATGTTATCTACTACCAACCTCATTTTTCGGGCTGACATAGGACAATTCCTTAATCTCGCAAGTGCCTCCATTCTAAATATATTTATGCGATTCGCTTAACTTTATTAATATTATTTCTTACCACCGTGACCCTTGAAGGTACGTGTTGGTGAAAATTCTCCTAATTTATGACCAACCATATTTTCAGTAACGAACACAGGAATAAATGTTTTACCATTGTGTACTGCGATGGTCTGCCCTATCATATCAGGTATAATCATTGACGCACGCGACCAAGTCTTAATAACTGATTTTTTATTAGATTCATTGGCTTTTACTACTTTTTCTAAAAGCTTAAAATGAATATAAGGTCCTTTTTTAATTGATCTAGCCATAATGCTACTATATTACTTTATTACTTCTTACGTTTAGATATAATTAACCTTGAAGATGCCTTATTGACGTCTCTAGTTTTTTGTCCCTTAGCCATGATACCTGTTCTTGATCTAGGGTGACCACCTGAAGCTCTACCTTCACCACCACCCATCGGGTGATCTACTGGGTTCATCGCTACACCCCTTACTCTTGATCTCTTACCTAACCATCTTGTTTTACCCGCTTTACCAAGTACTTCTTGGCCGTGATCAGGATTAGACGCTCTTCCCATGACAGCTTTACAAGTCAATAATACTCTTCTTACTTCACCTGAAGGCAACTTAACAATAGCATACTTTCCTTCTCTACCCATCATTGTACAATAAGTACCCGCACTTCTTGCCAAAGCTGCACCTTTTCCAGGAGCCATTTCAATAGCATGAATATCAGAACCTAAAGGAATTTCTGAAAAGTAAAGCGCATTACCATTATCAGGTGTTGCTGTTTTACCAGACATAATTGCATCTCCAACTTTAATTTTATCTGGTGCGATGATATATCTTTTCTCACCATCAGCATAAACTAAAAGCGCAATAAATGCAGATCTATTTGGATCGTATTCGATAGTAGAAACTTTAGCAGGAATACCTTCCTTGTCTCTTTTAAAATCGATTACTCTATATTTCTTTTTGTTACCACCGCCTATTTGGCGCATGGTCATCTTACCATCATGGTTTCTACCACCACTTTTATGGATACCAACTGTCAAACTCTTTTCAGGGACATTTGTTGTTATCTCAGCATAACTTACATTAACTTTCTGACGTAAGCCTGGCGTGATTGGATTAAACTTTTTAATTGCCATTTCTTTTGCTTTTAACTGTTAAGCTATTAATCTTCAGAACTTCCGTAAATATCAAGTTCTTCACCTTCGGCAAGAGTAACATAAGCTTTTTTGTAAGCACTTACACTTCCCCTTATAACACCTGATCTAGTATTTCTTGACTTCAATTTAGCAGGCATCACCATAGTATTAACTGCTAATACATTTGTCGTAAACATTAACTCTACAGCCTTCTTGATTTCGATTTTATTCGCCTTCTTATCAACTACAAAGGTATATTGATTTCCCTTTCCTGTCAATTTTTCTGATTTCTCAGATATGATTGGTTTTATTAAAATATTATTTGACATCTCGGATCAATTTTATTGTTGTTCGAAAGAAGCTCTAAGTTGATTAACTGAATTCTCAGAGATAATACATATATCAGCATTAATAAGCTCATAAGTATTTACATCCTTAACATTCACAACCTTAGATTTTGGTAAATTTCTACTACTCAAAAATACATTACTGTTGTAATCAGAAGTAAGTAGGATTGATTTTCCAGTTACATCAAGACTTGTAAGCAAATTCATATAGCCCTTAGTACTTGGCTTATCAAAGCTAAAGTCTTCCACCACGATCAATGAAGTATTTGCAACCTTATCAGAAAAAGCTGAATATCGCGCTAATTCTTTAACTTTTTTATTCAACTTGAAAGTATAATTACGTGGCTCAGGACCGAATGTTCTACCACCACCTCTAAATACTGGACTCTTCATAGAACCAGCTCTAGCAGTACCTGTACCCTTTTGCTTTTTAATCTTCTTTGTTGAACGAGATATCTCCCATTTTTCTTTGGATTTGTGTGTACCTTGTCTTTGCGCAGCATTGAATTGCTTAACAGCTAAGTATACGGCATGAGCATTCGGCTCTATTCCAAAAATTCCCTCAGGCAACTCTATAGATCTACCTGTACTTTTACCTTGAATATTTAATACATCGAGTTTCATATTCCTTACTTTTCAATGATTACGAAAGAACCTTTATGACCCGGTACTGCCCCTTGTATAAGGATAAGATTTGCATCCGGTAAAAGTTTAACAATTTTCAAATTCTTCGTTTTGACTCTGTCATTTCCCATACGTCCTGCCATTCTTACACCTTTGAATACTCTAGAAGGCCATGCTGATGCACCTACCGAACCCGGAGCTCTAAGTCTGTTATGCTGACCGTGAGTAGCTTGTCCAACCCCTGCGAAATGGTATCTTTTAACAACACCCTGAAAACCTTTACCCTTTGATGTACCTACAGCACTCACCTTTTCACCTTCAGTGAAAATTTCAGTTAATGCTACCTCATCGCCAAGCGCTTTTGCTACAGGATAATCTCTAAACTCTACTACTTCACGTTTAGGTGTTGTATTTGCCTTATCAAAATGCCCTAGAAGTGCTTTTGAAGTATTTTTTACCTTCGCTTCACCATATCCTAACTGAATGGCATCATATCCATCCGTTTCTACTGTCTTCACCTGAGTGACAACATTAGGTAAAGCTTCGATGACTGTACAAGCTATATTCTTGCCGGCAGCATCGAAAATACTGGTCATACCAATTTTCTTTCCTATTAATCCGTTCATGATTAAATTTTTAAACTAAAGACATAAGACTTTAGAGTCTAGTACCTCAATACTTCAGAATCTAAAAATAAAAATTAAAAATCCAGCGATTAAGTGAGTTTAACCTGGATGTCTACACCACTTGGAAGCTCAAGCTTCGAAAGTGCATCTACCGTCTTCTGGGTAGGTGTAAAAATCTCGATGACTCTTTTATGGGTCCTAAGCTGGAACTGCTCACGAGATTTTTTATTTACGTGCGGGGAGCGCAATACCGTAAATACTTCCTTCTCAGTTGGCAGCGGAATCGGACCGGAAATAACAGCACCGCTGTTTTTAACCGTCTTAACAATCTTTTCAGTACTTTTATCTACTAAATTGTGATCGTAAGAGCGGAGTTTTATCCTGATTTTTTGATTCATAACCTGTTGTTATTATTATCTCTATTTCTTAAGAGGCGCAAAGATAACACTCTTTACCGAATTAAAAAATATTTTTTAATTATTTTAAAAAAAAATTCTAAACTTTTAAACCTTTTGCTTTTTCTATCACTGCATCAGCTATTCCCTTTGGTGCTGGTGAGAAGTGACTGAACTCCATACTGCTAGATGCTCTACCAGAAGTGATAGTTCTAAGCTGTGTAACGTAACCAAACATCTCAGCCAAAGGAACTTCTGCTTGAATAGCTACTGCACCACCAGATCTTGTATCTTGACCCTTTGGTAAACCTCTTCTTCTGTTAAGGTCACCTATCACAGAACCTACATACTCATCTGGAGATACTACCTCTAACTTCATAATTGGCTCAAGCAACACTGGATTACACTTCTTAGATGCTTCTTTAAAACCTTCTTTAGCACATAATTCGAATGCCAATGGTTTTGAATCCACTGCGTGGGTCTGACCATCATACAATCTAACTTTCATGCTATCGATGTGGTAACCTGCTAGGATACCATTATCCATCATAGATGTAAATCCTTTTACAATCGATGCAAAATATTCTTTAGGAACTGATCCACCGAAAATATCATTTACAAACTGAAGTTTAGTCTTACCTGATTTGAAATCTTCAGATTCCAAAAATTTCTCATCAGCAGGTCCTAATTCGAAAGACATCTGTGCAAATAAACCCGAACCACCTGATTGTTTTTTCAATCTTTCTGTGTGCTCTACACTCGCAGTTAATGCTTCCTTATAATTTACCTGTGGTGCACCTTCGTTAACCTCAACTTTAAACTCTCTTCTCAATCTGTCCACAATGATCTCTAAGTGAAGCTCACCCATTCCACTAATAACAGTTTGGTTAGTTTCTTCATCATATTTTACTCTGAATGTCGGATCTTCTTCTGACAGTTTGTTTAAGGCCATACCAAGTTTATCAAGATCTTTTTGAGTTTTAGGCTCAATAGCTAGACCGATAACTGGCTCTGGGAATACCATACTCTCAAGTACAATTGGTTTGCTTTCGTCACATAGTGTATCACCAGTACGAATATCTTTAAATCCTACACCCGCAGCAATATCACCAGCTTCCACTCTATCAATAGCGTTTTGCTTGTTTGCATGCATTTGGTATAAACGAGAAATTCTTTCTTTGTTTCCTGAACGTGTATTCAATACATATGAACCTGCGTCTAAAGCACCTGAATACACTCTCATAAATGCTAACCTACCTACATATGGATCCGTTGCAATTTTGAACGCCAATGCTGCGAAAGGCTCATTAACTGATGGCTTTCTCTGCTCTTCTAATTCTGTTTTTGGATTAGTACCTGTGATGGCATCTACATCCAAAGGACATGGTAAGTAAGCACAAACTGCATCTAATACCGCTTGAACACCCTTGTTTTTGAAAGCTGAACCACACATTACAGGAGTAAATGCTAGATCCATAACTGCTGTACGTACTGCAGCTTTTATTTCTGCTTCAGTTATTGAATTAGGATCTTCAAAGAATTTTTCCATTAATTCAACATCATACTCTGCTACAGCTTCGATGAGTTTTGCCCTGTACTCTATTACTGTATCTGCGATATCAGCAGGTATTTCAATTTCTTTATAAGTCATACCTTGGTCTTCATCATTCCAAACCATGGCAACATTACTAATCAAATCTACGGCACCTCTAAATTTTTCTTCTGCTCCGATCGGAACTTGAAGTGGAATAGCATTAGCACCTAACTTTTCTTTTATATCGTTTACTACATTAAAGAAATCCGCACCTGATCTATCCATTTTATTAACGAAAGCGATACTTGGTACTCGGTATCTTTCTGCAAGTCTCCAGTTTGTCTCAGACTGTGGCTCTACACCATCAACTGCACTAAAAAGGAATACAAGACCATCCAAAACTCTCAATGATCTGTTCACCTCTACCGTGAAATCTACGTGACCTGGAGTATCAATGATGTTAAAGTGGTAAGGTTGAGTTTCATCAGTTGGCTTACCTTGAATAGTTGGGTAACTCCAGCTACAAGTAGTTGCTGCAGAAGTAATAGTAATACCTCTCTCTTGCTCTTGTTCCATCCAGTCCATGGTAGCAGCGCCATCATGAACTTCACCTATCTTATGACTTATCCCTGTGTAATATAGAATACGCTCTGTAGTGGTCGTTTTACCTGCATCAATGTGTGCAGCAATACCAATATTTCTGGTAAATTTAAGATCCTTTGCCATGATTATGGTTATAAGATTTTATAGATCGATTAAAAAATAATGTTTCAGAAAAAAATAAATTACGCTTTGAAGTGTGCAAAAGCTCTGTTTGCTTCAGCCATTCTGTGCGTATCTTCTCTTCTTTTTACTGCGGCACCTTCACCTTTGCTTGCTGCGATCAATTCTGCAGATAATTTTTCTGCCATTCCTTTTCCGCTTCTAGCTCTTGAGAATCTGATTACCCACTTCATACCAATAGAAAGTCTTCTTGCTGGTCTGATCTCAGTAGGAATCTGGAAAGTTGCCCCACCAATTCTTTTACTTCTTACTTCTACAGCAGGCATTACATTTTCCAATGCCTTTTTCCAAATTTCATGAGGATTTTCACTTATTCTACTTTCTATTTTATCCATAGCGTCATAGAATATTGCGTAAGAAACACTTTTCTTACCTTCCCACATCATGTTGTTTACAAATTGAGTAACCATTGGATCACCATATCGTGGATCTGGTGCTATTACTCTCTTTTTTGGTTTTCTTTTTCTCATCTTTCGATAAAATTATTATAATGATCTTAAACGATATATTATTTCTTAGGCGCTTTTGCACCGTATTTTGAACGGCTCTGCAATCTCTTTGCAACACCTGCAGTATCTAAAGCTCCTCTGACGATAGTGTATCTAACACCTGGAAGATCTTTTACTCTACCACCTCTTACCAATACGATAGAGTGTTCTTGTAAGTTGTGCCCTTCACCTGGGATATAGCAAATTACTTCGATACCATTCGTCATTCTTACTTTGGCAACTTTTCTAAGTGCAGAGTTTGGTTTCTTTGGTGTCGTAGTATAAACCCTTGTACAAACTCCTCTTTTCTGAGGGCATGAGTCAAGTGCTCTAGATTTACTGGCAACCACCACTTTCTCTCTACCTTTTTTAACTAACTGATTTATAGTTGGCATATGTGCAAATTTAAATAAAATTTTGATATTTTCTCGAAGAAATTCAACGCTTCTTCAAAAAGAGACGCAAAGGTATTATTATTTTCCTAATGAAAGGTAGATTTTTGAAATATTTTTTTCAATAAAATGTTGAAATCTAATGCATTCCATTTTCTAAAAGCTTTTTTTGATCTCCAAACTAAATTTTAACCAAAAACATATTTAATTATTTGAATGTATAAATGTCTATCTATGTTTAATAAAATCCCAATCAACACCTTATCATCTTTTGAATGACACTAAATAATTGATACTGATGGAATTGTTTAAAATTAATATTAAATTATTGAAAAAATCAAGGTTTTAAGCCCAAAATACGATAAAAATAATAAAAATTTTCAATTTTTCGATTTGTAATTGGGACGAAAAACAATTTATGCTAGCTGAAGAATATTTCTTGCTTAAGTCTTCATACAAGGTAAAACTGAATAAAAAATTGAACAAACAAGTACCCGAATATATACACAATACGCTAACTGAACAAAAGGAGATCTTGCAAGTGTTGCAAACCTTCATTCATCAAATAGTGCAAAACGCAGTGGAAGAGTTCAAATGAAGTAGGCCTATTTTAAAACGAAAAAAGACTTTTCGTATTTTATGGTCAATAAAAATTATGTGACAATTGGGTTTACCTAAAATATTGAAAAACTTGACGACACTTCCAAAATATTAGAAGGAACAGGAAAAACGATTCGTCATATAAAGTTG